>NZ_PSYR01000002.1:351873-703747 GCF_003333315.1 Acidiferrobacter thiooxydans
CAACGAGCGCGATTTCGCGCCCGGGAAGGATGATGGGGGGATCCGGCCTGTGCCAGTGCGAGGGCCGGCGGCACACGCCCTGGCTGTCAACAATCGTTTGCTGGCCATGACCGGTCCCGAACTCGTACCAACGCTCCTCTATCGAAACGTTGCGGGCCGGATAGTCATGCATCAAGGCGTACCGCTGGCACCGCATGGCTTGCTCTGGACGATCCACGCCATCCGGTGAATGCGGAGTAAGGCGCGCGTTCGCCGGTGCGGTCTGGCAGCGCTGAACTCGCCGAGGCCGGCGGTGCCACAGAGACGGCGAGCGAGCGTTAGCCAACGGCGTATTTTGGCGACTCTCCGAAAGGCGATTCCGCCTCTCCCAGGAGGTTCCGAGGCCGGCGGCAGTGCATCGCGCCGACCGCTTGACCTTATCGTCTACCGCAGGGTGTAAACTCTTCGATCGGAGGATAGGCAATGGTGACGATCGGGGTGTTGGCGAAGCGGGCGGGCATGGGTCTGGGTGCGAGGGCGTTGCGTTGCTACGATGCCCTTGGCCTCATCCAGCCGACCGGCGGCAGCGGTGGCGGATACCGAATGTATCGTGACGAGCACGTGCGGTGGCGGTGTTTCATGCGATGCGCCCCGGGGCTCGGCTGTGCGTGCGCTGAGGTCGCGGCTTCGTGGCAGTCTTGGGGGGCCGCGGGACACGCGCCGCCGATGTCTGGTATCTGACGCGCGCGACGCTGCGTGATAGCGATCGGCGCCTTCTCGGCCGCGAGCGCATAAAGCAGGGTTTGGAGCGCCTGAACGGGCGTCGTCGGGGCCAAGGCCCGGCCATGGAATGCCCGATCCCGGCGGCCTTGAATGCCGCCGCGGCCGACGGGGTGGCGCCATGAGCCGCGAGATCGAGTTCGCTGTCGCCGGCATGACGTGCGCGTCATGTGTGACGCGCGTGGAGCGGGCCTTGAAGGCCTTGCCAGGGGTTGAATCGGCGATAGTGAATCTCGCGACCGAGCGCGCCACGGTCATCTATGACCCGTCCACGACGACGCCCGCAGCCCTTGCCGAGGCCGTCCACGCGCGCGGCTACGATCCGGTCATGGCGGACATCGACATCGGGGTAGGGGGCATGACCTGCGCCTCCTGCGCCGGGCGCGTGGAGCGCGCCCTGCAGGCCCTGCCAGGCGTGATCGAGGCGAATGTCAATCTCGCCACCGAAGCCGCCCACGTCCATTATCTCGTGGGGGCCCTGGATGAAGCCACAGTGCGTGCGGCCATTCGGGCTACCGGCTACGAGCCGCTCGCCGGACCGGCGGCCGACGAAGACGAGCCCCGGGAGGCGCAAGATGAGGCCGCGGCGCGCATGCGTCGCGATGTCGAACGCGCGGCATTTTTGACTGTGCCGGTCGTGGTCTTGGCGATGGGACCGGTATTCGCGCCGGCATTCGGACGGATGCTGGTGCAGCTTGCGCCCACCGGCGTGTGGTCGTGGCTGGTTGCGGCGCTGACTGCCGTAGTCCTGTTCGGTCCCGGGCGCCGGTTCTTCCGCCCGGGTTGGATCGCCTATCGGCACCTCTCGCCGGACATGAACAGCCTGATCATGACCGGGACCGGGGCGGCGTTTGCCTACAGCCTGCTGGTGCTCGTCTGGCCGCAGGGTTTCCCGGCCACGGCGCGCCATCTCTATTTCGATTCGGCAGCGGTGATCGTGACGGTGATCCTGCTCGGCAAGTACTTGGAGGAGCTCGCCAAGGGCCGCATGGGAGCTGCGATCAAGCGGCTTGCGGGCCTACAGGCCAAGACCGTGCGCCGGGTCCGTGACGGTGCCGATGAGGAGGTGGCGATCGCCGATCTCAACGTCGGCGAGGTCGTACGGGTGCGCCCAGGCGAGCATGTCCCGGTGGATGGCCTGGTGCGCACCGGACAGAGCTACGTCGATGAATCGATGCTAAGCGGCGAGCCCGTGCCGGTGGCCAAGCGTCCCGGAGATCGGGTGACCGGGGGCACGATCAATCAATACGGGGTGCTGGAGGTCGAGGCCACCGGTATAGGCGCGGACACGGTCTTGGCACAGATCATCCGTCTGGTAGCGCGCGCGCAGGGCTCGAAGCTGCCGATTCAGGGCGTGGCCGACCAAGTGGTGCGGGTCTTTACGCCGCTGGTTCTGTTGGCGGCCGCCGTGACGTTTGCGCTGTGGTGGATTTGGGGGGGTGCGGGCGGGCTTACGACAGCGCTCGTGAGCGCGGTGGCGGTACTGGTGGTAGCATGCCCGTGTGCCATGGGGCTTGCCACACCGGCGGCCGTGATGGTCGGCACTGGGCGCGCGGCGGAATTGGGGGTGCTCTATCGTCGAGGCGAGGCCCTTGAGGCCTTGAGCCACGTCGATACCGTGGTTTTTGACAAGACTGGAACCCTGACGCGGGGGCGGCCCACGGTGACCGATGTCGTGACGAGGGACGTGAGCCGCGCGCAGCTGCTGGCGCTTGCCGCCGGCGTCGAGGCCGGTAGTGAACACCCATTGGCGCAGGCCATCGTACGCGCCGCACAGGAGGGGGGCGTGACCCCGGTCCCGGTCTCGGGGTTCGAGGCGCGGCCGGGATATGGGGTGACCGCCGAGGTCGAGAGTCGACACGCATGGATCGGCACTCGCCGGCTGCTGGCCGAGGCAGGCCTTGCGGCCGCGGATTGGGAGGGTGCCGCACGCGATCTCGAGGCCGCCGGCAAGACGGTGATATTTGCCGCTCACGGAGACGAGGTGCGCGGGCTGATCGCGGTCGCCGATGCCCTGCGACCGCAGGCACGCCAAGCTGTGCAGGCCTTGCAGGGACGGGGACTTGCGGTGGTGATGATCTCGGGCGATTCTGCGGCGGCGGTGGCGCGAGTGGCGCATGTCCTTGGGATTACGAGCCACCGCGCGGAGGTCTTGCCGGGCGACAAGGCGCAGGCCGTACGCGCCCTGCAGGATCAAGGACACAAGGTGGCGTTTATCGGCGATGGTCTGAACGATGCCCCGGCACTGGCACAGGCCGATGTCGGGATCGCGATGGCAAGTGGTACCGATGTCGCCATGGAAGCGGCCGATGTGACCGTGAAAGGTGAACTCGGGGCCGTGGTTACGGCCATCGACTTGTCGCGGCGTACATTGGGTACGATACGCGGTAATCTGTTTTGGGCCTTCTTTTACAATGTCCTGCTGATCCCGCTGGCCGCCGGGGTGTTCGATCCGGCCTTTGGGATTCGGCTGAACCCAATGCTTGCGGGCCTTGCCATGGGCTTCTCGAGCGTCTTCGTACTGACAAACAGCCTGCGTCTGCGGCGTTTCCGGGCGCCGTTATGGCACGATGATTCCGGGAACGAGGCGCCCAGGCTGACACCCGCGGCGCGGCGACCGTGAATCCAGGCGATATAGGGGCGACCGCGTCCCATGGATCCATAAACCGAACAGGAGCACGAGATGAGCATCACGACTTTGCGTATCACCGGCATGACATGCGGTCATTGCGTGGCAGCGGTCACCAAGGCCTTGCAAGGCGTGGCCGGTGTCGAGTCCGCGCAGGTGAACCTCGAACGCGAGGAAGGAGTGGTTAAAGGCAGTGCGCCGGTCGAGCGGCTGATCGAGGCGGTGGAGGGGGAAGGGTATCACGCCGAGGTGGTGCGAACGTGAGTCTGGTTGCGACGGTGCATGGCCGCATAGGCCCGCGACCGGGGCCCGGTGCTTTGGGTCGACGCGGGTGGCTGTGGCGCCGATTTATGATGGGGCTGGGCGAGGGGTATCGACGACCGGTCGGGGCCGCGTTCTGGCATGATCGCGAACCCTTGGCCTTGTGAGCCACGAGATCGGATGAATGAGTCGTGGATCTTTTGAAAGGAGGTGTTATGGCTGACAACGAGACACTGGATCTTGTCATTATCCTGATAACCGGACCGGAGAACCCAAAGCGACTGCCGTCGGCGTTCTTCTTGGCATCGACGGCCGCCGCCGGCGAGCAGAACGTTCTCATGTATTTCACGGGTCCCGCCACCGAGCTTTTGAAGAAGGGCGTGGCGGAGAATTTGTTTCCGCTGCCTGGTGGCAAGAGCGTCGCGGACTTCATGAAGCTCGCTGAAGACAACGGGGTGCGCATCATAGGCTGCGCGCAGTCGCTCGAATTGAATCATATGACGGCGGCCGATCTATCGCGGGAGATGCCGCTCTTGAGCCCGAGCGCGGCGCTGCCATCGTTGGCCACAGCCGGGAGAGTCCTGACCTGGTAGGTGCGACGCAACCGGGCCCTCCGGTGCGGCGAGAACCCATGGGTGTTTAAGGGGTATTGTCAGGCGTCACATCCGCCAGCAAGAGCGCGAGGAACGAACGGACCGCTGGCGATTGGTAAGGGGCTTCGGGCGCTGCGACATAGAGTGTCCAATGAAGCGCGGCGCGATCTGGCAAGGTGAGGACCTCGATGGGCCAATCAGGACGCTGGGCGACAATGCTTTGGGCCACAAAGCCTATGCCGGTGCCGGCCATGACCGCCGCGATGACGGCGTCTACGCTGCCGACTTCAAGTCGGAACGGCGCGTCTAGGCCGTGCGCGGCGAGCTCGGCCACGAGGGTCTCGCGCACCCCCGGGCCATCATCGCGCCAGATCATGGGGTACCGGAGGACATCGGACCAGGTGACACGTGTCGCACCCAGCAGGGGATGACCGGGGGCCACCACGCAGGCGATCGACTCCTTATGCCAGGAGCGCACGATGTAGTGGGGCGGGAGATGCCGGCGGTCGAGGTGGCCTTCCAAAAACAGCAGGTCCCAGTCCCCGTAGGCGGTCTGGCGCCCATCGGTAATACTCCCTTTTAAGTGTACGAGCACATCACTATGGCGGCGCTGGAAGGCCGCCACGCGTCTTGGCAGGAAATAGTGGGCGAGTGTGGGGGTGGCGGCGATTCGCAACGCCGCCCCCTGTAGGCGCCGGCGGCGTACGATCGTCTGGGCGGCGTCGTCGAGCGCCGCGCGCACCTTGCGCGAGGGCTCCAGCAGGGCCTTGCCGGCCGGCGTCAGACGAATGCCGCGCCCCTCGCGCCGATAGAGGGGTTCGCCGACTTGAGCACTGAGCTTTTGGAGGCGCTCGGAGATCGCGGGTTGGCCGCGATGCAAGATGTGCCCGGCTGCGGTGAGGCTCCCCTGTTCGGCGACGACGAGAAAGGTCAAGAGCTGATCGGCGTCTATATCCATCGGGTTTTCCGATACATGATGTCAATATAACCGATTTGAGCAGCGACGGCATGATCCTTACAATGCGCGCACTGTAAGGGGGCGGATGGGGTGGCAAGTCAAGAGGACAGGCCGGCGGCGATGGCAGGTGCAGGACCGCCACCCTTGGATCCATTCCGTTTCCTGGTCTTGAATCTCACATTGGGTATCGGTCATTTCCTGGTGCTCTTCAATACCGGTGCCTATCTGCCGATGATACCCTATGCCGCCGGGGCGTTTGGGCGCGCACCAACCTTTGGGGACTGGACCCAGGCCAATTTCTTTATCGCCATGGCCCTTGCCTTTCCGATCGCGCCGAGACTCGCGGGGCGTTTCGGCGAGGTCCATACCCTGGTCGGGGCATTTCTCGTGTTCGCGTTGTCGTCGGCAGTATGCGCCAGCACCGCGCATTTCTGGGTGTTTCTGCTGGCCCGCGGGGCTCAGGGCTTTTCCGGGGGCGTGACCGTACCCTTGTCGTTTCGCGCCATGCTGCGCCATTATCGTCCCGAGCAGCGACATCTGGGCCTCGTTCTCTGGGGCATCGCCGCGCTCATGCCGTTTACGCTCGGACCAACCCTGGGCGGTCTCTTGATTCATGAGGCTGGGTTTCGCGCACTGTTCATTCTCAATGTCCCGGTGGCCCTGGCGGTGGCGTTGTTATGTACCGTCGTGTTGTTTCATCGCGAGAGTGGATTGGTCGCAGAGCCGATGGATTGGGGCGGCCTAGTGCTGCTCGTGGTCGCGTTGGCCGGAGGGCTTTGGGCGCTCGATCTTGCCGAGGTCGGCGATTTTTGGCGATCGCCCAGGGTCGAGGCGCTGGCGTTCGTAAGTGTCGCTGCCGGGATTGCGTTCGCCGTCTGGGAGTGGCGGTGCACTATCCCTCTAGTCGATGTCCGGTTGTTTCGGCGTTGGAACTTCGCGATCGGGGCACTCGGGCTATTTGCGACCGCCCTACTGTTTCAGGGGCTCATGGCCATCTACGTCGTCCAGTACGAGGTGACGCTCGGCTATAGCCCGCTGTGGGTGGGTTTGCTGATCCTTCCCATGGCCATTTTCTCGAAGCTTGCCTCGGTCTTTACCCACCGCTGGATGACTCGTGTCGATCCGCGGCTCATCGGGTTTGTCGCGCTGCTTGGGATCGCCGCGACTTGCGACTTTGTGTCGTCATACAATCGCAGCGCCTCGTTCGAGGCCCTGCTCTGGCCGCAGGTGGCCGCTGGGATCTTCCTTGGTGGTCTGTTCCCCCGTTCGCCGCGATTGGCCTGTCGGGTCTCGCGGGGGCCGCCGAATGGCAGGCGAGTGCCGTGCTCAATCTGTCGCGCGTATCGGGACAGGCCTTCGGCGTGCCGCTGTTTGCGATTCTTTGGGAGGTGCGCGATATCGTGCACCGGCACTTTCTCGTCGAGGCGGATGTCGGCGCACGCCGACATGTCGCCGTGCTTCTGGGGTTGCTGGCCGATCACGGGCTTGCGCCGCGTGTTGCCCATGCCGTGGTGGCGCAGGCCCTCGACAAGGCGGCCGGGGAGCTTGCCTTGGGCGAGGTCTTTTATATCGCGATGTGGGGCTTTGTGGCGCTCGCGGGGCTCTGCCTTGTGGCGCGCCCGGTGCTGTTCGCCGAACGCGACGCCCCGGTACGGCTCGCCGCCCAGGAACTCGTCGAGCCATGAAGTCGAAAGGCCTCATTATCCCGATCGGGCTGGCGCTTGCCTCGTGCGCGCCGTTGCCGCCCAGGCCGCGGCCGGCCGTGATGTCGTGGCGGCCACATGGCGTCGTGCCCGTGGGGCATGTGGGCGCGGCCACGCCGCCGCTATGGTGGCGGGCGGTCGGCAGCCGACCGCTCGATGCGCTGGTGGCGGCGGCGCTGCGCGGCAACCCATCGCTCGCCGTGGCCGATGCGCGGGTACATGCGGCGGTTGCTGCGTGGCGTAAGCAGCGTGGCGGCCGGCATCTGCATGTCTCGGCTGCCGGCAGTTTGAGCGCCGAACACTTTTCGCAAGACGGGCTCCACGCCTCGGCCAATGGCCAAAGCGTCTTGTATGGCGAGGTCGATCCCCTCATCGCGCGCCTCCATATCACGCAATTTGGGCGCATTGATGAGGAAGTGCGTGCGACCTTTGGTGAGGTCCAGGCGGCCGCTGCCGATCGCGCCGAGGCGCGCCTCATTGTGACCACACAGATCGTGCGCACCTATTTCGCCGCCGAAGCGGCGCGCATGGAGCGGACTTATTGGCGAGCCGTGCGTCGCGATGCCCGCCGTCTGCTGGTCCTCGCGCGTCTTCGCCGGCGCGATGGCCTGAGCGGTACACGAACGGTATACGCAGATGAGGAGCGGCTCGATGTCGTGTCGCGGCGCTATCGTGAGGCCGCGACGGCGCTCGTGCGTCTGCGTAACAGCCTGGGGGCCTTGGCGGGTCGCGGGCCTGCATTCGCGCGGGCGGTGGTGCTTGGCGCCTTGCCGGCCCGGGGGCGGTTGCCGTTGCCGTCACGCATCCCGTTGGCGCTGGTCGCGCGCCGGCCGGATGTGGTCGCCGTGCGCCGGTTGGTGGCGGTGGCCGCGGCGCGTGTAGGCGCGGCGCGAGCGGCATTCTATCCGGACGTCAATCTGGCGTTTTTCGCGGGATGGAACAGCATTTCGTTGCGCGATCTCTTTGATCCCGTGAACCTGGCACGCGCCATCGGTCCGACCGTCACCTTGCCGATCTTCGAAGGTGGCACCTTGCGCGCACGCCTTGCCAGACAGGAGGCGACGTTTGTGGCGGCGCGCGCCCAATATCAGGGGACGCTCGTGGCGGCAGTACGCGAGGTCGCAGACGGCGTGGCGCGCCTGCAGGGGGAGCGCGATGATCTCGTGACCCAGGCGCAGGCCTTGCGGGCCGCGCAACGGCTGGAGGCGCGCGCGCAACAGGCGTTTCGCGCGGGGCTTACGAACCGCGCACCACTGCTGCAGGCCGATAGCGCTTGGTGGCAGGAGCGGGCCCGTCAGGTGGCATTACGCGCGGCGCGGGCGGCGACGTGGGCGCGGATAGAGGAGACGATCGATGGGCAGGGCGATTGAGGGCAAGGCGCATGCCCTGGGGACGCGCGGCGCGCGCGTGCGTTGGGCCGTGGCGCTGATCGTGTTGGTTGTGCTCGGCCTGTTTTTGTATTGGGTGCTCTATGCGCGGTTTTATGCGGGCACCGACGACGCCTATGTGACAGGCGACCTCGTGCCCGTCGATGCGCAGGTGACAGGGACCGCAGCCGAGGTCTTTGTGCGGCGTACCCAGTTCGTGCACAAGGGTGAGCGGTTGGCGCTGCTACAGGCTGACAGGAGCCATCTGGCCTTGAGACGCGCGCGGGCCGCGTTGGGGAGTGCGGCACGCCATGTACGCGCCCTGTTTGCGCGCGCCCGCGCCTTGCGCTGGCGTAGGCAGGCCTTGGAGTGGGATCGTGCACGGCTCATGCACGATCTCGCGCGTTATCAGCGATCATTGAGCGCAGGCGCGGTCTCGGCCATGCGCGTCGACGACACGCAACTGCGCATTCGCGCCTTGAACGCCGAGATCGGCGAGACGCGCGCACAATGGGATGGTGCCCGCGCGCTGGTACGCGACACGACCGTGGCCAATAACCCACTCGTGCGAGTCGCAATCGCGCGCCTCGAGGTCGCGGATCTAGCCTGGCAGAGGCGTGTGATTCGCGCCCCGGTATCGGGTTTTATCGGGCAGCGCACCGTGTATCCTGGTACTGAGATCCATGCCGGGCAGCGGCTTTTTACTATCGTGCCGCTCGATGACCTCTGGGTAGTGGCGAACATCAAGGAGACCCATATGCGCGATGTGCGCCCCGGTGACCGTGTCCGGCTTACGAGCGCCTACTACGGCTCGGGCGTCGTGTATCGCGGCGTGGTCCTGGGGCTTGCGCCGGGCGCGGGCAGCGCGTTTAGCATCCTTCCGCCAGACAACGCCACGGGTAATTACATCCATATCGTGGAGCGCGTCCCGGTGCGCATCGGCCTCAGGTCGTCGCAGTTGGCGGCCCATCCCTTGCGGCCGGGGCTTTCGATGACGGTGCGCGTGCGTGCCCACCAGCGCGGACGGTCGTTGTTGATGCCCTTGACGACTCGCGCCGGTAGCCATGACCAGACGCGCATCTATCGGCAGGAGCTACGTCGCGCGCAGGCGCTTGCGGCCCACATCCTGGCGCGGTCCGGCAAGCACCCGGCCGGCATGAAGGCGGCGACGGGCGATGGGCGCGCAAGTCGGGGGCAGGCGGCGTCTGCCGTTCAGGCCGTGCCTGCGCGCAGGCCACGCGTAGCGCCTGTTCATGGCGCCCGCCAAATCCGCTAGAATCGATTATCCTCAGCGCCGTAAAACCCCGCCATTCAGGGCGGGGATATAAGGCGCATCTGTCGTGTATCGGCTATAATTCCCGTCATGTTCCACGCCACAAAAATCCGCCTCTATCCTAATGTCGCACAGCAAGACCTCATCGCGCGGCAGCTGGGGTGTGTGCGCTTCGTCTGGAACAAGGCCCTGGATGTGAAGAAGGTGGCGTGGAGGGAGCGGCGGGAGTCGCTCTCCATCCATACCCTGATTACGATGCTGCCGGTGTGGAAGGCCAGAGACTATCCTTGGCTGAAGGAGGCCGACTCCCAGGCCTTGCAGATGACGTTGCGTCATCTGGATCGGGCCTATACGAACTTCTTTGCCCATCGCGCCGGCTTTCCCAAGTTCAAGAAAAAGCATGCGCCACGTCAGTCTTACGCCTATCCCCAGCGGGTGAAGGTCGAGGGCGATAAGGTCTTTCTCCCCAAGGTCGGCTGGGTGAAGGCCGTGGTCCACCGGGAGATCGCAGGCGCCATCAAGACCGTCACGGTCTCACGGTCTGCGACCGGCAAGTATTACGCGGCGGTGCTGACCGAGGACGGAAAGACCCTGCCGGAGCCGGTGCGGCCTGTCACGCGTGTCATCGGCATCGATCTCGGGTTGAACGACGCGGTCATTGCCAGCAGCGGCGCCAAGACCCCCAACCCCCGCTTCCTGCGCCGGTCCCTGAAGAACCTCCGGCGCAAACAGCAGTCGCTCTCCCGCAAGATCGAGGCCGCCAAGACCCGGTGTGCGGCGGCGGGTCGTCCCGTGGCCGATCTGCGGGACTATTTCGGCAACCACATCGCCAAGGATAGGCGACAAGTCGCGCGAGCGCATGAGCGGGTACGCTGTGCTCGCGAAGATTGGCAACACAAGGTGTCTCGGCAGTTGGCTGACGAAAACCAAGCGGTCTGCGCCGAGACCTTGAACGTGAAGGGGATGATGAAAAACCGGCGGCTTGCCCGCGCCATCAGCGATGTCGGCTGGTCGGGGCTTGTCACCAAGCTCGAGGCCAAGCTGAAGGCCCGGGGCGGGTATCTCATCCGCGTCGATCGCTTCTTCCCCTCCAGCAAGACCTGCTCTCATTGCGGAGCGAAAAACGCGGCCCTGACGCTGAAAGACCGGACGTGGACCTGTGCCGCCTGCGGCACCACCCACGACCGCGACGTGAACGCCGCGATCAATATCCGCCATCAGGGCATTTTGCAGTTAAAGGCCGCAGGACTGTCGGTCTCCGCCCATGGAGGCGGCGTAAACCCATCTCCTATCGGGATGGTAGCTGCCTAGGAAGTGGGAAGCTCCGGCCTCAAGGCCGGGGAGCAGTCACCGGTCGCACTTGGCGATCGTCCGGCGATCGTGCCGAGGCCCAGCTGGCCCGCAATGGCCCCTGGGATTGCGTGCGCCGTCTCGGGCACTGGCGAAAAAGGAGGGTTCGCGTGGGGGTAATGAGCAGGCTCGAAAGGCGCTTTGGGCGTTACGCCATCGCCAATCTTATGGCATACGTCGTGGGTGCCCAGGGTGTCGTGTTTTTATTGGCGCGTACACCCCAAGGCGCGCACATCATAGATAATCTGCGTTTTGACCCAATGCTGATTGCCCAGGGCGAGGTCTGGCGGCTTGTGAGTTTCGTCGTCATCCCGCCCTCGTTTTCGATATGGGTGTTTTTCATCCTCTATTTCTATTATCTGCTCGGCACCCGGCTTGAAGAAGAATGGGGCAACTTTCGCTTCAATGTCTACTACTTCAGCGGCGTTGCCCTCAGTATCCTGGGTGCCTTTCTGGCCGGGGCGAGCGCCACAGCCACTTACCTCAATCTCTCGATATTCCTGGCGTTTGCGACCATAGATCCCGAGTTCAGCATACTGTTGTTTTTCGTGATACCTGTGAAGGTCAAGTATCTCGCCTGGCTGGCGTGGTTGGCGGTAGCATTCACGGTCGTGTTTGAGCCGCTACCCGCCAAGATCATGGTGGGCGTGTCGCTGTTGAACTATTTTGCGTTCTTTGGCCGCGACCTGAAGCGCCGGGTCCGGGCGGGTATCGCTTTCGGCCCGCAACGTGGCCGGTTTCGCGCCAGTATCCGGGCCGGAGCCGCCGCCCCGATCCATCGCTGTACCGTATGCGGGGCAACCGAACAAGACGACCCGCGGCTCGAGTTCCGTTTTTGCTCGAAATGCGCCGGGTATCACGAGTACTGCCTGACACATCTGGGTGCCCATGATCATATCCGTTGATGCAAAGTACGATCCGGGTTCCGTGCGTACGACGGCGGTGAACGCGGTGCCCTTTAACCGTAATGGTCGTTGTCGCGTGTCCGTAAATAGAAGATGCGCAGAATGAACCAGAGGGCGATCTTGATGATGAGCAGCAGGACGACCATCAGGAGTACGCCGCGCACGCCTATGTCGATTCCAAAGACGCGAAACGCGAAATAGATGATGGCAGACGTGATCGGTGTGATACCGATCAGCCAATAGAGGGTCGACGCGCCGAATGTCTTTGTCGTCATGTCTGCCGATTCGTGGACAATCGCCTGATTTTACCAGGACAAGACCCGATTGTAGTCGAGATGCCGATCACTCGGCACTGCGCACGGATCCCGACAGGTGTTGCTAACACATCCGGCCCTGTCTTGAGTATTGGGCGTTACAGTGTTTGTGAGGGCGCCCCGGATCGGGCCCCTCCACAAGCCCATAGGGCACGATGGCGCAAGCCCCAGTGGGACAATGAGGCGCGCCATCAGCGAAGCCCCGGTATCTCTTTGCGACCGCGCGCACACCCCGACCCATCGCCCGCGATTCCGGGGCGGATAGGGCAGGGGCGCCGCCCTGGCAGGACTGCGGCGGTGCGGCCGCCCAGATTCCCGGGGCGGGAAGTCCCCGATGGGGCGTGAGCGCATAAGACGCGAAGTCCTGAGCGCTGCCATCTCCGCGATCCCGGGGCCAAGGCCGCCCAATAGGGTCCCCTAGGCCCTGCGGTTCGTCGGCTGCGATCGCGGTCAGAGCCCGGAGATCCCTCCTGAAGGCCAGCCCGCTGCGTGGTCCCGGGTGAAGTCATGATCCTATGCCCCTCTGCCTTATCCGCGACGGGGTGTGCGGTAGAGTCCTGGGGCGCTCGAGGTAGCGGTCGCCGCTCGAGCTTGTCGCGATTATACTGACGAGGCCACCGAGCGGTCAGGTACGAACCAGGGGAGGGGTGATGCGGTTAGGGGGACGAGGGTTGTTGGCGGCCGTGCTCGTATGTCAGTCGGCATGGGCGGCCCATCCCTGGACGCTTGGCAACATGCCCTCCTATTACCAGGGCCACTACGGGACGCGGCACACCATTGGGATCTTTTATGACCCGACCTACCTGCAGTATCGGACCCCGGGCCTGCGCGTGAAACTCACGGTCCCCTATATCTCGGTTGCCAATCTGCCGGTCGGCGCCAAGCTCACGAACGCCACCCTGGCGGCACGTACCCAAAGTGGCCGTACGACAAGCGCCAGCGGTCTCGGAGATATCTGGCTCGCGACCCATGTCACCGTGCTGCCCGAGCGGGGCCTAAGGCCCGCCGTCGTCCCCTATCTCAAGATCAAGTTCGGGACGGCATCGGTGCGCAAGGGCCTCGGTACCGGACGCAACGATTATGAACTGGGGGTCGGGCTCGATACCACGATAGGCACCAATGTGTTTCCGTTCGCCCATATCGGCTATCGCTTCGTCGGTAGTCCTCCAGGGCAAGGCCTACGGAATATCGCCACCTACGATGCCGGTGTCAGCATCGACACGACGGCGCGCAATGTCGTGACCGCCATGTACGCGGGCGCACAGTCGGAACAGGCCGGATACGCCGGCCCCTCGGATGCGATACTCGCCTGGAACTACGACGTCACGGCCGCCGGGAGTGGTGTGCAGGTGTATTTGGATAAGGGGTTGAGCCACGGCAGCGCGGGTCTTGGCGGGGGTGTGGGCGGACAGATCGTGTTCTGAGTCGGCCGTCTCACGGGCCGGAGGGTACGCCTGGGGCGCGCCAGCGGGGCGCGTGTCGCGGCTGGGATGCGCCGGCAGGTCGCGGGCGGCCGTACCACGAGCGTTCCCAGGACCTCGTATGCGCCTGCGGTATGCCGCGGGGCCGCGAGGTGATCAACGGGCCGCCTTCCGGTCCTGGAGATAGGCGCGCCAGCCGCCCCAGGCGGTGATATCGGTAAGGCCCTGTACCGCGACGGCCTCCGCGATGAAGCCCTTGACCGCGCGCTGGTCCGCAAGCATTACGGTTCCTATGGCCAGAGGCGCCGGCACCTCGGCGACCAGGGCCCCGAAGTAGCCGAGCGGGATGTCCCATATCTCGACCTCGATCGCGGAGCCGTGCGCCTCGCGCACCAGGCACGGTCGGGGCGGCGTGCCGGGGAGGGCGTAAAGCCGATAGCATGATGCGGTGCGCGTGCGTTCGCGGAACACCGCCTGGCGGGACGTCAATGCCCCGTTTAGCGGTAGGCCCCGCATATGGGCACCGACCACCGCCAAGGAGACGCTTGGGCACAAGGTGGGCAGGGCCTGGGGGGCGCGCGAGGGGAAGGGCCGGCCGGTCGCACCGAGCGGTGCATCGAGGTGACGTTCCAAGATCTGCCCGAGGGCCGCAAGCACCTGATCGTGCCATGCCGGGGCGATGAAGGTCACGCCGCTTGCCAGCCCATCCTCACGGAACGCCCCGGGGACTGCGAGCGCGCACAGATCGGCGAGGTTTACGAAGTTCGTATAGAACCCAAGCCGTGTGTTGCGACCCACGGGATCGCGGGTCATGTCGGCGATGGTGTCGATGGTGGGCGCGGTCGGGACGAGCAGGGCATCGAACCCACGCAGGGTTTGGGCGATGAGGGCGCTCAGGCGCGCGCGTTCGTGTTCGCCGTGAAAGGCGTCGCAGGCCGAGAAGTTCATGGCGCCGGCCAGTGCGGCGCGTACCGCCGGGTGAAGTGCCGCCGGCTGGCGTTCGAGAAACGCAGTAAGGGGCGCGATGCGCTCGGCCACCCATGGCCCCTGGTAGAGGAGATCGGCGAGGGCACGAAACGGTGCGAAGTCGATGGTCTCGATGCGCGCGCCCAGACTCTTTAAGGTCTCGACGGTGGTGGCAAATGCGCGCGCGGCCTGATGGTCCCCGAAAAACTCAAGGGTATCAGGGATGGCGAGTGTCATGGGGTCGCTGGGGCCGGGTGCGGCCCGTTGCGGGTCTTCGCGGGAGTATGGGTCCTCGGCATCGGGGCCGGCTACGATCGCCGCGATGTGCGCGGCATCGGCTACGGTGAGCGCAAACACCGAGACGCAGTCGAGTGTGCGGCAGGCCGGCACGACGCCCCGTGTGGACCACCATCCGCGGGTGGGCTTTAGCCCCACGATGTGGTTGTAGGCGGCCGGGACGCGTCCGGAGCCGGCGGTGTCGGTACCGAGCGCGAAGGGCACAAGGCCGCGCGCGACGACCGATGCCGATCCCGAACTCGATCCACCGGCGATATAGGCGGGATTCAAGGCGTTCGGTACTATCCCGTAGGGTGAGCGGGTACCGCTCAACCCGGTGGCGAACTGATCCATGTTGGTCTTGCCGATGAGGATGGCGCCGGCGGCCTGAAGGCGTGCCACCACCGGGGCGGTCGTCTGCGCGATATAGCGGAATTCCGGGCAGGCGGCGGTCGTCGGCCAGCCGGCCACGTCGATGTTGTCCTTGACCGCAAAAGGCACCCCGTATAAGGGCAGGGAGGCCGGACCGACCAGCGCGAGCCGTTCTTCAAGCGCGGCGAATTGGGCGGCGAGACGCGTGTTATCGCAGAGCGTGATCCAGGCCGGGTCATGCGCGGGGATCTGCGCAAGGTATGCGCTCAAGGTCGTGGGTGTGACCTCCCCGTTCCGATAGCCCTGTTGCCACTCGTCAATGGTCCAGCCTATGCAAGGCCCCGTCATCATCAGTGTTCCTGTTTGGGTCATATGAGCGACGCCTAGCAAGAACGGTGCCTGGACGGTTGGTAGGGGGGCTTGCGCGCCAGCGTGCCCCTTTTTAGGACGTTATCGGACGGGCTCGGTGACGACGTGGCGCCCGCGCGCGCCCTATTGTGGGGCAGACGGGCCGGGCCGGAGCGCGGGACCGTGGGAGCGGCCCAGCGCCATGGTGCCTTCTACCACTTGATGGACCACGAACCAATAGAGACCGACAGACCCGTTATGGTCGCATGAGAGAAAGTGTCGCGGCCGAACCCCAAGGCCCGGCTACAAGATCGCGCGGCACAGGAGGAAGGCGGGGATGCGGCCGGGGCTTGCGGCATGGCCGCCGGGCGAAGCGATGATAGTCCCGGCTCAGCGGCGCGTTAGCGGTATGGCGCGCTCGGCGCGCACAGCCGACACCGAACAAAGACGGAGCGGGATCGGCGACTCGCCCGTTTGACAGCGTGCCGTTTCCCAAGGCGCGACTGTCATCGACGCGGCCACGGAACAGGTTCGTGCCGGCAGGGCCGCCGCACGGGCGTGATTGCGCCTTGGCTTCGTGTGGTGGAGTCCGCCTGGGCGGCACCGGGCCGAAAGGCCGCGGTGATCGCGCCGGACGAAGGACCGACGACATCGGTGAAGCAAGGGATGGCTTCCTCTCTGACCGGTGCCCTCTTTCTTTGCACCAACCGCAGACGGGACTATGTGGATCCTCTATTGGGATCAGACCGGCTTGCGCTGTGGGTGCAACGTCTGGAGGGAAGCGGCGCCTGCTCTTTTTGGTTGAGTTCGTGCCCCGGTCATGAATCCGTTTTTGTCTACGAGGAACGCTATCGCGAACGGGCGCTCGGGCATCGGGTGCAGCGCGCCGACACGATGGGCATGAAGCCCGTGCCGGGCCAACCGGACACTTCATGACAGAAAGTCAATCAATATGTTAAGAAATGTTTCTTGAGAGGTTCATGGGGGGAGGGCCGCGTTCTCGCACGCGCTGTGGTATTGTCTGACGCGTCGATGCCATCGCCCGCTGGGAGCGGCGGACATGGCTGTCAACGTCAACTCAAGGGGAGGATCACGGTGGGGAAGGGGCGATCGCGAGCGGGACAGGCGGCGGACGTCGAGGGCGCGGGGGGCGGGCTGGCACTGTGGTTTACGGGACTGCCGGGGAGCGGCAAGAGTACGCTGAGCCGTGCCGTAGCCAGGGAGCTTGATGTCAGCGACCGGCGCATCGTGACGATACTCGATGGCGATATCGTGCGTCAGTTCCTCTCGCAGGGTGCGGGGTTCACGCGCCAAGACCGTTACGACAATGTATGTCGCATCGGTTATGCCGCGAGCCTGATCGTGCGCCACGGGGGTATCGCCGTGGTGGCGGCGGTCTCGCCGTACCGCGATGCCCGGGCCCGGGCGTGCGCGTTGGTCGAAGAGGCCGGCGGCGTGTTTCTCGAGATCCACATGGATACGCCGTTCACGGCCTGCGTGGCGCGCGACCCCAAGGGCCATTATGCGCGCGCCCTGGACGGCGACATGGAGTTGTTCACGGGTGTCGATGACCCTTATGAAAAGCCGCTTGCACCCGATATTCGCGTGCGTACCGAGATCGAGGATGTGGCCGCCGGGGTCAGGCATGTCATGGCTATCCTGCAGGAACGGCGCTTCCTGTATTCGGCGGGACACAAGACCACCGGCTGATGCGTAGCCCTCCTCGATGGGCACCGATCATGGATATCCGATAGCGCGCCCGTCGCGAGGAGAGGTACCCAAAAGGTGGCACAGAGGCTCGCATACGGGACTTGCTACCCGGCCACCGGGTGTTTCGCGCATGATGGCTTCGTATTGAAGAATCGCGGGCTGATGCGCCCACCCGGCGATGCGCGCCCGGTTCGTGCTAGACTACCATACCGTAATGACGCGACCACGCCCCTTGTAAGCACCCGATGAGCCCATCGTCTACTGCCCGAATCCGGGAGATTCCGTACAACTACACCTCGTTTTCCGACCGCGAGATCGTCACGCGATTCCTCGGGCCGCAGATGTGGGAGACGTTGAATGCGCTGCGCGCGGTGCGTGTGACAGGGCGTTCTGCACGCATGTTGTTCGAGGTGCTGGGGGATATGTGGGTGGTAAGCCGCAATCCCTTTATCCAGGACGACCTCTTGCGCCATGAGCCGCGCCTGGGGTCGCTGGTGTCCGCGTTGCACCACCGCCTCGATCAGATCGTGGCACGCGCCCACGGGAATGCCGAGGCGTTGGCGCTGGCATCGGCGGCGCGCGCGGCCGTTCATGCCTTCGAGGAGGGCTTTCCGCAGGAGCGCGCAAAGCGTAAGCAGGCCCTGCGGGTGTTGTCGCACGTCACCCACCGCGACAATATCGACTTCAGCGGTTACGCGCGCGCCGCGCATGTGACCGATGCCACCGACTGGCGGGTAGAGCTGCCCTTCGTGGTGATTACCCCGGATACCGAGGACGAGGTCGTGGGGGTGGTGCAGGGATGCATAGAGCTTGGGTTGACCATCATCCCGCGGGGGGGTGGGACCGGCTATACGGGGGGTGCGGTGCCGCTGTTTGCCGACACCGCGATTATCAATACTGAGAAGCTCGATGACGTCGGTGAGGTCGTCTGGCGGCACCTGCCGGGCGTCGACCGGCGCGTGCCGACGATACGTGCCGGTGCCGGTACCGTTACTCTGCGGGTCACGGAGGCTGCGGAGGCCGCCGGGCTGTCGTTTGCGGTCGATCCGACCTCGCAGGACGCCGCCACCATAGGCGGCAACGTGGCCATGAATGCCGGTGGCAAGAAGGCGGTGATGTGGGGCACGACGCTCGATAATCTCGCCTCCTGGCGTATGGTGACCGCGCAAGGCGAATGGCTGACCGTGGAGCGCGAGCACCATAACCTCGGCAAGATCCATGAGCAAGATGAGGTCGTGTTCCGCGTAAGCCGTACGCGCGCCGACGGACGCACTGCCACCGGGCCCTCCGAGGTGTTGCGCATCCCGGGACGCTCGTTGCGCAAGGAAGGCCTCGGAAAGGACGTGACCGACAAGTTTCTCTCCGGCCTGCCGGGAATCCAGAAGGAGGGCTGCGACGGCATCATCACCTCGGCAGTGTTCATATTGCACGAGAAGCCGCGACATCTGCGGACTGTGTGTCTTGAGTTCTTCGGATCCGATCTGCGCGAGGCGGTGTCGGCGATCACTGCGATCAAGGCTTATCCGGGGACCGTATCTGGGGTCATGCTCGCCGGGCTCGAACACCTAGACGAGCGCTATCTGCGCGCGGTGCGCTACAGCACCAAGGCACCGCGCCGCGACCGCCCGAAGATGGTCCTTTTGTGCGATATCGCAGGCGACGACGATAGACGCGTGGGTGAGGCGGCGGCGGCGATCGTGCGTATCGCTAACAGCCGCGGCGGCGAGGGTCATGTGGCGGTGACCGCCGAGGCTAGGCGGCGCTTCTGGGCAGACCGTGCCAAGACCGCCGCCATTGCCGCTCACACCAACGCCTTCAAGATCAATGAGGATGTGGTGATCCCTATCGAGCGCCTCGCCGATTATAGTGAAGGTGTCGAGCGCATCAATATCGAACAGTCTCTGGCCAATAAGATCATGGCGGTGGAGGCGGTTATCGCCTATCTGACCGAGGGTGGACCGGCGCAGGCGCTGGCCTCGGACTATGAGACAAGCGTGGAAAATACCGCCATCTTGACGGCCAAGACCGAGACGGCGGTGGCGCACCTGCGCGCTGTCGTGCACCGCTGGGCCGGAATCCTTGCGGGGCTTGATCGGCCCGCTGATGCGTGCGCCGATCTACTCAGTGCGGATGAAGCTGGGCGTATACGGCCCGGCGAGCGGCTGATCGCGTTATTGCTGCGGCGCGATGTACGCATCTCTTATCGACACGAGGTGGGACGCATTCTCGAGGATATTTTCGGTGGCCAGGAGCTGGCGGCGGTGCGCCATCGCCTCCAGGCGATTCATGCCGATGTGCTAGTCAAGAGGCTTTTCGTAGCATTGCATATGCATGCCGGGGACGGCAATGTGCATACCAACATTCCAGTGAACTCCAATGATTACGAGATGATGCGCGAGGCCGATCGTATCGTCGAGCGCGTCATGCATCTGGCGGTCAGTCTTGGCGGCGTGATATCGGGCGAGCATGGTATCGGCATCACGAAGATCCGCTATCTGGAGCCGGAGGCGATCGCGGCATTCGCCGCCTACAAGCAGCGTGTGGACCCCAATGGACATTTCAACCGCGGCAAGCTCATGCCCGGTTCCGGCCTGGACCGGGCCTATACACCGTCTCTGCGCCTTGTGTCCCAGGAGGCGCTGATTCTCGAGCGCAGTGAGCTCGGGGCCTTGAATGACGCGATACGCAACTGTCTGCGTTGTGGAAAGTGCAAGCCAGTGTGCACGACGCATGTGCCGCGTGCCAATCTGCTGTACTCGCCCCGCAACAAGATTCTCGGGACGGGCCTTATCATCGAGGCCTTCCTCTATGAGGAACAGACCCGGCGTGGGATCTCGATCCATCATTTCGATGGCATGAACGATATCGCAGATCATTGCACGGTGTGCCACAAATGCCTGAACCCCTGTCCGGTTGATATCGATTTCGGGGACGTATCGATCCGCATGCGTGAGATCCTGCGCACGCGTGGCCATAAGCGTATGGCCATCGGTACGCGCGCGTCCATGGCGTTTTTGAATGCCACAGACCCCGGCACCATTCGCGCACTGCGCAAGGGCATGATCGAATGGGGCTTCAAGGCTCAGCGCCTCGGCCACGAGGTGGCGGTGAAGCTAAGCGCGATCGGGCGGCCGACGCGCCCACGGGCTACCACCGGCAAGACGCCGGTTTCGTCACAGGTAATTCATTTCCTGAAAAAGCCTCTGCCGCGCGATGTCCCGCGCCAAACCATGCGCGCGCTGCTCGCCATCGAGGACGCGAAGACCGTACCGATCCTGCGCGACCCGGCCAAGGTGACCGAGGATTCGGACGCGGTCTTCTACTTTCCGGGTTGTGGCTCGGAGCGACTTTTCAGTCAAGTGGGGCTGGCGACGCTTGCCATGCTCTACGATGTGGGGGCGCAGGTGGTATTGCCGCCAGGCTATCTCTGTTGCGGCTATCCGCAGACGGCCGCGGGGGATGATGTTAGGGGTCGGCAGATCACGACCGATAACCGTGTACTGTTTCATCGGGTGGCCAATACCCTCAACTATCTCGACATAAAGACGGTCATCGTGTCGTGCGGGACGTGCATGGACCAGCTCTTGAAGTATGAATTCGAGCAGATCTTCCCGGGCTGCCGGCTGCTCGATATCCACGAATACTTGATGGAGAAATCGGTGTCGCTCGATGGGGTGTCAGGGGTGCGATATCTGTACCACGACCCATGCCATACGCCGATGAAGACCCATAACCCGGTGGCGGTGGCAAGCGCGCTGATGGGGAGCCCGGTGACGCTTTCGGATCGCTGCTGCGGGGAGGCCGGTACGTTCGCTGTCTCGCGGCCGGATATCGCGACGCAGGTGCGCTTTCGTAAGGAAGAGGAATTGAAAAAGGGCTTGCAGATCATGAGCAAAGGGGAGGCGGATGCCGCCTCCGGGGACGTGAAGATACTGACGTCGTGCCCGGCCTGTCTTCAAGGTCTCAGCCGCTATCGCGAGGATACCGGTCTCGATGCGGATTACATCGTAGTCGAGATCGCCAATAAACACCTGGGCGCGGGCTGGCAACAGCGTTTCGCCGACGCCGCGAAGGCAGGCGGCATAGAGCGCGTCTTGCTGTGAGGATCTACGGGCTGCGGATGCCTATCCGGGCCATCGTAAGCTGAGGGAGGCCGGTCGTTCGGTTATCAAAAGCGAACCGCCCGAGGCTCTTCCAGCCCCCGGTGTCTTACAGGCCCCCTTCCTATCAGGCCGGCGTCACGGCCCTGGCGGCCACAGGACCCCCTTTAAAGTGGCCCCTTGGCCGGATGGACCCACGCCCTAGGCAGGACCGTTACGGGGGTAAGCCCGTTTTGGGGACAGGGGGCGCGAACAGGCACGCGGGACCGCCGGTGACACATCCCGTCCCGATCGCGCCCCGATAGTCCCTCTTGCGCTGACCTGACGCACCCAGGTGGCCTGCCCGGCGGTGGGCATCACACCGCGCAGGGCATCGCCCGGGATGCATTGCGCCTATCACCCTTCGATCGCGACCCAACACCGCGGGCGTGCCGGCCCTCACCGGCGGTCTCAAGGCTGGCGCCATTGCCTCCGCGCGCCCAAAGCCCTAGGGGCCTCTTGAAGCGCCGTGCGCTATCCGACGATCGCCGACCCCCTGGTGGACCTAGGACCTGCCTCGCCGTTTGGCGACCCGGCCGGGCTTAGGGTGGGCTCCGAGCCCACCCTATCCTGTCACGTGCTATTGATGCGAGGGTCTCGCTCCCCCCCGAGGGCACCGGGTCTTTGGCTTAAGGCAAGGTCACGACCACATAGGCGCTTTCCTTGCCACGACGCACGAGCACGGGGATCGGTGTGTGCGCGGGCAGGTTAGCCACCAAGTGCGCGATCTGGCTTGGCGAGGTGATGGCCACGCCGTTGAGTTCCTGGATCACCATTCCCGGCGCGATACCGGCGTTTTCCGCCGGACCCGGCTCGACGGTCAAGACCACCACGCCATGATGAATATCCATGTCGCTCAGCGCCTCATGGGTGAGCGGGCCCACTTCCATGTGCATACGCGACAGCGTGACGTTGTGGCTACCCGGATGACGCAGGTTCTTCGGGAGCGTGCCTATCCGGACATCTATGGTGAGTGGATGACCGTTGCGCATGATGCCTACCGGTACGCGCGTGCCCGGGCTCGTGTTACCCACGAGCGGCGGGAGTTGCCCCACGCTGTACACCGGTTTGTTGTCATACGTCATGATCACATCACCGGGCTTAAGGCCGGCCTTGGCGGCCGGGCCGTCGTGCGCGAGGCTTGCAATCAGCGCACCGACCGGCTCCTTCAGACGCATGGCGCGCGCCATCTCGCTGCTCACGCCCTGGACATCCACCCCGAGCCAGCCGAAACGGATCGCCTGGTGATGTTCGAAGGCATGAACGGCGCGCATGGCGGTATTGATCGGGATCGAGAATGACAACCCCATGTAGCCGCCGTTGCTGGTGTAGATCTGGTCGTTGATGCCAACCACCTGCCCTTCCATATTGAACAACGGACCGCCGGAGTTGCCTGGGTTGATCGGTACGTCGCTTTGGATGAAGGGGATGTACTCGTCGTCGGAAAGCGGACGATTGATGGCGCTCACGACGCCCTGCGTCACGGTGTTGTAAAAACCAAAGGGCGCGCCCACGGCGAGCAGCCACTGCCCTACCTGCAGCTGATTGGAGTTGCCGAGCGGTACGGTGGGCAGGTCATGACCCTTGATCTTCAATAGGGCGGTATCGTAACGCACCGACAGGCCCACGATCTTGGCTTTGTAGACATGGTGATTGGACAGCCCGACGACGATGTGGCTCGCGCCGCGTACGACATGCGCGGCGGTCACGATATAGCCCGAGTGGCTGATGATGAAGCCTGAGCCGAGCGATTCCACCTTTTCCTTCTGCGAGGGCGCGGTGTTCGGGCCCGAGAAGAACCGCCGGAAGAACGGGTAGAACGGCGAATTCGGCGGCACGGGGTCAGTCGGCAGCGCCCCGTGGACGGTCTTTGTGCTGGTGCTGCTGATATTCACCACCGCAGCCCCGTAGTGCTGGATGATCGGCGTGAAGTCGGGAAGTCCGACCAGCGGCTGCGCGGCGGCCGCTTGCCAGGCAGTACCCCCCACAAATCCTGCCGCCAGCACGACCGTTTCCCACCGCCGCCGGTGCGGTCGGTCTTTCAAGTGACCCATGTCGATCTCCTCGTCGATAAAATCGTATAAGGCTGCGTATGGTCGGCGCCGCGAATGCGTCATCGAGACTCACGGGCCTTCGGTGCTGGGTCCGCGAATGCCGAAGCTACCGGAAACACGCGCCTGCTCACGGCTTTGAGTGCGCTCGAAGCCGGTTGTTCCCCCATCGCCAAAAAACGACCACTAAGCGTCTATGATAGCGCGGCGGGCGCCATGTCCCAAGGGGAGGCTTAAAGGCGGGCGCGAACCGGCCCATGCGGCCGGGTTCTTGTCGGGGCGATGGGGTGATCAACGGACAAGACGAGTGACCGTGTAGAGGATAAGACCCACGATACCCCCGACCAGGGTGCCGTTGATGCGGATAAATTGCAGGTCGCGACCGATATTGAGTTCTATCTGGTCGATCAAGAAGGTGTCATCCCAGGCCTTGACCTGAGCGGCTATGAAAAGCCCCAGGGTGCGCCGGTAGCGCTCGATAAGCGGCGGGGCATAGGACGCGATTTGGGTCTCTATCCATGCGTGGAGCGGCGGGCGGTCGGCAAACGAGGCCACTAGCTCGCGGATCACAACCGCGAGCGTGCGCGTCGTCTCCGCCTGTCCGGGCCGCTCTTCGAGTTGCCCTAAGAGCCACCCCTGGAGCCCATCCCAAAGGGCCGCGAACGCGATCTCCATTTCGGGGTTGTGGACGAGTTCGGCCTGCATGGTCTTGATGCGTGCGCGAAAAGGCGCGTCGTTCTTCAGCTTGTTACTGATGTCGGTCACAGCCTCGTCGAAGCGGCGGCGCAACACGTGATCATGATCCTCGCGGACCGCCTGCAAGACGGTCTGCAGGGCATCATAGAGTCGCTGGAGTATGGCGCGACCCACGCGTTCGTCGAGATTCCAAGTGGAGGGCACGAAGTCCATCTGGCGCGCTATGGCGTAGACGAGTTCCTGACGCACGTCGTCGTGTTGCAGGAATTGATAGAGCTGGGTAAGGGCTTCGTCGAGCAACCATTGATGGCGACGGTCCTCGGCGAGCGTATCCAGGATACGTCCCGCGAGTGCGCCAGTATCCAGGGTCGCGAAGCTAGAGGCCAGGGCATCGGCGAGAAAGGCGCGCGCCTGCCGGGGATCGATCGTAGTGAGGAGACGGCGCGCGATGTGGCCGAGGTAGATCTGGATGCGCTCGATGTTTTCCTCGCGTAGGCACCATTTGGCGATGCGCCGGCCGGGTCCGAATGTGTGGACGCCCTCCAGGATCTTGTCGGTGGACAGGAATCGCGACTGGATGAACTCCCCGAGGCTGTCGGCGATGCGCTCTTTGTTGGCGGCGATGATGGCGGTATGCGGCAGGGGTAGGCCAAAGGGGTGGCGGAACAGCGCCACTACCGCAAACCAGTCGGCCAGGGCGCCGATCATAGCCGCCCCGCTGAATGCGGCCACGAAGCCAAGCCAGGGGCGTCCCGGCTGAAAATAGCGCGCCGTCGTGTACAGCGCGCCGGCGCCCGCGAGCAGGGCGAAGGCCGACAGGCGTGCGGTGCGCAATCGCGCGCGCTTTAGCGAGTCGTTCGAACGTTTTGGGGTCGGGCCGGTGGCAGTCATGGGCACCGGCTAAGGATAGCGGGGCGGCCGTGCTTTGTCGCCGGTTTTCGGGCAGTCTGCGATCAGATGAGGACGGCGGTGCGCTGGGCGGCCACGAAGATGCCTTGTTCGTGGCTTAGCGAGCGGTCCTGCAGCCATGTGGCGAGCCAGTCGGGCACGGCCTCGGCGGGCATGGGGCGGGCAATCGCATAGCCTTGCGCGAGGTCACAGCCCTGGGCCTTCAGCCACTCCCACTGGGCCATGGTCTCCACGCCTTCGGCGAGCACCGGCCGTCCCAACTGATGCGCCATGTGGATGACGCCTTCGACGATGGCGCGGTGCTGCGGGTCTTCGGGAAGCGGGGCGATGAAGCCGCGATCGATCTTGATGAGCGCGGTGGGCAGGTCTGTCAGATAGCTGAGCGACGCCTGTCCCGTGCCGAAGTCATCGATGGCAAACTGCAGTCCCCGTTGACACCACGCGTCCAGGGTGCGGCGGGCGCGTTCGGGATCGGCGAAAGCGGCGCGTTCGGTGATCTCAAGGGCAATGTGGTGGGTCGCCGTACCGCTGGCACGCAGCACCTCGCAGACACGGTGGTGGATCTCCGGATCCTGGAATTGGCTGGGTGACAGGTTGACGGCGATCTGCAGCGTAAGGCCCTGATCCATCCAGCGCCTTTGTTGTCGGCATGCCTCCTGAAGCACCCACTCGCCGAGCGGTATGATGAGGCCTGATTCCTCGGCGATCGCCACGAACACCTCCGGGGATTGCGGCTGTTCCTCGGGATCCCGCCAGCGCAGCAGGGCCTCCATCCCGGCGATGCGTCCCGTGGCGAGTTCGACTTGCGGTTGGTAGTGAAGCGCGAAACGGTCTTCGGCGAGGGCCGTGCGTAGGCGCTTTTGAAGGGACTGGCGATCGCGCGTGGCCCGATCCAGGGAGTGCTCGAATATCGACCAGCGATTGCGTCCTTGGCGCTTGGCCTCGTACATGGCAAGGTCGGCGTGACGCAAAAGCGTCTGAGGGTCGCTGTCATCAAACGGATAGATCGTAAGGCCGATGCTGGCCTGGGTCGAGACCTGGTCTGTGCCGATGCGTATCGGGGTACGCATCGCCGTGAGCAGTCGTGTGATCACGGTTTCGATGTCGGACATGCGTGCCGCGTCGCGCAAGATGACCGCAAACTCGTCGCCGCTCAAGCGCGCCACGACATCGCCTGCACGCGCGGTCTGGCGCAGACGCGCGGTGACCTCCAGTAGCAATCGGTCGCCGGCGGCATGACCGAGTAGGTCGTTGATGTCCTTGAATCGATCGAGGTCCAGAAACAGCACGGCTTGCAGGGCATCGACGTGCGCGGCCCGTTCCATGGTCTCGGTTAGCAGGCGCAGAAAAAGGGCGCGGTTGGGAAGGCCCGTGAGCTCGTCGTAGTGGGCGAGCGTACGCAGTCGGGTTTGGGCGGCATCGAGCTCGCAGGCCGAACCCACATCCCATGACAGACGCGCCAGCCATTCCTTGGCCTCGTTCGACAGGGCTTCGGGAACGAGCGGACGGTAGGCTATGGCGCCGTAGTGGATCCCGTTGTGGGCAAGCGGGTAGACGATGCGATAGGGGGGGTCGGCCGGCGAGAGCGCGAGCGTGAGCGCGCTTTGCGCATCGAGATGCAAGCGCCCCCCTTGGGCCACACTAAGCGGCGTCCCGACCTTGTCGATGCGCGCCATCGCGATCCAGAGAAGATCGAGGTATTCGGCGATGCTGTCTAGGACCGTACCCAGGGACCTATCGGGACTCTCGCCGCGCAGCGAGGCATCGGTAAGGCGATCGCGCAGCTGCCGGGCCAGGGCCTCGCGTTTCTGGGCGGTGACGTCGCGGGCGATCAAAAGCGAGCCACCACCGACAGCGCCTGGTAGTGCGCAGCGTAATAAATCCAGGACCCGCGGTGTGGCGTGGGCACGGCGCAATAGGATCTCCTCGCGCACCGTACCCTCGGAGGTCCGCATAAAATCACCCAGACTCTCGCGGGTTGGGGTATCGGGGACCTGTTCCAGGAGACGTTGCGGCTCGACATGGATCAGGTCTTCGCGCGCTATCCCGAAGGCCTCCAGGGCGGCGCCGTTGGCGAGTTGCCAGCGGCCCTCGGCGTCGAGCAGGCCGATGAGGTCGGGGGAGGCCTCGAGCAGCGCGTGTACGGCGGCCTCACGGCGTCGGGATCGCCGTAATAGGCCTTGCAGCCGAAAATCGCGCAGAATGCGTTCGCGGACAGCGGTGCCGTTCAGATGCGCGATCTTGGTGGCGAAGGCCTGTAAGACCACCACGGCAAGCGCCATGGAGACACCAAAGGCACTGCCGCCTCGGCCCGCGTATTCGCGCCAAGCGAGCGCCAGTACCGGGGCGATGGCGAAGGCCTCGTAGCCGCCGGGCAGCACGCTGAGAAACGGGATCGGGCCTGAGATCAGCCCGGTCACTATGGCCACCAGAAACGGGGGATTGATACTGTTGCGGGGATAAGGTACGGCCAGGATCAGCAGCGCCCACAAAAGGCCGTCGATAAGCAGGTGGGCCACGAGTCGTCGATGGCGCGCGGCGACGTCCAGTCCGCAGTCGGCGCGCGTCAGCCGGACGGGAAAAAACCTCAGGATGCCGTTGATCGCAAGCCCGGTCCACCAAAGGGTCTTGTCCCAGGCGCCCACTGAGCGCGCGAAGAGCAGCAGGCAGGCGGTCGCCACAACGAGGTTGGCCAACACCTGCCAGCCGTAACGGCGACCAAAGAGGCGCAGCTGTTCGGTGAGGAGCGCGACCCGCAAGGGCGGACTTGGGTCCATGCGCGCAGCGCGCAGCGTGCGTGGCGCCCGCGAGGCGCGCGCGCTGGCCGGTGCTTGGCGGTGACGGTTCATGGTTTTGTTCGTTATGGTTCCTGCCTCGTCGGCCGGCCTATCACAGACCCCGCACTGGGACGAGCGGTCTCCCTGCGGGCGATTGTGGCGTATTTTGGCGTTTCGGGAAAGCCTTGGCGTTATTCTTCGGGCAGCGGCACCGGCGCCTGCGGGCCTGCGCCCCCTAGACGACGGTCTCGTATCGCCATCTTATCGATCGCAAGATCAGGGTTTTGGGATCCGGGGACTCATCAGAAAGTGGCCAGCGCTACCCAAGGCGACGACCCCGAGAATGATAATGAAGATCGCCGACACACGGTTTATGAGGATAAGGGTGCGCGATTCGAGGTGTGTATGGAGGCGGGCTGTCACGAGACTGAGTGCAATCCACCACAAAAGACAGCCGGAAAATATCCCGGCGACCAATGACAGCAGACGCGGTAGGCTCGAGTGGTCCATCTGCAGGGTCGTGAATACCACGATGAAAAACAGGATGGTGAGGGGGTTTGCAAGCGTGAGCAGGAGCGACGATACGAACGTCCAGAGCACGCCGGGTCCCCTCCCGTAGCGGTGCGCGGGGGCCCGTCGTCGTGGCCGAAAGAAAAACGCGCGGCCGCCAAACCACAGGCACAGGATGCCGGCCCCGAGATGAATCCAGAAGCGTGCGCTGGCAAGAAAATTGGAGACCACGCTCAAGCTCAAGTCCGCGAGTCCGGCATAGAATGCGTCGGCCGTGGCGGCCCCCGCGCCGCTCAACATGCCGGCAAGGCGTCCATGTGCCAAGGTCCTTTGAATGGTGAGCAGGCCGACTGGTCCGATGGGTGCGGATGTGATGATGCCGACGATAAGCCCTAAAAAAAACGGTTCCACGCCACTCCTCGGCTCGGCCGCCCTTGTTGTGCGCGGTCCTGCCGTGCGGATCGCTATCCATTGTTGTATTCGGGCCGCGGCCCCCCTGGGCGGGCCTGGCGGTCCGCCGGGGCGCTATCGTAAAACGGCTGGGCGGGAAAGGCCAGAAGAGAACGGAGGGCAGATCTTGCTGGCGATGGGCGCTGCGAGGCCGTGGCCGCCGCGTTCGGCGGGTTGAGAGGGTTTATACGGCCGCGCGCATAGGTGCGAAGTGGAGAGGGCCGATGCCGGCGGCCTTGTCAAGATAGCCCCGTGACAGGCGGCAGTGTACAGTCCCCGTATGGCCCTTATGGCCATTTCCGAGTGGTGCGTCATGGCAAGGCCCGATCCTCAACTCCTTTTGACCTGGACGGTAGTGGCGCGCATGGGGAGCATCAATGGCGCTGCCGATACCCTGGGTCTTACGCAACCTGCGGTCTCCAATCAGCTGCGACGGCTCCAGGAGTGGCTGGGGGAGCCGCTTTATCGACGCCACGGGCGGGGCGTGACCCCAACCGCCTTGGGTAAGCGCTTGCTGCGTATCGCCTCTCAGATTGAGGGGGCGCTCAGCGATGCCGAGGCATTACGGACCGATGTGCAGGGCCTCATGCAGGGGAGTCTGTTGCTGGTAGCCAGCCAGACCAACGCCGAGTTTCTGCTGTTGCGCGCGATGGCGGTCTTTCAGAAGTGCTACCCGATGATTACCGTGCGGCTGCAGTCCGGGAATTCTGAAGAGGCGCGCCGGCGTATCGATGTTGCAGATCTGGCATTCGTGGAGGACGCGGTCCTGCCGGAATCGGTCCCCGGGCTCAAGGGCAAGACCCTGATCGAGACCGATATCCGCATACTTTTGAACGCCGACCATCCTTTGGCCCAAAGACCGGAGGACGAGCCGGTGGCGCTGAGCGAGTTGGCAGGTGTATCGGTGGTCTGGCGGGAGCCCGGTTCCGGCACCCGTGATCGCGTCGAGGCGGCCTTTCGCCAGGCCGGCATGGAGCCTGAGATCCGTTACGAGTTCAGTGCCGGCGCGGCGGTACGCGAGGCCGTTCGCTGTGGACTCGGCGTAGGTTTTGTGTCGGCATTGTCGGCCATGCCCCCGGATCTTTGCACGCGGCCGGTCGTGCCGCGCATCGTGCAGTCCCTGTCGGTAATCTATCAGGGGCCGCTCAGCCGCCCCGGCGAGGCGTTTCTCGTGGTCCTTGAAGACATGATGCGCGCCGGGGTGTACGCGGCCCCGCGCAGCGTCGGTCCGTGATCGGGCAGGTGCTGGCGGAGCGGGGCGTGGATTTAACGCGTAAGAGGCAAGACAGTACAATGGTGCAGGGCATGAGGATGGTGACCTTATGATCGGCACGATCGATGCGCAGGGGTGGCTTGACGGGGTACGGCGCGCGGCCTCGCCCAATTGTGATGCCCGGCCGCCCGGCATGGTCGTGGAGGTTGTGATCATTCATGCAATCAGTCTACCCGAGGGCCGCTATGGCGGGCGGGACGTGGAGCGACTCTTCATGAACACCCTGGATACCGGGGCTAAAGGTTATGCCGATCTTCGCGGACTGAGGGTCTCGGCGCATGTATTCATCCGCCGCGATGGCGAGGTCGTGCAATTCGTGTCCTTCGAGGATCGGGCGTGGCACGCTGGCGTATCGCGATGCGAAGGGCGCGAACGTGTCAATGACTTTTCGGTGGGCATAGAGCTCGAGGGCACGGATCACGGCCCGTTCGAGGATGCTCAGTACCGATCTTTGCAGACAGTGTCCGAGGCGCTCATGCGGCACTATCCGGCGATCACCCGCGAGCGGCTCTATGGGCATTCGGAGATCGCTCCCGGGCGCAAGACCGATCCCGGACCGTTTTTCGACTGGGCCCGATATCGCCGCGCATTACGTTCCGTAGGTGACGGGGTATCGCGAGGGGAGGGCTAGGGCGATGGCAATCACGCTGATCATCATACTCTTTGCGGTCGCGCTCGATCGCTTGTTCCCCGATCGTGGCCGGGCGCCGCCGTTTCTATGGTACGAGGACTGGGCGCGCAGCGTAGAGCAGCGATTCAATGGTGGGACCCGCGGGCAGGGTCTGGCGGCGGTGCTCGTGGTGGCAGGCCCGGTCTTGCTCGGGGTGGCGCTGATCCGCTATGTGCTCAGTCATATCAGCTACTCCCTGGTCTACATCTTCGACATCCTGGTCCTTTACCTGTGTTTGGACCTGTATCGGCTGACCCGTCAGGCGGTGGGTGTTTCGGAGTCGCTGGAGGCCGGCGATATCCTCATGGCCGCCAGCCATCTTGAGACGATGACCGGCAAGACCACCGGAGATGTGACAGAATCGTCCATTGCCCAGGCCACGGTCGAGGCGGTCTTGAAGCACGCCAACACCGCAATCATGGCGCCGCTTTTCTGGTTCATTCTCTTTGGTCCTGTGGCGGTCGTGCTGCAGCGCCTGGCCGCGCTGCTCGATCGCCTATGGGGTCACCGTAGTGCCCAGTTCGCGGAATTCGGGTGGGCGGCGGCGCGTCTCGATGACCTGCTGGGCTGGGTGCCAGCGCGCATTACGGCGCTCAGTTACGGCATCATGGGCAGCTTCGAGGATGCCTTGCACTGCTGGCGGCGACAGGCGGGCATGTGGTCCGATATCAACAGCGGCCCGCTTCTGGCCTCGGGCTTTGGTGCCATGCACATGAGTGCCTGCGAGGAGCCCGAGGAAGAGGATATATCAGGGCCGCCGGCGGTGCGCGGCTTCGTCGTCAATGCCGCGGATATCCGCCGCGCCGTGGCGCTGCTTTGGCGTGTGCTGCTATTTTGGCTGGCGGTGGCATTGTTGATGGCTGGGGCCCGCCTGTTCGGCGTTTTCGGCTGAGAATGGGTTCAGAACAACCGGCCTTGCGGTGATCGCTGATCAGGGCACCTAGGCCAACAGGGCCTGCGCAGGCGGGTCCGTGCGTAAGACCTCCCACCCACGTTCCGTGGCGGTTGCGAGCAGGACCGGGTCCGGGTCAACGGCGATCGCCCGCGACACCGCCTCCAGGAGCGGCAGGTCATTGTGCGAGTCGCTATAAAACACGCTGTCTGTGAACGTCAGACCGTGGTCTGCCATCCATGACCGTACGCGCATGACCTTGCCCTCGCGAAAGCAGGGTATGCCGTGCGGGCGGCCGGTAAAGCGCCCGTCGCGCTGCTCGGCTACGGTGGCGACGAGATGCGGAATATCGAGGATCTCGGCTATGGGCGCGGTCACGAAGTCGTTGGTTGCCGTGACGAGCGCAAGCGTTGCCCCCTGCGCCCGATAGCTTTGAAGCAGCGGGGCCACCCATGGTTTGATCATCGGGCGCACACATTCCTCGATGAAACGCGCGCGCCAAGCAAAGAGTTGCGGGCGTGGAAGGCGGCGCAAGGGCTCCAGGGCAAACGCCAGGAACTCCGCGATGTCGAGCGTGCCGGCCTTGTAGGCCTCATAGAATTGGGCATTGGCGTGCTCGTAGCGCGGGCCGTCTACGGCCCCTGCGCTGACCAGGAATCGTCCCCAGGAGTAGTCGCTGTCACCGGCGAGCAGGGTGTTGTCCAAGTCAAACAGTGCGAGCGCCAATTCTCCCCTCTCATTGCCGTAGCCGGCGGATTCTGTGAAAATAGGTCCATTCTAACTAGCTAACATCTTGTTGTATATGATAGATCGCGACGGATATCGTCCCAACGTCGGCATCATTCTGACCAATGCTGAGGATCAGGTGTTTTGGGCGCGCCGCTGCCGCTGTGATGGTTGGCAGTTCCCTCAGGGGGGCATACAGCGCAAAGAGAGCGTCGAGGAGGCCTTGTTTCGCGAGCTCTACGAGGAGGTGGGGCTAGGGAGCGCGCAGGTCGAGATCCGCGGGCGTACGCGCGGCTGGTTGCACTACGATCTGCCGCGGGCCTATCAGCGTCCCAGCGGGCCACGGCGGTTCCGCGGGCAGAAACAGGTGTGGTTTCTGCTGCGGTTTACGGGCAGCGAAGCCGATGTCAGGCTCGATCGGTCCGCGTCCCCGGAGTTCGATGCCTGGCGCTGGGTAGAGTACTGGAGCCCGATCGATGCCATCGTGGCCTTCAAGCGCAAGGTGTATGAGAGCGCATTGACCGAGCTCGCCCCTTTGCTCAAGCGCTGATGGACCGGTTGCTCGCATGGCCGGACCGCGAAGTGTGGCTCGTCTTGGACGGGCCGCCGGCAGTGTATTACCTGGTGGACCAAGCCGCGGGCGGGGTGCTTATCAATGCCCCACCATTTAGTCGCGCGACCTACGAGGGGCTTTGCCGGCATGCCGGGCCCCGCTATCTGTTCCTGCCGAGTCGCTTTGGGGCCCGCGATCTGGGCGCGTGGCGGGCAGCGGGCGTGCGCGTGCTCGTGTCCTCCGAAGAGGAGGGCGTGGCCGATGCCGACCTCCGGGTCGGTGGACAGCACAAGCTGACGCGTACCATCGACTTCGTGCCGCTCCCCGGTCGTACCCGTGGGACCTGCGGTCTGCGCCTGAAAAACCTGCCAGGGGCCTTGTTTGTTGGGCCGGCCCTGACGCTCGGCGATTCGGGATGGCCGGAATTGATCCCGCGCCCCGACGACTATTCCTACGAAAGCCGCCTCATAGGGACGGTAGGGCTCGGCGGTCAGGTCTTCGACTATCTTTTTACGGACAGCTTTGTACCGGGCCGTACGCGCCTCGGGCCTGGCGCCGCCGATGCCTTGCGGACCCACATCGACCAACTCTTGACATAGTCCATGGCGACCCGCAAGGCATCGGCAAGCGGCCTCCCGTCTGGCGGGTAGTCGCTGATGCGGGGGCCGGGTAGTGTGTCTTACCGGCCAGACGCGGTCGCCGTGCCCCGCAGTAACCGCATGGCGGCTCAGGTGATGGTCCCCCCGGCCCTGCCCGCCATGGGCCCATACCGCCCATCGTGCGCGGCCGGCAATGGGCAGCGCCAGGCCCGGCCGATGATCATTCCGACCTTTCCTCGGTGCGGCCATGGGGGACCGCATGGCCGGGGTCTTGCGCGCGTACGGACAAGGGCGCTCCGCGCCCGGGCAAAATGGCCGTAGCGGTGGCCAGAATAGGCCTGATGCACCGGCTGATGGTAGGGATCGCCACGAGAATGGTCCCCGGCGCGCGGCAGGGCGTCGGTACGCCCGCTGCGCTCCGCGAATCAGCGGGTCAGCGATTCAGGGAAGGGGAGGAAGGTGCGGCTAACGCCCGCAGAGAACGGGATATGCGCCACGACTGGTCAAGGGGGGAGGGAAGGCCGGATCTCACCGGATGGTGCCACGCGGCGGCGCGACCACCGACCCAGGGTAAGATATACGATGGGTGTCGTATAGAGGGTCAGGGCCTGCGAGACGATGAGGCCGCCGATGACGGTGATGCCGATCGGTTGGCGCAGGTGGTGTCCGGTGCCGAAGGCGAGTGCAAGCGGCACGGCGCCCAGGAGCGCTGCGAGGGTCGTCATGAGGATCGGCCGAAAGCGCTTGAGGCACGCGGCGCGTATCGCCTCCTCGCGACTTAAGCCCTGCGTGCGCTCGGCCTCGAGCGCGAAGTCGACCAGCATGATGCCGTTTTTCTTGACGATGCCCATGAGCAGAAAGATGCCGATGATGGCGATGACCGAGAGCGGCAGGCCCGTAAGCGCGAGCGCAAGCAGGGCGCCGACACCCGCAGACGGGAGCGTAGAGAGGATCGTGAGGGGCTGAGAGAAGCTTTCGTAGAGCACGCCGAGCACGATATAGATCGTAGCCAGCGCCGCCAGGATCAGCAGCGGCTCGGCGGCTATCGATCGCAGAAAGAAGCGGGCATTCCCCCCGAAACGCGTGCGCACTCCGGGAGGCAAAGGCATGCCGGCGATGGTCTTTTGGACCTCGCGGATGACAGAACCAAGGACTGCCCCGCGGGCGAGATTGAAGCTCACCGTCGCCGCCGGCAACCCGTCATAGTGGCGCACGGACAAGGGCACGGAGGTACGCACGAAGTGCGCGACGGCGGTGAGCAGGACCGGACCGGCGCGACCGGCGACATAGAGATGATCGAGGCGGGTAGGGGACTGGCTCAGGGCATGGGGTACCGTGAGGACCACCTGATATTGGTTTTCGGCGTTATAGATACGCGCAATCTGGCGTTGTGCGTAGGCGTCATTCAAGGCCGCGTCGATGGCGGCGATGGATACTCCCAGGCGTGCGGCGCGCTTGCGGTCGATCGCCACGGTGATCTCTGGTTGCGGCTTGTCCTGGTTCGAGGACGCGGCGCGGATGCCGGGGAGTTTGGCGATGCGTCGGTCGATCCGGCTTGTGACCTCCTCCAGGGACCGAAGCGAGGGATCGAGTACCGTGAAATCGTATTGACCGTTAGTCGCCTGACCCCCCACGAAGATGTCCTGCGCGACAAACAGGTAGGTATGAATGCCGGCGATACGTGCAAGCTGTGGGCGCAGATGCGCGAGAATGGCGCGCGCTGACAGCCGCCGATCATCGCGTGGTTTTAGCCCGATAAAAATCTTGCCGCGATTGGGTGGCGTAAAGCCGTTGACGACGCCGATGCTCGAGCTTACGGTGGCTACATCCGGATCTTTGAGGATTACCGCGACCACCCGGCGTTGCAAGGTCTTCATGCGCGCAAACGAGACATCGGACCCCGCTACGGTATTGCCGATGACAAGCCCGGTGTCCTCCTCGGGCAGAAAACCCTTCGGGATGTGCGCATAGAGCATGACCGTCACCACGACCGTGGCCACGGTCAAGACCAGCATGAGTCGACGATGGTGCAGCGACCAGTCGAGCGAGCGTTCATAGGCGCCGACGATGTGCTCATACCATCGCGCGAGGCGCGCCGCTAGGGAGCCTGGGCGGGGAGCTGCAACGTCGGGACGCAGAAAATGAGCGCAGATCATGGGGGTTACGGTCAGCGATACGAGCGCCGATATGACGATGGCCAGCGTCAGGGTCATGGCGAACTCATGAAACAGTTCCCCCACGATGCCCGGCATGAGGGTGAGCGGAATAAACACCGCGACCAGTGACAGAGTGATGGATATGACGGTGAATCCGATCTGGCGCGACCCGCGCAGCGCTGCCTCCATGGGCGAGAGACCGGATTCGTGGTAGGTCATGATGTTCTCGATCATGACGATGGCGTCGTCGACGACAAAGCCCACCGATATCGTGAGCGCCATGAGCGAGAAATTGTCCAAGGAAAATCCGAGTGCCCACATGGCCGCGAGGGTGCCGGCGATTGATAGGGGCACGGTCACGCCCGCGGCGATCGTCGGTGCCGCGCGTTTCATGAACGCCCACACCACCACGAGTACGAGCGCCACGGTGATGAGCAGCGTAATCTCGATATCGCGAATGCTGGCGCGTATCGTCGTGGTCCGGTCGGTCAATACCCGCAAGTGTACGTCAGCCGGGAGCGCCCGGCGGATATCGGGGAGTCGTTTTTTGATGGCGTCAACGGTTGCGATGACGTTGGCCTCGGGGGTCTTGGTGATGGTCACAAGCACCGCCGGCTTCGCACCGTCCCAGGCGGCCAGATGGGTGTTGGTGACACCGGTGACGACCGAGGCTACGGCGCCCAGGCGTACGAGTCCCGAGCCATTGGCCTTGAGGACGATGCGGCGATATTGCCGGGCGGTATGCAATTGGCCGTCGGTTGCGATCACGGAATTGTTTTTAGGCCCGCGGAATTCCCCGAGCGGACTCAACAGATTGGCGGCGCGTATCGCGGTGTAGACGTCTTCGGCCGTGAGCCCGGCATGGGCGAGCGCCCGCGGGTGAATATTGATGCGTACGGCCGGGGATTGCGCGCCATTGATCTGCACGAGTGCAACCCCTGGTACCTGCGCTAGGCGCTCGGCGAGGGTGGTGTCGGCGGCGTCATAAACGGTTCCCGGGCGCTGCGTACGTGAGGTCAAGGCCATTGTCAGGATCGGCCGCGAGGCGGGATTGAATTCTTTGTAGTAGGGGCGGGTCGGCAGATTCGCCGGGAGATCCGGCAACGCCGCATTGATACCCGCCTGGATGGCGGCCGCGTCCCGGGCTGCACCCCCGACGCGCGAGAACAACAAGACGACATTGCTTGCGCCAAGTGAGCTGAACGACATGATCTGGTAGAGCCCGGGGATCTTCCCCAGCTGTCGTTCCAGGGGGGCGGCCACGGTGCTTGCCATGGTCTGCGGACTGGCTCCCGGCTCGTGCGCCAGGACCACGAATGCCGGTAGCGGGATATTCGGGACCGCGGCCACAGGCAGCAGTCGATCACTGAAGATCCCCGCGACCAGGATACCCAGGGCGATGAGAGTCGTGCCGATCGGCCGCTTGATGAAGGGCGCGGAGAGGTTCATGCGCTAATCGCCGAGCGCGGGTGTGGCCCTGAGCCAACCGGGCCTGCGCAGGCGGTCTAGGGCAAGGTAGATCACGGGCGTCGTAAAGAGCGTCAGGAATTGGCTCAAAAGCAGGCCGCCTATGATGGTAATGCCAAGCGGGCCGCGTAGCTCGGAGCCGGCGCCGCCCTCGAGAACCAGGGGCACGGCCCCCAAGAGCGCGGCGAGTGTGGTCATAACGATCGGCCGGAAGCGGAGCACCGAGGCCTCGATTATGGCGTCTTCGGGGGAGGCGCCGCGACGCTGCGCCTCGATTGCGAAGTCCACCATCATGATGCCGTTTTTCTTGACGATACCCATGAGCAGAACGATGCCCACGAGGGCGACGATGGTGAACTCGGTGTGGGTGAGAAACAGCGCGGCGAGCGCCCCGATACCGGCCGAGGGCAGAGTCGACAGTATGGTCAGTGGATGGACGGCGCTTTCGTAGAGGATACCCAGCACGATATAGATCACGATGAGGGTCGCTACGATGAGCCAGGGCTCGCGCGCCAGTGCGGTGTGAAAGCGCGCCGCCGCCCCGGAGTAGTGGCCGGCCACGGTGACCGGTTCATGCAGCTGCCGTTCGGCACGCGCGATCGAACGTTCCGCGGACTCGAGTGCGACATGAGGTGCGAGGTTGAAGCCAATGGTCACCGCCGGGATCTGGTTGTCCTGTTCGATGGCAAGGGGTGCACGGCGGCGACTGATACGCGCGACCTCGTCGAGCGGGATTTCGGCATTGCCGGTTCCGGGCAGGTACAGGGATCCGAGCGCCGCCGGACTTTGGCGAAAGTGCCGGGCGACACCCAGCACCACGCGATACTGATCGTTCTGGGTGTAGATAGTGGAGACCTGGCGCTGTCCATAGGCATCGTAGAGGATGTTGGCGACGGTTTGCATGGTGACGCCGAGGGTCGCGGCGCGCGCCCTCATGAACCGTACGTAGGTCTCGGGGGCGACGTTGTCGCCGCTGATCGCCATATCGCGCAGTTTCGGGTCGCGCCGCAGGGCATGCACCAGCGCCCCGGAAAACCGTTCGAGGGCGGCCCTGTCGGTATCGGTGAGGGTGTACTGGTAGTCGGTGGGCGATGGGCGTGAGGAGAGGGTGATGTCCTGGACCGCGCGCATGTTCACGCGCAGCCCCGGGATTGTGTACAGGGTGCGACGTAAGGCCGCCTCCACTATCCGCAGGGCGGGGCGCGCGCCGATGGGCTTTAGGATGACGGTCAGATGGCCACTGTTCGGTGTCGGGTTGGTGAGTCCGGTGCCGATGTAGGACGTGACGCCTGCGACCGCCGGGTTGCGACGGATCTGGGCCACGGCCTTGGCCTGCAGGGTGGCGAAGGCCGCAAGTGAGATGTTTCCGCGGGCACGCGTCGCAATGGCGATTTCGCTCGTGTCCTGCGTGGGCAGCAGACCCTTGGGGATGGCCAGAAAGAGTGCCAGGGTGCCGGCCAGTGTCGCGCCAAAGATCGCCAATACGAGTGTTCGGTGGCGGAGCACGGAAACGAGTGCAGACCGGTAGCGCGCGCGCAGTGCAAGCCAGAGACGGTCGATGGCGCCGGCCAGCGCCGATCGTCGCACCGTGGTCGGTTGCAGGAGTTGCGCGCACATCATGGGGGTCAGGGTGAGGGATATCACGGCCGACATCGTAACCGCAACCGCGAGCGTCATCGAGAATTCGCGAAACAGGCGGCCCAGGAGGCCTGGCATGAACAATAGCGGGATGAAGACGGCAATGAGCGAGATGGTCAGGGATACGATCGTAAAGCCGATCTGACGGGCCCCCTCGAGGGCCGCCGTCAGCGGGCGGCTCCCGGTTTCGAGAAAGCGCACGATATTCTCGATCATGACGATGGCGTCATCGACTACGAACCCGGAGGCCACCGTGAGCGCCATGAGCGAGAGATTGTCGAGGCTGAAGTCGAGGGCGTGCATGACGGCAAAGGTGCCCACCAAAGACAGCGGCAGGGCGACCGCGGGTATCAGGGCGGCACGCCATGTGGGCAAAAATACGAAAATGACCAGCACCACCAGTGCGATGGCGGTAAGGAGGGTCAGTTCAACGTCGGCGACCGAGGCCTTGATGGTCGTCGTCCGATTGGCGACGATGGCAAGTTTGGTGGCAGTCGGCAGGGTCTTGGACAGACCCTTAAGTGTCGCCTTGACACGCGCCACGGTGTGCACGATGTTGGCGCCCGGTTCTCGCTCTATCGACAAAAGCACCGCGGGTGTCCCGTTGAAGGTCGTGGCGACCGCGGGATTCTCGAGGCCGGGCGCGACCGAGCCCACATCGTCTATGGTGACCGGCGCGCCACCGACTGAGGCAATGACGATGTGACGAAAGCCGCGAATCGTGCGCACCTGATCGGTTGCACCCACCGCGAACGCCTGACGGCGCCCTTCGAAGCCCCCTTTGGGGCCGTTTTGATTGGCGGCCGCGATGGCCGTGCGCACGGTCTCGAGCGACAGGCCATAGGCCGCGAGCCGCATCGGATCGACACGGATACGCACCGCCCTTTTCATGCCCCCCTGGACACGCACGCGCCCGACGCCCGAGACCTCGCTCAAGCGTGGCGTGATGAGCGTGTTGGCGATATTGGCGAGCGCATACAGGGGTACGGTGCGTGAGGTGAGCGCGAGTACCAGGATCGGACTGTCCGCGGGGTTGATCTCCGAGTAGACCGGCGGGTAGGGGATATTCGGCGGCAAGGTGGCGGCGGCGGCGTCGATCGCCGCCTGTACGGCCTGGGCGGCAGTGGTGAGCGACTCATGGAGCGTGAATCGCAGGGTGATGGCGCTGGTACCGTAGGAGCTTACGGAACTCATGTCGGCCAACCCGGCGATGTCCCCGAATTGATGCTGGAGGGGCGCTGTGATGAGACGCGACACGGTGTCGGCGTTAGCGCCCGGCAGGCGGGTTGTGACCAGGATCGTGGGAAAGGCCACGGATGGCAGGGACGCGATCGGCAGGGCGCGGTATCCGAGGATGCCGGCAAGCAGTAGCGCGACTGCGAGAAGCGTAGTCGCGATCGGACGCGTGATAAACGGTCGCGAGATGTTCACGCGTGGCTCGTCGTGTGCCGTTTGGGCAGGATGCGAATGCGTGCCCCGGGATGCAGACGGGAACCGCCGAGCACCACGACACGCATGCCCGCACGCAGCCCGGAGCGAATGACCGTCAGGCGTTGATCCGCAAAACCCAGACGTACCGGTATGTCTGTGACCTGCAGCACCGCCTTGTCAGCGGATTTGGTAGGCCTAGTCGCGGGTGGCTTAGGGGTATGGGTGTGCACGGCGTACACGAAGGGGCCTTCGGGACCTTGGCGCACTGCCACCGAGGGAACGACAAGGGCATGGCGCTCGGTGCGGACCTTCAGTCGGACCGTGACAAAGGCCCCGGGCCACAGGGCCAGGGCGGGGTTCTTGAAGCGCGCCTTTAAGGTCAAGGTGCCAGTCGATTGATTGATGACATTGTCGAGGACTGTCAATACGCCGTGTGCCAGTACTGCACGCCGTCCGCCCTGGCGCGCGTATGCGGTCACGTTCAGGGCGTGCGCATGCAGGGCGCGCCTGACCTCGGGCAGATTTTGTTGGGGGAGACTAAATAGCACATAGATCGGCTGAATGGTGGTGATGGTGACGATGCCGCCCGGGGTATTGGGGCTTACGATATTGCCGGCATTGACCGCAAGGATGCCGGTGCGTCCGGTGATCGGCGCGGTGATACGCGTGTAACTGAGGTTGGTGCGTGCGGTGGTCACCAGCGCATCGTCTTGCGCCACGATCGCACGGTCCTCGGCGACCGTGGCTTTTTGCTCTGCGACGATCTCGGCGGAGATGTAGTGATGAGCAATGAGCAGTTGGTAGCGCTTCAGGGTGTCGCGTGCCACCGCCAGCAGCGCCCGGTCCTGGGCGCGCTTGGCGAGCGCCTGAGCAAGCGCCGCCTGATAGGGACGCGGGTCGATGCGCGCCAACAGCGCGCCGCGCTGCACGACGCTTCCTTGGCGGAAATCGACGGCGGTCATGGGACCTGTGATCATCGGTGTCACGGTCACCGTGCGGTAGGCCTGGACCAGCCCGAGGGCGTGCAGGGTGATCGGGATATTGGCGTATTCGGCGCGCGCGACGCGTACCGGAATCGGGGGCGGCGCGGGGTGGTGTTTTTTGGGTTGATCGACGAGGCGCACGATAACGAGGGCACCCAGTGCGATTACCAGCACAAGACTTAGGCGTTTACCGCGGGACATGTCAGTTTCCTACCGGGTGGGCGGGGCGGCGCAGGCGCCAGCCTCCGCCCAGGGCTTGATAGAGGTGGATGGCGGCGTCCAGGCGTGTCAGTTGCGCCTGGGTATAGGCGTTTTCGTCACCGAGCAGCGTCTCCTCGGCAGTGAGTACCGCGCTGACATCGACGATGCCGGCCTGCAGCTGCGCGCGTACCGCTGCCAGGGCACGGTGCGCCTCATGCACGGCCTGCGCCTGGCGTCGTTCCTGGATGGTGGCGTAGTGCAGCGCGGTGAGTGATTGCTCGACATCGGTGAAGGCATGCACCACGGTCTGTTCATAGGTCGCCACGTCTTCGCGGTAGATGGCGCGCGATACCGCGAGATTACCCATCAGACGGCCCCCCTCGAAGAGCGGCTGGCTGATCGATGTGGCGGCATTTAGCAGCAGCGATCCGGGCGAGAGCAGGGTGTCGAGCGCCGCGCTGCTCGTGGCCGCCGATCCGGTCAGCGTAATGGATGGAAAGAAGCTTGCGATCGCCGCCCGGACGTTGGCGTTGGCGGCTATGAGCGTGGCCTCGGCCTGTGCCACGTCGGGACGCCGGCTCAGGAGACGCGAGGGCAGTCCCGGCATGACCGGAGGCACCCGCAGCGCGCCGATGTGTTCGCGGGGTATGGCAAGCTGCTCGGGGGGCTTACCGACCAGGATGCCAAGCCCAAGGGTCTCCTGCCGCAGCTGCGAACGCAGGACGGGGATGTTGGCGCGCTCGGAGGCCACGAGTGCGGCCTGCTGGGCGACCGTGACGGCATCGACCGTACCGGCCGCGAACTCGGCCTGGAGCTGTTTCAATAGGCGGTCGGCGGCACCGAGATTGCGCAGCCCTATAGTGAGCGCCGCGCGATCAGCGAGAATCTGAAACCAGGTAGTGGCGACCGCGGTGACCTCAGTCAAGGCCACTGTGTCGCGATTGAAGCGCGAGGCCGCGGCATCCGCCAGCGCCGCGCGTAGGGCATCGCGATTTTCGCCCCACAGGTCGACGAGATAAGAGGCTTGCACCGAGGCACCATAGAAGGGGCTCGGGTTACGCGTGCCGAGGGATGCGATCCTGGTGTGGGGCGCGCGCTGCCATTGGGCATTGCCGCTTGCGCTCACGCTCGGCAAAAGCGGTGCCCCTGCGATCTCGACCTGCGCATTGGCGGCCTCGAGCTGGGCGGCGGCTATGCGGATATTGAAGTTGTGGTGCTCCGCTGCTTCTATGAAGCGATCGAGCGGTGGGGAATGGAAGCCGCGCCACCAGGTCTTGCTGGGCCACCGTGGTTTGGCATCCTGCGGGGCGCTTGTAAAGCGTGTCGGCATCGCCGACTGCGGCGCATGGAAGCGTGGCCCCACGGCGCAGCCTGAGAGCAGCAGTCCGAGTGTCAGGAACGATATTGGCCACGAGGCCCTGAGCCCGCCATGAATCATGCGGATGGCCATCTTAGTATATTGCGAAGGGCATAACGACGGCCATGTCCCGATGATGGCGTTGCGAGGGCATGGCCCCTTGATCCGAGATGTCTTCACCAGGACGTCACTTTACAGGGTGTGGCGCCTTTTGCTAAGCCCTATTTTCGTGAGGAATCGTTATCCGTTATGCCCTTGGCGCTCGACTGCGCCGGGTAGGCCGGGGGCACGCGCCGCTCTTGCGTGAGCCATCCCGCCTCTTCCAGGAGTTTCGGCATACAGTCCGCGTGACGGGCCGACGCAAGGCCCGCGCGGGCGCCTCGCGGTGACCGATACGGGCGCGCACGCGCAAGTGATGCCGTCAGCCACGGCAAAGGTCTGGATGGGGCGAGGCGGGGGCGGTGGACGGGTCGCTTAGGGGGCAATCCTGGCAGGTGTCACGATAAGCGATTGTCTCCATGACTTCATGGGATGGCCATCATCGGACAGGAAGGGAGAGGCCGAGGGCGATTGTCGGCATCGTAAACGTCTCTCCACGCGGCCACGCCCGGGTATCCTGGGTATCCCGGGGATGTGGATGACCCGGCGGAATAATTTACAGATGGCCCGCGTCCCTTCCCCCGGGGGAGGAATAGCCCTCTCACACGTCCTTTTGAGCAAGCGGAGACAAACTCAGTGAACCTTCCACGCAGAACCTTCTTGAAGCAGGCGTTCTCGGGTTCGGCCCTGGCGGTGGCGGCCGGTGCCGGCCTGCTGCGCCCGGTCGAGGCCCTGGCCCGTACCTGGCCGGTCTGGCCGCAGGCGGTCTTTCATGAAAAGAAGATCCCGGTGCTCTTGCATGAGCTTTTTGGCCACCGGCCGATCGTGCAGGGCGGCCTGCACCTGCATGCGCCGCTCGAGGCCGAAAACGGGGCGGTGGTGCCAATGGTCCTCGAAAGCCATGTGCCACACCCCGAAAAGCTCGTCTTGACAGTCGACAAGAACCCCTTCCCGCTGGTCACGATCGTGCACCTGACCCCCGAGGCCCTGGGCTTTTTCAATGTCCGTATCAAGATGGGCAAGACCTCGATGGTCCATGCCTATGTGGCGACCAAAGACAAGGTCCATACCGTGGCCCGCAAGGTCAAGGTCACAATCGGCGGCTGTGGAGGCTAACGGAGGATTTATGCATATCGCCACCAAGATGAAGACGCGCACCATGCATGGCATCACCGAGGTCCTGGTGCTAGTCAACCATCCCATGGATACCGGCCTTGTGCGCAGCAAGGTCACCCACAAGATCATCCCGGCCCATTTCATCAAAACCCTGACTGTCGCTGTCAACCACAAGCCCGCGGTCATCACCGACATGAGCATCGCCATCTCCAAGGACCCGCTCATCGCCGTGAAGCTCACCCATGCGAAGAAGGGCGATCTCGTCACCGTCGACTGGATCGATAACGAGGGCATGACCGGGCACGCGCAGACCCATGTGAGTTAGGCTGGATCAGGACTGGCGGGCGGCGAGAGTCGGCTGCCCGCTGGCCCGTCCATAGAGAAAGCCTTGGGCCCAATCGATGCCGAGATCCTTGATGATGGCGGCGGTCTCGGCGGTCTCCACACCCTCAGCGAGCGTCGTGATCTTCAGTTCCTCGGCAATGCGCTGGATGCCTTGAATGATTGCGCGGACGGTCGGCTCGTGGATACGGCTTACGAGACTCCCTTCGAGCTTTAGAAACGAGAACGGTAGGTCGGCGAGGTACTGAAACGAGGAATAGCCACGCCCAAAGTCGTCGAGAGCGAGTTTGAGGCCGGCGTTGACGAAGGCCATGAGCAGGTCGCGGACGTTGCGGCTGTCTGCGAAAAGCTCGCGTTCGGTCAGCTCGAGGACCAGTGTCCCGTGGGTGTTTCCGTGGTTCTGGCAGGCATCGCAATATTTGCCGATGAGCCCAAGAAGGTCTTGAACGACCTCGGGGTGGCGCAGTAGGTCGGCGGAGATGTTTACGAAGTGCACGAGCGGCGTTTTATCGCGGAGCGATGCCATGCACCGTTCCAAGGTCGCACGTATGACACTCTGGTCGATCTTGTAGGTGAGCTGGAGGTGCTGGGAAACCTCGATGAACTCCTCGGCGGCGAGAACCCGCCCGTTGGGAAGGAGCATGCGCGCCAACGCCTCTTCCGCCACGACCTGGCCACTATGAAGATCGACAATGGGCTGGTAGGCGGCGACAACGCGCTGTTCGTGAAGGGCCGCCTCGAGGGCGGCGCCCATACCGAGCAGGCGCTTTTGAACGGTGGTGGCGCGCACCGCGCGGTTGCGCCCCGAGTCCTTGGCATGATAGAGCGCCGCCTCGACCGCGTTCAAAAGATCTGCGGGGCCGCCACCGTCTTCGGGAAAGCTGGCCACACCGAAACTCGCCGTGATGTGAATGCGGCTCGTCTTGGATAGGATCACGAGTCGCTCGATGCGCTGGCGCAGACGCTCGACGAGCATGTCGACGTTGTGGGTCTCGTTGATCACGCACAAGAACTCCGGGCCGCCCCAGCGGCCGACGGTAGCGTCCGCTCCGAGGACTTCGCGCAGGACTTCCGCCATCTGGCGTAGCACCCGGTCGGCGAATTCACGCCCGAGGCTGTAATTTATCAGCTTGAACCGGTCGATATCGCACAAGATGACGCCAAAGCGCTTTCCGAGCTCCATGCGCGTCGCCACTGTTTGTTGTAGCGCGGCGCGGCTCGGTACGCTTATAGAATCGCCCGGATTGGACATCGACATGATGCAGTCCTCTTTAACACAAAAAAATCGCCAACGTTTTTACGAGATTCAGTATACGTTAATGCATGAATCGGTGTCTGTCCAAGAGAAAATGCAGCACCATCCTTTGTAAATATCCCCTGGCAGAGCCGGTAGGATTCCGTCGCGCTCCCCGTAGGTCCTGAATAAGACAGAGGGCATCGGATCCCCTGACGTTTTTCGTGTGCGTCTTGCTACGACAGATATGCGCTGCCTTGACCGGGATGGCGCGGTGGCGGTGTCGCCGCGGCGCTTGATGCAGGCCCACCACGACCGCGGGCCGACCGCACTCGTGGGACGCGGCTTGTGGGTGCGAAACGGGATGGCGCGGAGCTGGCACTCCTTAGCTGGGCGTAGGCGGCCGCTGTGTGCCCCGCACGATGCCCGGTCGGCCGGGCGCAGGCCCTCCAGTGGCCACGGATGGGCGCATTATCGCAAACAGCTGCTCATTGCCGGCGGCACGGCGGGTCCTGATCCTGGGGTGCGGGTGAAGAGTCGCGCCTCGCGTATCCTGGGCCCGAACCTCGCGCGACTTGTGGGCGATGGGCAGGCGGTCGGCGGCCATGGCCCGATGTGCGCCGCGACCTTCGTCGATCGCGCCCGGTTTCTGGGGACCGATTGGCAAGCGGCTAGGCATCGATCTCGGGCCCACGCGCGGCTTTACACCGCCCCACGAGGCCTCCGTCGCGCGTGGGCCCCGAAGCGGATGTGGGTGTATCCGCTGCCCGAGAAGGCCCGGCCCACCTGTCATCGCCATGCGCGCATCCCGACCGACCCTGCCAGGAGGTGAAGACCCTGACACGAAGCGATGCGCACGCCGCCGCGCTGGTGGCGTGCCGGGGTTCTTGGAGGGCCGATGTGCCGGGCGGGGCGGCGCCATAGCCAGCGCTCGCGTATCGCCTCATTCTGTGTGCCATGATCAGCACGACCCAGGAACCGGCGGCCGGCGGCCTATGGGCCAAACGTCGGCCGGCCCTGCTGTGCCGCCGATAGCCCCTATGGACCCCCGTCCGAGCCCACGATCCGCCGCCTGCTGCCGGCGGTCGATATCACGGCGCCGGAACGTGGTCTAGGGGGTTGGCGGCGCATGCAGGGCGTAGCCGATGCCGCGGTCACCGGGTGTGCGCGCAAGGTGAGCGCTTGATGGCAAGGTCTGCCGGGTTCGCTGGAGGGCGAGTCTCCGTGGCGACCGGTGGCGGCGCTCGGGCACGCAAGCGGCGTGGTCTGGAGCCCGGTCGGAGTCGCCGGCAAGGCCTCCGTACGGCCGGCGCTAAAGCCCTTCCTGGACCCCTTGCCGCTGATAGCGGGCGGTCACCGCTGATGCCTGACCTACCAGAAAGGGCCGCAGTGCTCCGCCAGTAATCAGGCCGCGGCTCAGAGGGTGGTAGGGCGGCGCGAGACCCCCATCATGAGACCATGCGCCATCACAACGCCCCCTATCGTCTCTGTCCCAACGCTGCCCCAGCGGAGATGGACTCCGCTGTGTGTCATGCCTTGTTTGGGTTGCCAGTCGAGCCGAGGTCTCCCGCTGTAGGTCATCAGTGTTGGGCCATCCATCCCGAGCGCGCCAGATGCGCCACGCCAAGCGCTGCCGGCCGGTCAGTGATTGTGCTCACGGGGACGCCCAGCACCCGTTCCCGGATCGTGCGCCACGCGGCATTGCACGCGCCGCCGCCGGTCGTCACGACGCGCTGTAGCCGCGGGGCGCCGTGCGCGGTCAGGAGCGCGTAGCCGCGCGCCTCGATGGCGGAGAGCCCCTCGAGGAGACCTTGGAGGAATAACCGGTCGTCCGATGGCCGCGGAGCGAGTCTTGGCGCAAGCGTCGGATCGTTCATCGGGAAGCGTTCACCGGGTTTCAGAAGCGGGTAATAATGGAGACCGGTGTCGGAGACCAGCGGGAGTTCGGCGGACAGGCGCAGGAGCGCGGCCCTATCGAAATAATGGGCAAGCACCGCGCCGCCGCTATTCGAGGCCCCGCCCACGAGCCACGTATCGGCAAGGCGGTGGCTGTAGATGCCCGACTCCGGGACTAATACCGGCTGCGGACTCTCGATCTTCAAGACCAGGGTCGATCCGAGCGAACTGACACCAGAGCCCCGGGGCAATGGCCCGAGCGCCAGGAATGCGGCAGTGCTATCGGTGGTTCCGGCGACGATGAGTGGCGCTACGCGCAGGCCAAGACGGCGGGCGAGATCGCGGCGCAGAGGGCCCAGAGGTGTGCCCGCCGGCACTACGCTCGGGAGGTAGGCGCTTGTGGGGGCGCGCGCGAGGCCCTCGGCCCACTGTCCGCTGAAGCCAAGCTTCAAGGCGTTGTGCTCGTCCAAGACGCGGTGGCACCGGGTCAGCATACCGGTGAGCCATGGCCCTTGCGCGGTCAGAACCGCACGCGTCTGCGCGTAATGCCGGATAAGCCACAAAAGCTTGGCGGGTCCCCCGTAGGGGCCGGAGGCGGGCCCTGTCGCGAGGCCTGCCGCCGCAAGGGCCTCGGCCTCGGCGCGCGCCCGGCCATCGTCGTAGGCCAGCACCGGCGTGAGCGGGCGCCCATGGGAGGGATGGCAGAGGAACACGGTCCCGGAGGTGCCATCGACGGCTATGGCGGCGATCTCGGCCGACGGCCGACCACGGCTTATGAGGGTGATGAGTTGCAGGGCATGGTGTAACCAGGCCGCCGGGTTCCAGGATTGGCCGCAGGGCCAGATGCGCGTGACGATGGTGCGCCGTCGCCCGGTTTCGTCAACCGTGGCGACGCGAATCCCTGAGGTGCCGAGGTCGACACCCAGAAATAACCGTTCCCGGGCCATTCTCAAAGGCCGTGTTCGGGCAGTCCGGGTGGTCGTTGGCCATGGTGCGCGATGACGTGGGTGTAGAGGCCGCCACGGACGTTGAATCGGGCCGTAAGCACCATATAGCGGGGTGCCGTGGCCGCCACCAGATCACTCAAGATACGGTTGGTTACAGCCTCGTGGAATGCCCCCTCGTTACGGTACGACCAGACGTAGAGCTTCAGGGATTTGAGCTCGACACACGCGCGATCCGGTACATAGACGAGATCGAGTTCAGCGAAGTCTGGCTGGCCGGTTTTAGGGCAGAGACAGGTAAATTCCGGGATGCGGATATGGATCTGATAGTCGCGTTCCGGATGCGGGTTGGGGAAGGTCTCGAGTTGCTTGGTCGGTTCGGTAGGCATTTCCGTCTCTAGTGTGCTAGCTTTGCAGCCCATTGTAGCCGATCACGACGTCTCATGCGCTTAAAGAAGATCAAGCTCGCGGGCTTCAAATCCTTTGTCGACCCGACCACGGTGCCAGTGGCCGCCAATCTCGTCGGTATCGTGGGTCCCAATGGTTGCGGGAAGTCCAACATCATCGACGCCGTTCGCTGGGTGATGGGGGAAAGCTCGGCCCGCCATCTGCGCGGTGACACGCTTGCCGACGTCATCTTCAGTGGATCGACGAGCCGCAAGCCGGTGAGCCAGGCGTCGGTGGAGCTTGTATTTGATAACAGCGACGGCCGTGCGCCCGGTGAATACGCCCGCTATGCGGAGATCGTTGTGCGCCGCGAGGCATCACGCGACGGGGCATCGGATTATTTCCTGAACAAGACGCGTTGTCGCAGAAAGGACATTACCGATCTGTTTCTCGGGACAGGTCTCGGTCCGCGCGCCTACTCCATCATCGAGCAGGGCATGATCTCGCGGATCGTCGAGGCGCGTCCCGAGGATCTGCGCCTGTTTCTCGAGGAGGCCGCTGGTATCTCGCGCTACAAGGAGCGACGCCGGGAGACCGAGAACCGTCTGCGCCATGTGCGCGAGAACTTGGCGCGACTGGACGACACACGTGGCGAACTCGACACCCAGCTCAATCGCCTCAAGCGTCAGGCGGCGGCGGCGCAAAACTACAAGGTCTGGCGGGAACGCGAGCGTGCCCTGCGTCTGACTTTGGCCGGGGCCCAGTTCCGGCGCCTCACCCACGATATCGAAGCCGCCGATAAGGCCGCCGAAGAGGCGGTGACGGCGGTGGAGGCATCGCGCGCCCGGCAACGCGCCCTGGAGGCGGAGACCGAGGCCTTGCGCGTGGCGCGCGACGAGAGCAACGAGACGGTGCGCGCGGTGCGCGAGCGTGCCTACGCGGTGGCCACCGAGGTCACGCAGCGCGAGCAGGAGATCGCGCATGGGCGCGCCCTGGCCGCCGAACGGCGCGCCGAGCAGCAGAATCTTGTCGCCCAGTGTGAACGCCTGGATCGGGAGCTGGCTGCGGATCAGGAGCGCGAGCAGTCGCTGTCGCAGGAACTGGCGCAGCTTGCCCCCGCCGAGGATCAGGCGAGCACCGAAGAGCGTGCCGCGGCTGAGGCGCAACGCCACGCCGAGGCCATGCTCGATAGCTGGCGGCAGTCGTTCGAGGCGGCAGGCCTTGAGGCCCAAGGGCCGGTGCGGGCGAGTGCCGCGGCGCGTAGCGAGGCGGCGCGCCTGACGACGCGCAGCGAGGACCTAAGGCGTCGCGCCGCACGCCTGGAAAGCGAGGCACAGGGTGTCGGGGCGAGCGGTGGGAGCGGGCTTGCGACCCTTACCGAGGCCTCGAATCTCGCGGATCGTGATTACGAGGACGCGAAGGAGCGGCTGACCGGTCTCGAGGAGCGGCTGGCCATGCAGCGCCAGTCCCTGGAGACGGCCACTCACGAGGTGGCCGAGCAAGCCGGGACCGTCAAGGCCGCAGATGCGCGCCTGGCCTCGTTGCGCAGCATGCAGGCGCAGGCCTTGCGAACAGGCCATGAGGCCGTGAGCCGCTGGGTACGCGAACAGGGCCTTTCGCAGGCGCCGCGGTTGGCCACCCAGCTGGATGTGGATGCCGGTTGGGAGCGGGCCATCGAGCGCTGGCTCGGTGCCAGGATTGCCGCGCTCTGTGTGCCTGCGGGTACGGTCACGCCGGAACGCGTGGCGCCCCTGGAGAAGACCCCGGTAGTGCTGTTCGAGCCCCAGACCGTGGATTCCGAGGACGTGTCGTCGGGGCTTGGCGGCAAGGTGCGCGCGCCATTTTCGGTGGCAGGACTCTTTGGTGGCGTGCGTCCCGTGGCATCGCTCGCGCAGGCTTTGGCCGAACGTCCCGGTCTGTCGGCGCACGAAACGCTGGTGACCCCGGAAGGGGTATGCGTCGGCCGGGATATAATCAGTTTTGCCGGCGAGAACGATGAGCGTGCCGGGGTGTTGGCACGCGAGCGCGAGATTGCCGAGTGGGCGCGACGCGAGCAGGCGAGTCGTGCGGCGTTGGCGCTGGCCGAGCGCGCCCGGGATGGTGCGCGCGCGGAACTCGAGGCCCTCGAGGGACAGCGCGCCGAGGCCCGTCGCGCTCTGGACCGGTGCGCCGATGTCCGTACCAAGGCGCATGGCGCGGTGCAACGCGCGCACGCCGAGGAACAGAGCCGGGCCGCACGCCATAATCGCTTGTTGGCCGAGCTCAACGAGATCAAAAAGGAGCTGGACGCCTGTCTTGTAGAGCGTGAACGGGCAGAGGACGAGGAGCGACGCGCGCGCGAGGTCGCAGCGCAGAGCGAGGCGGCTCTGGCAGCGCTCGCCGCGCAGCGCGAGACCCATCAGGCGGCACTCGAGGCGGCACGCGCCACGCTGCGTGCGGCCGCCGACAAGCGTCACCAATTGGCGATGGCGCAGCAGCAGGCGCGGACTGCGCGGGACGGGCTGCGTGAACGGCTGGCGCGTGCACGTGCCGAGCTGAGTCGCTTGGGAGCGCGCCGGGAGACGGTGGCGCGGCAGATCGAGGAGGCGCTCACCAAGGAACGCGAGCCGCAGGCAGAATTGGCACGGCTGCTCTTGGAGCGCGCAGCGGTGCAGACGGCGCTGGCCGCCGCCGAGCAGGATCTGGATGCCAAGGAACAGGCGTTGCGGCGTGCCGATGGCGTGCGCCATGACGTCGACGCCGCAACGCGCGCCGCCGAGGAGGAGGCGAACAAGAGGCGGCTTCTGGTCCATGAACTGAAGGTGCGCCGTGATGCGCTGGTGGAAGGACTGCGCGCCCAAGGGGTGGAGGAAGACATCGCGCACCTCGCCCAGGATCTGGACGATCATGTCGATACCGAACCGCTGGAGCGCGAACTCGCGGATCTCGGGGAGCGGATTCGACGGCTCGGGGCCGTGAACCTTATGGCCATCGAGGAATTCGAGGAGCAGTCGCGCCGCAAGGAGTTTCTGGACACACAACACGCCGACCTGAGCGAGGCGCTGGCGCTGCTGGATGAGGCGATTCGCAAGATCGATCGTGAGACGCGCAGCCGCTTCAAAGAGACCTTTGAGCGCGTCAATGAGGACTTCAAGGCCTTCTTTCCGAGACTCTTCGGAGGCGGCGACGCGCAGCTCCTTTTGAGCAGCGAAGACCTCCTGGAGACCGGCGTCACGGTCATGGCGCGCCCGCCGGGCAAGCGCAATAGCACGATCCAGTTGTTGTCGGGTGGTGAGAAGGCGCTGGTCGCGGTATCGCTCATCTTCGCGTTGTTTGCATTAAACCCGGCGCCCTTTTGCTTTCTAGATGAGGTCGATGCACCACTCGACGAGGCCAATGTCGGGCGTTTTGCGCAGACCTTGAAGGAACTCGCAAAGAAGAGTCAGCTGCTCTTTATCACCCATAACAAGGTAACGATGGAGGCCGCCGATGTGCTGCTCGGGGTGACCACCGCCGAGGCCGGCGTATCGCGGCTTGTGAGCGTGGACGTCGAAGAGGCGCTCGGCATGGTGGCACGGCAGACCGCGGAGGCGTAAGACATGGGTTTGCGAGGCGCACTCATCATTCTCGGCCTGTTGATCATGGCCATCGTGGCACTGAATGCCTATGATCGTGGGCGTATCAAGCGCGGCCTGATGGCGTTGTTCGAGGGGCGATTCAAGGGGCGGGGCGTAATCGCCGAGGCGCCATCCGAGGATAGCGCGCCGCCATGGAGCGAGCGACGCGTCTTGCGTCCCGAGACCGAAGGGCCCGCGGAGGGGACCAAGACCGCGGCGACCGAGGAAGGTGGCCTGGAAGAGCCGTTCGGAAGCATAGATTTCATCGTTTTTCTGCCGGGCGATACCATGGTCGAGCGCGATGTGGCCCTCGGGATCTATAAGCAAAGCGAGTATCTGATTGACAAACCCCATCGACTTTATGGCCAGCGGGAGGGCACTCAGTCGTGGGGTAACCTATCGAGGGATCCGGCGACCGCCCGTTACGGGTTGCTGGCCTTGGCATTGCAGCTGGCCGACCGGTCGGGGGCGGTGAACGAGTCGGAGCTGAACGCGCTCTCGCAGATCGGATTGAAGCTCGCCGATGCCTTGGATCGCCCGACGCGATTCAATATGACGTTTGAACAGGCCCTGGAACGGGCCGGCGCGCTCGACAAGTTCTGTAGCACATTTGATGTCATAGCGACCATCAATGTGCTTGCGGATTCGGCCCCGGTGTTCCGGGGGCCGGCCATCGAGCGCGCGGCACATGAGGCGCACCTGGAGTTCGGGGCGCGTAACATCTTTCACCGCAAAAACCCGGAGGCGGGTGCGTGCCGCCACCTTTACAGCCTTGCCAACCTCTATCAACCGGGATCCTTCGATCCCTTGCGCCTCGATGTCTTTCAGACACAGGGGCTTACGCTGTTCATGTCGGTCCCGTCGGTGCCTGATCCGCTGGCGGCGTTCACGGATATGGTGGAGGCGGCGCGGGTGCTGGCGCGACGCCTCGGGGGAAAATTGTTTGACGCCGATCGCAAGCCGCTGTCGGATGCCGGCCTCCGGGCGATCCGCACCCAGATTCAGGACATGGCCGACCATATGGTGCAGCACGGCATCACGCCAGGGAGCCTGAATGCCGTGCGCCTGTTCCCGCCATGACGCGAGACGCGGCCGACGCGCGCGCGGCCGAGCTGCGCGCTGCGCTTGACTACCACAATCATCGCTACTATGTGTTGGACGACCCGGAAATCAGCGATGCCGAGTATGACCGGCTGTTCGCCGAGCTCGTGGCACTCGAGCGCGCGCGGCCCGATCTCGCGCGGCCCGATTCACCCACGCAGAGAGTGGGGGCGCGGCCGAGCACGGCGTTTGTCCCGGTGGTCCATGGGCAGGCGATGCTATCGCTGGCGAATGTCTTTTCTGAGCAAGAGCTTGCCGATTTCGATCGACGCGTGCGCGAGCGTCTGGGACATGACGATGTCATTTACGTCGCAGAGCCCAAACTCGATGGTTTGGCGGTAAGCCTGCGCTATGAAGACGGGTTGCTGGTGCGCGCGGCCACGCGCGGCGATGGCACCACCGGAGAAGATGTGACGGCTAATGTGCGTACGATTCGCACTTGCCCTTTGCGCCTGCAGAGCGCCGCGCCGCCGCGTGTCCTGGAGGTTCGGGGCGAGGTCTACATGCCGCGCGACGGATTCCTGCGCCTGAATGAGATGCAGGTGGCGCAGGGCGGAAAGCCGTTCGCCAATCCACGCAATGCGGCCGCGGGGAGCCTGCGCCAGCTCGATCCGACGATCAGTGCGCAACGTCCCTTGCGGTTATTTTGTTATGGTGTCGGCGATTGGTCCGGTGGCGATGCGCCGCGTACCCAGGAGCGGCTTCTCACTTGTCTTGCGGACTTTGGGCTGCCGGTCAATCCCGAGCGGCGCGTGGTGACGGGCTATGAGGGCTGCCTACGATATTACGCGGATCTCGGACGCCGTCGCGGTGAGCTTGCCTACGAGATCGATGGCGTGGTCTATAAGGTCAACGAGGTCGCTGAGCAGCGCCTCCTCGGGGAGCTGTCGCGCACGCCACGCTGGGCGGTAGCCCACAAGTTCCCAGCCGAGGAGGCCGTGACGCAGGTCGTGCGCATCGATGTGCAGGTGGGCCGTACGGGGGCCTTGACGCCGGTTGCAGTCTTGACACCGGTGGCCGTCGGCGGCGTGATGGTGAGCCACGCGACCTTACACAATCCCGATGAGCTGGCTCGCAAGGACGTGCGCATCGGGGACTGGGTGAGCGTGCGCCGCGCCGGTGATGTGATCCCCGAGATTGTCGGCGTGGTGCTTGATAAACGCCCGGACGATGCCAAGCCATTTCGCTTTCCAGACCGTTGTCCGGTGTGCGGGTCCCCGGTGGTGCGCGATCAGGGCGTGGTGGCGCGTTGCGCGGGTGGTCTCGTCTGTCAGGCGCAGAGGCGCCAAACGATCCGTCATTTTGCCTCGCGACGGGCCTTGGATATGGAGGGCGTAGGCGACAAACTGGTCGAACAGTTGGTCGACGGCGGTCTTGTCGAGACGGTCACCGATCTCTTCAAGCTGACGGTTTCGGACCTGGCGGGCCTCGAACGCATGGGCGAGCGGTCCGCAACCAAGGTCACGCAGGCCATCGCCGCGAGCCGTGTGACGACCTTTCCTCGCTTTTTGTACGCGCTCGGAATTCCGGAGGTGGGTGAGGCCACCGCACGCGCCCTGGCGCAGCACTTCGCGAGTCTCGAGGCCCTCATGGCGGCCGACGAGCATGAACTCACGGCGGTGCCCGATGTCGGGCCGGTAGTCGCGCATGCCATCGCCGTGTTCTTCTCCGAGCCCCATAATCGCGCCGTGATCGCCGGTCTGCAGGCCGCGGGGGTTCGCTGGCCGGCACTGGAGAGGCCGGCCCGTGGACCGCTATCCGGCAAGACCGTGGTGCTCACAGGGACCCTGGAGGGCATGACGCGCGAACAGGCGCGCGCGGCCCTCGAAGGTCTTGGGGCGAAGGTCGTCTCAAGTGTCTCGCCGCGCACGGATTTCGTGGTGGCCGGGCGCGATCCGGGCAGCAAGGTGAAACGAGCCAGGGAGTACGGCGTACCGGTCATAGATGAGCAAGGACTGCGCGCATGGCTCGGTAAAGGCCCGGTTACGGACGACGCGTCATAGCATGGCGGAGGGGCTAAAGCCGCGCGTCCCAACCGACGTGATCGCTAGTGCGGCGCGGCGCGCGAGGTCAGGATGTCGACAGGTAACGGATGGCCGCCTTGCGGCGCATGGCCGCCATCATGTTGTCGACCTCCTGTTGTTCCAGCGACCGGTAAAGGCGCGTCTCGACCGCCGCGAAGGGCGGGGGTGTGTACGGACGCTTGGCCAGCAGTTGGATGATGTGCCAACCAAAGCGGGTCTTGATCGGTGTCGGCGAGATCTCGCCGGTATGCAGGGTGGCTAGTGCCCGATAGAACGATGGCAGGACGTCGGCGGCGTTGAACCACCCGAGCGCCCCTCCTTGATCGGCGGATGAGCCGTCCAGGGAGTAACGGCGCGCGAGTACCGAGAAACGCGCGCCATCGTGCAGCTTTTGGAGGATGGCCAGGGCCTTGGCGCGGGTCGCGACCAGGATGTGGCGGGCCTCGTACTCCTCGTGCGGGGTGTGGAGGAGCTCTTGACGATAGAGCGCCTCCAGGGCCGCGTGCGTGATCCGGTGCGTGGCGAGGAAGTGCTTTAGCATGGCGCGCGCCAGGATGTTCTCGCGATCCTCCTTCAGGGCGACGTGCACCGCGGGTAGTCGTTGAAGGCCGGCCTTACGCGCCGCCTGCGCGAGAATGACGCGATTGATAAGTTCGTTTAGGATGATCTTTCGGCTTTGCGCGTTATGGGGCAAGGGGGGTTGTTGCAGATCGCGGGCACGCACATAGTCCCGGTAATCTCTCTCGGTAATGCGTTCCCCGTTGACCGTCGCCAGCGTAGGGCTTCGGTCGATTGTCGTGCCAGGGTGGCAGCCGGTCAGGAACGCCGTGATCGTCGTGACGATGAGCAGCCATGCGTGCGCAAAACGAAATCGGGACATGGGCGTGATCAGATATCTCCGGGAACGAGGGCGCGGATCGATAGCGCATGAATGTCTTTACGAAGGCCCGCGAGCGCTTCATAGACCAGGCGATGGCGTTCGAGGAGGCTGCAACCCCGGAAGCGCTCGGCGATGATCAGCACCGTGTAATGCCCCCCATTGCCGGCGCCGACGTGCCCGACGTGTTGTAGCGAGTCGTCTGTGACCAGAATCTCGGCGGGCGCGAAGGCCTCTTTCAGGCGTTCGCTGATTGCGTCGCTGAGGCTCACGGCAGCACCTGACGAAACGGTCGTACGGTCACATCCTCGTACACGGCGGCACGCGTGTAGGGGTCCTCGGAGGCCCAGGCGTGGGCTGCGGCGAGCGACGGGAATTCCGCGACGATGAGACTTGCGCTATAGCCGGCCGGTCCTGGATCGGGGCTATCCACGGCGGGGCACGGACCGGCCAATACCAGCCGGCCCTCATCCTGCAGTGTGCGCAGGCGATCGAGATGCCCCGGCCGCGCGGCCTCGCGACGTGCGCTGCTATCGGGTGCGAGTGTCCCCAGGATCATGTACAGCATAAAGCCCCTCTGCCAGGCGTACTCGGCCAGGCGGATCGTGTAGCGCGTATCGTATGCGCCCTCCTGTCAGGAATAAAGGGTTTTAAAAGGCGCCGCGCCATTCTTTTTGCGGGAAACCGGGCGCGCACATCCTTGTGACGCCCTACGCATGCCCGCTCGCAGTATTGGCGGGCCCCGGCCGTGTCAATGGAGGGAGTTTTGGGCGAGCGCCTGGAAGTAGTGGGTCATGACGGCGCGCACCCGCGCCGGATATTGCACGACCTGCATTTGACGCATCCCTTCCCGAAAGAAGTCCTTGGCATCCCCGGGGAGCCCCTGGATGAGATCGTCGAAGACTCGCGACATGAGTTCGATATTATAGGAACGGGTGGCCACGATGGCACGGTTCAGCTGCAGGATGCGCCATGGGCGTCGATCGTCGGATTTGTCGGAGTCGGCGGCGATGTCGCTCGCGGTCGCCTGCATGAGTTTTCCCATGAAGTCGGTCATGTCCTCCAGGGACGCCGGCTCATGAAGTTCATTGGCCATCACCGCCAGCCCGTTTACAATGGGGTCCAGGGTGCGCACGTGTCCATGGTGACGCATGATCCAGTCGCCTATGGAGACCGCGAGCCGTTCGAGTTCGGCCTTGGCCTTGGTAAGGCCAAGCTGTTGGCCGATTTCGCTCAGTTCGGCGAGCGTGAGCAGCCCGGTATTCCCGAGGCGTGTCGCATCGTCGTCGGGCAAGGCCGCCTCTGGTCCATAGCGCTCATCGAGCTCGGCCAGCATGGTAAAAAACTGTTCGAGCATGGTGATGAGCGCGGCTGGATCGTTTTCCCGACCGGTCTTGCCTTGCGGGCGCCAGACCGCCAGGAACATACCGCGTATCCGGCGGAGGTGTTCAAGGGCATGGCGCGGTGCGGGTATAGGGATCATGAGGCCTCGTCGACCGGAAGGTGGAACAATTGTACTACGATTTGCATACACACACAGTCTGGTCGGATGGGGAGCTCGAGCCGGCGTTGCTGGTGGCAAGCGCCGTGACGGCCGGCGTACGTGTGCTGGCCCTGACCGACCACGACACCATGGCCGGCGTCGATGAGGCCGTCGGCGCCGCCCACGGCCTCGGCCTCCAACTCATCCCCGGCGTCGAGCTGTCGGTGAGCTGGCAGGGTTTGACCGTGCATGTGGTCGGGCTCGGGCTCGATGCCGGAAATGTACGCCTGCGCCGGGCCCTGGAGGAGCTACGCGAGATACGCATCGAGCGCGGCCGGGCGATGGTGGCGGCGCTCGCCGCGGCGGGTCTCGGGGAGGCGCAATCGATCCTGGAGCGACCGGGGATCGTGAGCCGCGTCCATGTGGCCGATTGGCTAGTGGCTCACGGCCACGCGCCCGATCGGACGCGGGCGTTCAAGCGCTTCCTGACCAGAGGGACGGTTGCCTATGTGGCGGCACAATGGCCGGATCTTTCCGCCGCGGTCGGCTGGATCAAGGGCGCCGGGGGGTGTGCCGTTCTCGCGCACCCCATCCGTTACCGATTGAGCGGCGGACGCCTGGCGCAACTGGTAGGCGCCTTTACCGAGGCGGGGGGAGCAGCGCTCGAAGTGGTCACGGCGGGGCTCGATGCGGGTGAGATCGGGCGGCTTGCGCGGCTTGCCCGAAAATACGCGCTGCACGCCTCGGTGGGGTCCGATTTCCACAAGGCCCTGCCATGGCGCCCGCGGCCGGGGGGATTGCCGGATCTCCCGGGCGATTGCCGGCCAGTGTGGGACGGCTGGCCGCAGATCGCGTTGCAGGAGATCGGGTGATGGCCCAGTATTTTGTGATACACCCGCATAATCCCCAGGCGCGGCTGGTGCGTGCCGCGGTGGATATCGTGACAAAGGGAGGAGTGATCGTTTATCCGACTGACTCCTGCTATGCGCTGGGTTGCGCGCTTGAGAACAAGGCGGGGAGGGACCGTATCTGCCGGTTGCGAGAGCTCGATCCGAAGCACCCATTCACGCTTGTCTGCCGGGATCTCTCGGATCTGGCGACCTATGCCCACGTCGATAACAGTGTGTACCGCATCCTCCGGGCCCATACCCCCGGCCCTTATACCTTCGTGCTGCCGGCCACCGGCGAGGTCCCACGACGACTGCTGGATCCCAAGAGGCGAACGATCGGTGTGCGCATCCCCGACCACATCGTGACGCAGGCCTTGCTGGCGCAGCTCAAGGCCCCGCTCATGAGTGTAAGCCTGATCCTGCCGGGCGACGACGCACCCCTAAACGACCCGGTGGAGATCCGTGCGCGTCTGGAACATGCCGTCGATCTCGTCATAGACGGCGGGCCGTCTCCAGGAGATCTGACCAGCGTACTGGTCTGGGAAGACCGGGAGTTCCGGGTGCATCGCGCCGGTATGGGGGACACGTCCATGTTCGCGCCGCGCGATGGGGGCTGATATACTCCCGCCATGACTGCCCTGAACCCCTTGCAAACCTTTTCGATCTGGGCGCTTCCAGTGCTGTTTGCCGTAACCTTGCACGAGGTGGCGCATGGGTGGATGGCAAAGCGCCTCGGGGACCCGACCGCCCAGCGCCTCGGGCGGTTGTCGCTCAATCCGATCAGGCACATCGATCCTCTGGGCACGATCCTGATTCCCGGGCTTTTGATCCTGATGCAGGCTGGGTTCATATTCGGATGGGCCAAGCCTGTGCCCATCACCTGGTCGAATCTGCGCAAACCGCGGCGAGACATGGCGTTGGTGGCGCTGGCAGGCCCGGGGGCTAACCTGCTCATGGCACTCCTATGGGCGTTGGTGGGACGGTTGGCAACGTACCTGCCGTCGATGTGGGCGGCGCGGCCATTGTTCTATATGGGCATTGCCGGGATCACGATCAATATCGTGTTGATGGTCTTGAATCTTTTGCCGTTGCCGCCGCTCGATGGCAGCCGCGTGGTGGCCGGACTGTTGCCGGCGCGCTTGGCCGCGCGCTATAGTCGCATCGAACCCTACGGTCTGTGGATCTTATTGTTGCTCGTCGGCACCGGCGTGCTCGGCTCTATCCTGGGCCCCCCGGTGGCGATCTTGCGAGGTCTCGTGTTCGCCTTGAGCAGGATGGGGTAATGTCGTCTGTCCTACCGTCGGCTACGCGAGTCGTGTCCGGTATGCGCGCGACCGGACGGCTCCATCTCGGGCATTATCACGGCGTCCTCAGAAATTGGGTGCGTCTTCAGAATGAATACGATTGTTTTTTCTTTGTTGCCGACTGGCATGCCCTGACCACGCATTACGAAGACCCCGGCATCATCGCCGAGAGCGTCCGCGACATGGTCATCGATTGGCTGGCCGCCGGCGTCGATTGCCAGAACGCCACTTTGTTTGTGCAATCGGACGTCCCCCAGCACGCGGAACTCCATCTGCTGTTGTCGATGATCACGCCACTTGGCTGGCTGGAGCGCGTCCCAACATTCAAAGACCAGCAAGAAAAACTGCGTGAGCGTGACCTCGCAACCTACGGGTTTCTTGGTTATCCGCTGCTGCAGAGCGCTGACATCCTCGCCTACCGTGCAGCCTTTGTACCTGTGGGTGAGGACCAGGTGGCGCATATCGAGCTGTGCCGCGAGGTGGCGCGAAGGTTCAATTATCTCTATGGGCGCGAGGCGGGCTTTCTGGAGAAGGTCGAAGAGGCCCTGCGCATCATGGGCCGCAAGGCCGCTAAGGCCTATAAGGATCTGCGCGAGGCCTATCTGGAGCGAGGGGAGAAGGAGGCCCTGGAGACGGCACGTGCCCTTGTCGAGCGGCAGGCGAACATGACCTTAGGCGATAAGGAAAGGCTTTTCGGGTATCTGGAAGGCCATGGGCGCCTGATCCTCACTGAGCCCCAGGCCTTGCTCACGCCACAGTCGCGAATGCCGGGCCTTGATGGCCAAAAGATGTCGAAATCCTATGGAAACATTATCGGCTTGCGAGAGGATCCGGACGTTGTGGCGAAGAAGATAAAGACGATGCCCACCGATCCCGCACGCAAACGGCGGACGGATGCGGGTAATCCGGATCTTTGCCCGGTTTGGCCCTTCCATGAAATTTATTCCCCAGAGGATGTGAAGGCCTGGGTGCGGAATGGCTGCACGACCGCCAGCATCGGCTGTCTTCAGTGCAAGCAACCGGTCATAGATGCCGTCAATGCCGAGCTTGCACCGATTCGCGAGCGAGCCCATGAGTTGGAACGCGACAGCGCCCGGATTCGAACGATCCTGGCCGAGGGGGCGCGTCGCGCTCGGGAAGCGGCGGAGGAAACGCTGGAAGACGTCCGGCGGGCCATGGGTTTGGCGTGGGAGTAACACCATGAGCGCGGTCCTGGTTCGCGGGGAGGAATGGACCAGTATCCCCGAAGACCTTTACATTCCCCCGGATGCCCTCGAGGTCATTCTTGAGGAGTTTGCCGGGCCACTTGATCTGCTTTTATACCTCATCCGTCGCGAAAATATCGATGTGCTCGATATCCCGATCGCGGAGGTGACGCGCCAGTACATGACCTATGTGGAGATCATGAAGGCGATCAAGCTCGAGCTTGCCGCAGATTATCTAGTCATGGCGGCGATGCTTGCCGAGATTAAATCGCGCATGTTGCTACCAAGGCCTGTGGCGGCGGATCCAGAAGAGGCCGATCCGCGTGCCGAGCTCGTGCGAAGGCTGCTGGAATATGAACGCTACCAGGCAGTATGCGAGAGTCTCGAGGCGAGGCCGCGAGTCGGGCGTGAACTGTTTTTGCCAGAGATACCCATGGATGGCCGGAATAGCGAGCGGCCAGCGCCGACGGTCACCCTGGAGGATCTTCTGAGCGCACTGCGCGCGGTTTTGCGACGCGAGAATGCGTTCGCCCATCACCGGGTGATGCGTGAACCGTTGTCGGTAAGGGAACGAATGACGCATATCCTTGAGCGGGTCCGCTCAGATGGATTCACGGAATTTTCTATGCTTTTTCAGCTAGGTGAAGGAAAGCGGGGTGTTGTCGTCACCTTCCTGGCAATTTTGGAGTTGGTGCGGGAATCCCTGGTCATGCTCGTTCAAAACGAGCCGTTTGCGCCCATTCATTTAAAGGCCGCCGCATGAGCGAGGTACGTATTCGGGATATCGTACAGGCGGCTTTACTTGTCGCAGGGGAGCCGCTCACCCTGGAACGTCTCGGGTCTTTGTTCGCCGATGAAGCCCGGCCGGAACGAGAGGAGCTTCTACAGGCGCTCGAGGATGTTCGCAACGCGTGCAACGGTGGCCCCTTGGAGCTTCAGTGCATAGACAAGGCGTATAGGCTCCAAACCCGCGCGGAGTATGCGCCATGGTTAAATCGCCTGTTTGCGGAGAGGCCAGCGCGTTACTCGCGTGCGGTTCTTGAGACGCTTGCGGTCATTGCTTATCGGCAACCGACGACCCGAGGAGAGATCGAGGCGATTCGCGGTGTGGCGGTGAGCTCGGATATCATAAAAACACTATTATCGCGGGAATGGATTCGGCAAGTAGGGACGAAAGAGGTTCCGGGAAGGCCGGCCTTGTACGGGACGACGCGCGCCTTCCTGGAGAACTTCAATTTGACGTCACTGAGCGAGTTGCCGCCACTGAGTGAGCTGCGGGTTGCGACTGATGATGAGGCAGTCCAGGCGCTCGTGCCAATGGGTCTATCGGGAGACCCTTCGGCCACCGAACCTGAGGCCACCGAACCTGAGGCCACCGAACCTGAGGCCACCGAACCTGAGGCCACCGAACCTGAGGCCACCGAACCTGAGGCCACCGAACCTGAGGCCACCGAACCTGAGGCCACCGAACCTGAGGCCACCGAACCTGAGGCCACCGAACCTGAGGCCACCGAACCTGAGGCCACCGAACCTGAGGCCACCGAACCTGAGGCCACCGAACCTGAGGCCACCGAACCTGAGGCCACCGAACCTGAGGCCACCGAACCTGAGGCCACCGAACCTGAGGCCACCGAACCTGAGGCCACCGAACCTGAGGCCACCGAACCTGAGGCCACCGAACCTGAGGCCACCGAGTCTGAGGGGGGCGGGTCGGGGGAGGTCCTGTGAGTGAGAAACTGCAGAAAGTCCTGGCGCAGCGAGGGCTCGGGTCACGGCGTGAGATGGAGCGGATTATTTCGGCCGGGCGGGTCAAGGTCGACGGTCGGGTGGCGACGCTTGGGGAACGGGTCGATCCCAGTGGGGACATCGTAGTCGATGGTTGGCGTCTGGGGCACCGTCCGCTCCCGAAAGGTCGGGTGCTCATATACCATAAGATGACAGGCGAGATGTGTACGCGAAGTGACCCTGGGGGTCGCCCGCTTGTATTCGACAAGCTCCCGGCGATTCGTCAGGGACGGTGGGTGGCCGTGGGACGACTGGATATCAACTCGTCTGGTCTCATGCTGTTTACGACCGATGGGGAATTGGCGGCGCGACTCATGCATCCTTCGACGGGTGTCGTGCGCCGTTACGCTGTGCGCGTTCTTGGGCGCGCGAGCCCGGATGCCTTTACGCAATTGACGCGAGGCATCATGCTGGAGGATGGGATGGCGCGCTTTACGGAGATGAAGGATGCGGGCGGTGATGGTGCCAACCATTGGTATCACGTTGCTATTATGGAGGGGCGCAAACGCGAGGTCCGGCGATTGTTTGCCGCCGCGGGGCTCGTGGTGAGCCGTCTGATCCGCATCGGCTATGGCCCGGTGGACTTACCGCGAACCTTGCGACCAGGTTGCAGTCGCCCGCTTGCCGCGCCAGCGGTGGCGGAGCTTTATACCGTCGCAGGCCTAGTGGCTCCGCAAAAACCCCGGTGAAGGCCTCCCACCTCGTTCGTGTCTATCACGACCTCTTCGCACGTTACGGGCCGCGGCATTGGTGGCCCGCGGATTCCCCTTTTGAGGTCATGGTTGGGGCGGTGTTGACCCAGAATACGTCGTGGACCAATGTGGAGCGTGCGCTGCAGCGCATGAAGGGCATCGTAGCACTCGAGGCCGCACCTATAGCGGCCTTACCGGTGGATGCCTTGGCCGACGCAGTACGCCCCGCAGGCTATTATAACGTCAAAGCGCAGCGGCTCCAGGCCCTGTGCCGGTGGGTCGTCGACCAAGGGGACATGGAGGTGCTTCACGGGATGGAGACGCAAGCGCTACGTACCGGACTACTGGGTGTCCATGGCGTCGGACCGGAGACGGCGGACGATATCGTTCTCTACGCGTTTGGTCGCCCGGTTTTTGTGATCGACGCGTATACGCGACGGCTCTTTGCGCGCCTGGGTTTTGTGCAGGGCCACGAGACCTACGAGGATATGCGGGAGCACTTCGAACGAGCCCTGCCTCATGACCCGGTTCTCTATAATGAATACCATGCGCTGATCGTCGAACACGCGAAGACGACGTGCCGAACACGGCCGTTGTGCCAAGAATGTATCTTGCGACCGCGGTGCCGGGCCGTTTCGTTTACGGGGCCGGACAAAGGCGTTGGTGGACGGTAGCTATGGCTCAGCGCGTGGTGTGCGGGTCTGCGATCTGGGGTTGCAGAGACATTAAGGAGGGGTGATGGCGCAAAGATGGGGGGTAGTGATCATGGCGGCGACCATGCTCCTGGGTGGCTGCGCAACCACGGGTATGCGCCCGGCACATGGCCCAGACGACCCACTCAAACCGCTAAACAAGAAGATTTTTGTTTTCAACCAGCACCTGGATCGCGTCCTCCTGAAGCCGACTGCTGAGGCCTATGTTGGACTGACACCGTTGCCGCTGCGGCGTGGGATCAGCGATTTCTTCGCCAACCTTGATGATGTGAGGGTGATCGTCAATGAGTCACTGCAGGGTCGCGCAGGTCCGGCATTTCTCGAGACCGCACGCTTTCTCGTCAATTCGACTCTCGGTTTGCTCGGCCTGATCGATGTCGCGACACCTCTTGGTTTACCCGCTCATAACGCGGGCTTCGGGGAAACGTTGGCGGTCTGGGGGGTACGTAGCGGTCCTTATGTGGTGTTGCCGCTCTTTGGTCCAAGCGACGTGCGTGATGCCATAGGGTTGGGCCTCGACAGCTTCACCAACCCCCCCACCTATTTGAGTGACCCGTCGGCGATGTGGGGCGCTTACGGCGCGCAGCTTGTCAATACGCGATCACATTACCTGCATCAGGGCCTGCTCATGGAGCTGGCGGCAGGCGGACACGAGTATACGTTCGCGCGTGATGCGTTCTGGCAAAAACGTCGGGGGCTCATCCGTCGCCGCCGTGCCGGCCACTAGGATTCCCTTTCTGGCGTAGTCCAGGTAAAATTACCGGATTTCAGCGCCTTGGGCGCCTTCATGGGGGAAATATGGTAACGATACGCTTGGCCCGTCGCGGCGCCAATAAGCGGCCTTTCTATTCGATCGTGGTCGCCGACAAGCGCCGCGCGGCGAGCGGGGCCTTTATCGAGCGCGTGGGGTTCTTCAACCCGATCGCGAGCGGCGCCGAGGAGCGTCTGCGTGTTGATCGTGAGCGTGTGCAGTATTGGCTCGAGAGAGGCGCGCAGGCCTCGGAACGGGTCGCGGGGTTGCTAAAGAGCGCCTCCTGACATCATGCCCGACCCGGCGCGCCCTGAGTGGATCGAGGTGGGCCGCGTGGCGGGCGCCTACGGCGTGCGCGGCTGGTTGCGTATCCAACCGCATACGACGCGATCCGAGACAGTCCTGGATTACCAGCCATGGCGCGTGCGTCAGCGGTCCGGTGCGGTGGAGACGCCGACGGTGCTGGAGGCCCAGATCCATGGCAAGGGTCTCATCGTACGCATCGCCGAATGTCAGGTACGCGAGGACGCTGAGCGCTGGACGGGCGGAACGATCGAATGTCCGGTCTCGGCGCTGCCGGCGCTGGCGGCTGGGGAATATTACTGGGGCGAGCTTCTGGGGCTGATAGTGGAGACGGTCGACGGTGTGGTCCTGGGGCATGTGCAGAGGCTCCTGGAGACCGGCGCCAACGACGTACTGGTGGTAAGGGGGGCTGATCGGGAGCGGCTCGTCCCTTATATCCCGGCGGTTGTTCGTCGGGTCGACAAGGACGCACGGCGCATGGTCGTGGACTGGGACCCGGACTTTTGATGTGGATATCGATGTCATCGGGCTGTTTCCGGAGGCAGTGCGCGGATTCTGCGAGTGCGGCATCGTAGGGCGGGCGTCGCAGCTCGGTATCGTCACGCTGCGGTTTTGGAATCTGCGGGATTTTGCTCTGGATAAGCGGCGGACCGTAGACGACCGGCCCTACGGGGGCGGCCCGGGCATGGTCCTGATGGCCGAGCCCGTGGCGCGCGCGATTGAGGAGGTGCGGGCGCATCATGAGGCCCCGGTCCTGTATCTGTCGCCGGCCGGGCGGGTGCTAAACCACGCTGCGGTGATGGAACTCACAGTGCGGCCACATCTCATTCTGTTGGCCGGTCGCTATGAAGGCATGGATGAGCGCATCGTGCGCGCCGCCGTGGATGAGGAGTGGTCCATAGGCGATTATGTGCTGTCCGGGGGGAAGTCGCGGCCGCGGTATTAATCGATGCCGTCGTGCGCCAGTTGCCGGGGGCCCTGGGACACGAGGACTCGGCGCGCGAGGACTCGTTCGTGGCAGGGCTTCTGGACCATCCGCACTACACTCGGCCTGAGCTATGGCGTGATGAGCGGGTCCCGGAGGCGTTGATGTCGGGTGACCACGAACGCGTTCGGGCGTGGCGCCTGCGGGAGTCCCTGGGGCGTACATGGCTCCGCCGTCCGGATCTCTTGGAGGGGCGGGAACTGGATGCCGAACAGAAGCGGCTTTTAGAAGAATTCAAACAGGAATACCGAGGGTAAGGTTATGAGTAATATCATCAAGGAATTAGAGAACGAGTTCCTGAAAAAGGACGTCCCGCAATTCGGACCGGGTGATACGGTCTCTGTCCAGGTGAAGGTCGTCGAAGGGGAACGGGAGCGTCTGCAGGCCTTCGAGGGTGTAGTCATCGCGCGCAAGAACCGCGGTATCAACTCGTCTTTTACCGTGCGCAAGATGTCCTATGGCGAAGGGGTGGAGCGCGTGTTCCCGTTGCACAGTCCGAACATTGCGCGCATCGAGGTGAAGCGTCGCGGTGTGGTGCGGCGCGCCAAGCTCTACTTCCTGCGCGAGCTGACCGGTAAGGCTGCGCGTATCCGCGAGCGCGTCTAGGCGGCGGATATGGGGGCTGAGGGGGCGGACGGGGCGGCTATGGCGAGCCCGTCCGACATCACCCTCATTGACGGTTTTCTCGATACCCTGCTGACGGAGTCCGGTCTTGTCACCCATACCCTAGAGGGGTACAGGCGGGACCTGGAGGTGTTTGCCCGATATCTGGGAGGGCGCGGCCTGCAGGGGGCGCGGCGCCTCGATATCACCGGTTTCCTGGCGGCCGAGATGATGGCCGGGCGGCAGCCGCGCACGAGCGCCCGTCGCTTGTCGGCGCTGCGGCGCTTCTATCGGTATCTGCTGGCCCAACGAGGCCTCTCCGAGGATCCCACCGAAGGCGTCGAAGGGCCTCGACTCGGGATCAGCCTTCCCCGGAGCCTGAGCGAAGAGGAGGTCGAGCGGTTGCTGGCGGCGCCCGGGGGCCGGACACCGGAGGCGCAGAGGGATCGGGCGATGCTCGAAGTCTTGTATGCGACCGGCTTGCGCGTATCGGAACTCGTGGCGTTACGGCTTTCGGAGATCGATAGTCAGGCGGGTATCGTGCGCATCGTAGGCAAGGGGGGGCGGGAGCGGCTCGTGCCCTTGGGAGACGAGGCCCAGGCGGCGCTCGCCGCTTACCTGCGCGAGGCACGCTCCGTGTTTTTGAAGGGTGTGCCGGCCACCGCGGTGTTTTTGACGCGTCGTGGCGGCCCCATGACGCGTCAGGCCTTTTGGGGCAATATCAAGCGCTACGCGGCCAAGGCGGGCGTGGAAACGCCTTTGTCGCCCCATACCGTGCGTCACGCGTTTGCAACGCACCTCATCAATCACGGGGCGGACTTGCGGGTTGTGCAGCTGCTTCTCGGGCACGCCGATCTGTCGACCACCCAGATCTATACCCATGTCGCGCGCGAACGCCTGCGCGCCGTGCATGCCCGGCACCATCCCCGCGGATGAGCCCCCTCAATGGCCGTCGGCCTCCACGAGCTGATCCAGGGCCTCGTGCTCCTGTTCCAGACGGAAGGCCTCGCCACCCAAGGGTCGCGTATAGCCGAGCAGAGCGCCGGTCTGGCGCACTACGGCGCGCCAATTGACTGTGCGCACGCGGCGCCGGAGAATTTCGGATAACTGTTCGTTCAAGCGGCGTTCCTCGCGCCGCAGGATGGAGAGCGAATAGAACGCATCGAGGGACAGATAGGCGAGCAGTACCGTGAGGCCCTGCATGAGCACCGCTGGTGGGCTTAGCAGAACAGAACTGATCGCTGCGATCAATGTGGCGACACCGCCCCCTTTGCCGTAGGATCGAGACCGTTCCTGGGCAAAACGGTTGTCGGCCAGAGATGCGCGCAAGGTCTCTTCGGCCTCCGCAGATCGTGTCTTATGGAGGTTGTGATAATCCCTGAGCAAGAGCAGGAGCCGCGACAGGCGCTCGCGATGGGTCGATTTTTGCACGCCCACATGATCCATGTCGGCCATGCGGCTTGCCGTAAACTCCCCCCACTCGTAATCGCGATCATCGCGTTCGCACTCGTCGATTGCGCGCTGGCAGAGATAGCGCATCTCAAGGATCTCGGCGACCTCTATGGGAAAACGCAGACCAACGAGCTTTCGATAGAAGAACGGGAAGGCATCGGGAGAGTCCTGGAGTCTTGCGAAATCTTCGGACAGAGGCGGCTTGGAATCCATAGCTTCCTTTATGGGGGTCTTTGGCCGGATGGACGCGCGATTGAAAGCCTTTTCGGTATTGTATCAGATATTCGCGCCAACGCATGCCTACTACGGCAGTCCGCATGATGGGCCTCGCTCGGCTAAAATACCCTGAGGAGGCGCGATGGTGAAGCCGGCGACAGAAGGGTTGGTGTTGGCCCTGGGGGCGGGAGGCGCCCGAGGGCTTGCGCACATCGGAGTGTTAGAGGTGTTGGCCGAACATGGGTTACCGGTGCGTGCCATTGCCGGGTGCAGCATAGGGGCCGAGATCGGGGCCCTCTATGCCCGCTATGGCGATCCGGCGGTGCTCGCCAGAATTGCCCTGGGGGTCGACTGGAAGCAGACCTTGCAGCTCTTTTTGCCGGATGCCGCGGCCATGGGCGGCGTCTGCTCGGGGCGCAAGATCCTTGCGTTCCTTGAAGAACACATGTCAGGCATGACCATAGAAGACCTGGGCCTGCCGTTTCTTGCCATTGCCACCGATCTTCATAGCGGCGAGGAGGTGATTCTGCGCTCCGGGCCCGCGGCCGGTGCGGTGCGCGCGAGCCTGTCGTTGCCAGGCCTCCTCATGCCTTATCCTTGGGAGGGCCGGCTTTTGATCGACGGCGGCGTGGTCAATCCCGTGCCCTTCGATGTCGCCGCCGACAGCTTCGGGACACCCGTTGTGGCGGTAGCGGTCCACCAGGGGGCGCGAGGGCTCTCGGCGGCGCCCATTGATGCCCGGCCGGCGAGTTGGCGCGCGCAGTTGCGGGCCTTGCTCGACCAACCCTGGGTGGCGCGTGCCCGTTTGGTGCGGACCTGGCTCGAGGAGCAGCTGGCCGAGCCGGCCGGTCCCCGGACCATGCAGTGGCGGGCGCGCGCCGTGTTGACTCAGGCGGTCAACATTGCCCAGGCGCAGGTCGTTCAGCAACGGCTGCTCGCAAGACGCCCGGCCCTTTATCTGCTGCCTGACGTCGACCGCATCGGACCTTTCGAGTTCTACAAGGCGCGTGCTGCGATCGCCGCCGGCCGCGCCGTGGCGCGCGCGCATTTGCCGGATCTTTATGCGTTGTTGGCGGCCTCCCGCAGGGAGTCACCACCCGAGGCGTTGCCGGGGGAGCCCAAAGTCGGCTCGGTGTAACGGCTGTATGACCGAAAATCCGGTATGCATGGGTGCCCCACCGCCCACGGCCCTTCCGATCGGAGGGTTGGAGTGTTTCCGGCGGCGACATGGGATTGCGCCGGGCTCGAGTTTAATGGGTTGGGGCGCCCGGTGATCCAGGGAATATCATGCGCTGCGCAGGGCCGTGCGCGCCCGGTGGCTTGGCCCCTCAGGAAGCCACGGCCAGACCCATGAGGTCTTGGATATGGTGTTCATTGGCTCAAGGTTGCGGCAGGGCCAGATCCTTGCGGCCGTAGTAGCCGTTTGCCCAGTTTATGCTCATGGCGCGGCGGTGGTCGGCCACTGATTGGTCGAGCAGCGCTACGCCGAAATAGTGTCCCTGGGCCCAATGAATGCCCACGCTGCGCAACAGTTCCACTTGCTCGGCGGTTTCCACATACTCGGCAAGGGTGGTGATGCCAAGATCGGCCGCAACTGCATGGATGCCGCGGACGATGGAGAGCACGCGCGGTTCTTGGATGCGGGAGATGAGCCGGCCGTCGATTTTCAGGTAGGATACCGGTAGGTCGGCGAGATATTGGAACGACGAGTAGCCGCTTCCGAAGTCATCGAGCGCAAGCTGCACACCGAATTCCACGAAGGGGGCCAGGCGCTCGCGCGTCAGGTCCATGTTTTCGAGGAGTTCGCGTTCGGTCACCTCGATGACGAGCGGTTTGACCTCGGTCGCGCCCTTACGCGGGAAACTCATCTTGGCCGACGCCAAAAGCTCCATCAGCAGGCGTGGGTGGCGCAAAAGATCGCCGGATATGTTAACGAAATGCACAAGGTCTTCGTCACGGGTCTGACGTCTGGTTAAGGCCGCGAGCAGGATCATCCAATCGATCTTGTAGGTCAGGCGGAATTGCCCGGCCGCCTCCATGAACTCCTCGGCGGACAGCACGTGGCCATCGGTGGTGACAATGCGCGCCAGCGCCTCTTCCGCCACCAGCGTGTCCGTGCGCAAGTCCACGATCGGCTGATAGGCGGGGACCACACGATCTTCGCGTAATGCCACCTCCAGGACCGCGCCCATACGGAATATCCGTCGCTCGAGGTTTTCGGCCGCCACGATCCGTTCGCGGCCGCGTCGCTTGGCCTCGTAGAGGGCCTCGTCGGCGGCGTTCAGGATCTCTTGGGGGGTGGTTCCGTCATCCGGGGCCCAGGCAAGGCCTATGCTCACCGTGACATTGACGACATCGTTTTCAGTGGCAATCAAAAGACCTGAGATCGCCTCGTTCAAGGCCCTGGCTTGGGCCCTCGCTTGACGCGGACCGCAGTCGCTCAGGATGCAAAGAAACTCATCATTACCCCAGCGCCCCACCACGGCCGCCCGACCGAGGGCACTGGCCGCCGTGCGGCAGACGCGGCGCAGGACACGGTTCCCGAAGGCATACCCAAAGCGATGATTGATGAGGCGGAAGCGGTCTATGCTAAAGAGCATAACCGAAAGCGGCACACCGACCCGTTCCGATCGCGCGCACGCCAGCTTGAGTGTCTTGCCAAGAAGCGTCCTGCTCATAAGTCGTTCCACCTCGCGAGAGCGAGCCATCGTGAAAGCTGCGACTAGGGTAGCGGAAAGGCGGCCCGGACGCTATCGCTCATGGAAAAGGCCAGGACCCCGTCAATTCCCGCCACGGAATGTGTCCTGAAGGTCCAAGGGAGCCCTGGTGAGCGTTTTCGTCATCCGCAAGCAGCCTAAGACCAGGCGGGTACGGAAGCGGAGTTTACGCCTCATTCGGGCGATGGATTGCGGGTCGCTGGGAGGGCGTGAGCGGGCCTGCCGCGGGCGGGTGACGTTTTGCGGGCTCAAGCCGGTATGGATACGACCGCTATTCTCATCGTAGCCCCAGTCGATGACGTAATAGCCATACATGCTTGCCATGCAGGAGGTGTCCAGATATCAGGTTAGCTTGGTGGCTCGCGATTCGGAGTTTCGTCGCGGGACTCCCCTATTTGTCAAACTTTAGCGGGCTCCCCCGCAGAGCCAGGGCCCCCACTGTAGGCTGGATTGGGGGCAAAACGCCTCCTTTGGGGAGACGGGTTATTGTTTCAATCCTTCTTTGTCCGGGCTGCCGATAAAAATCCCCCGGAAGATGGGCGCCCCTTGGATTTGGTGAAGGATGGCAAAACCGATGTGGCCGATCCAGTACGCCCACACGAAATAGGAAATTATCTTATGTAACCCTGATATTTGCATATATTCATGGAAGTCCGATGATGCAGCAGAGGCCCCGTGTCCGCCTGGAATGATGAAAAATATCCAGATACCCGTGAGCGCCATGCCTGTAGCGGCCAAGAGTCCTAAGCCATGCCCAAAACTCGCGAAACCGATGCAATTGCGGCCACCAGGTGGTAACTTGCCGCGGAAAAGTCCGCATATATCCGCCCATACGGCCTGCATGCCAGAACGGTTCCAGGGAAAGAGGGCGCCAAGATCCTGGATGGCATACATCCACATCCAGGCTAGCAGTATAAAGGCGCTGGCGGCCAGCCCGTCCCACTCATGAAAGTAGAAAAATGCCCGGGTCTGCGGATCTGCAACCAGCAGGCCTGAGATTAATTGGGCGCTGATCGTAAGCGCCAGACCCCAATGCAAAACGCGGGTCATCAGATCCCATCGCGTATCGGTATCTTCCATCGCAATCTCCGTCATGGGCAAGCGAACTCACCGTGCAGAATACCAAGAGGGTGGCGCCGATGACGGTCCTGCCCTAGGTGCGCGAAGACAACCGGACCATGATAGGTAGAAACCATAAGCGGGTCTAGTGAGTTTTGCGTCCGCGCCAGGCAAGAGACTCTGTCATTGGCCTCCGCAAGTCTTTGATGAGCTGGTAGCCCAGGTGTGGTGGCAGTGCGCGACCGTGACCGAAATCGCGGGTAGGCCTGGGGCAGGCCAATACGGCCCTGGGCGTGAGGTCCGCGAGCCTCGTTCGGTTACGAACCTTGCCCGAGGAGACCGCGCAAGCCCTTGAGGTGGGATTCGCCATGGGCCAGGCGCTCCTCGGGGGGCTTCTCGTCACGACCATCCCAAATCAAGTCCTCGGCGGGGATCTCGCTGAGAAAGCGGCTGGGGCTGGTCTCCTGGGGCGCCCCTTGGCGGCGCCGTCGCCGCGCATAGCTCAAGGTCAAAGTTTGGCGCGCGCGCGTCATGCCGACGTAGGCCAGGCGGCGTTCTTCCTCCACGCCGCTTTCGACTAGGCTCGCGCGATGCGGGAGGAGATCCTCCTCCACTCCTACGAGAAAGACATGAGGGAATTCCAGACCTTTGGCAGCATGCAGCGTCATCAGTCGTACACTTTGGCCGTCAGGCTCCCGGTCCCGGTCTCCCATGCCGTTTAGAATGAGCTGTGAGACCACCTCGTCGAGTGTGCGTCCGCTCGCGTCCTCGCCGAGGCGGTCGACCCACGCCAGGAATTCCTCGAGCAACGCCAGCCGCCGGCGGCCTGTGCGGTTGTCGCCGGCCGCCTGCAAGGCGTGTCCCTCATACCCGACCTCGCGTAGCGCCTCGCGCAACAGTGCGCCCGGGGCCAGGCTTCGCGCCTTTTCGCTCAACCCCTCCACAAGCAGCGCAAAGCGCTGCAAGGCAGCCACCTGTGGGGCGGCAAGATGCTGCGCGAGCCCGAGTTCCTGACAGCAACGCAGCAGGGGTTGGCCACGGCGGTGGGCATAGTCGCGCAGGCGTTCGACAGTCGAGGGACCCACTTCGCGCTTGGGGACGTTGCAGACCCTAAGGAACGCCGCATCGTCGGCAGGGTTGTGAATGAGACGTAGATAGGCGACCGCATCGCGCACCTCCACACGATCGAAAAACGATGTCCCGCCGCTCAAAAAGTACGGGACGCGATGTTCGCGCAGCACCTGTTCCAGGGGCCGCGCCTGGTGATTTCCCCGATAGAGGATGGCGTAGTCCCCGAACTCCGCGCGACGCACGAACTTGTCATGCAAGAGCGCCGTGACGACGCGGATCGCCTCATGCTCTTCATCGTCGGCCACCAGGACCTTCAGGGGGTCGCCGAAGCCAAAGGCGCTCCAGAGTCGCTTCGGGAACAGGTGGGGATTGTTGCCGATCACGGCATTCGCGGCCTTGAGGATGCGCCCGGTCGATCGGTAATTCTGTTCAAGCTTTATGACCGTAAGCCGCGGATTGTCGCGCGCCAGCCGGGCAAGGTTCTCGGGACGCGCGCCGCGCCACGAGTATACGGATTGATCATCATCACCGACCGCTGTGAAGGCCGTGTCGGCAAGCGCGCGCGCCAGCCGGTATTGCCCATCGTTGGTGTCCTGATATTCATCGACCAGGAGATAGCGCAGACGCTCCCGCCAGCGCGCGCGGGCCTCGGCATCCTCGGTCAATAGCTGCGCCGGGAGCAGGATGAGATCGTCGAGGTCTATGGCGTTGTAGGCGCGCAGCCGCTCGACATAGTCGGCGTAGATGGCGCCGCCGTCGGGTGATTCGAGGGCGGCGGTGGCAGGGGGGATACCGGCATCCTTCCAGGCGCGCACGCGCTGTGCGATCTCCTCGGCGGGGGTGTCGCTGCGCAAGCGCTCCCGGCATAGGTCTTTGATGAGCGCCTCGGCATCCCGCGGATCGAGCAGGGTAAAGCCGTGCCGCAGACCGAGGGCCTGCGTTTCCTCGCGGATGATCTTCAATCCAAGGGCATGGAAGGTCAGGACACTTAAGCCTCGGCGGGTGGTCGATGGTAGCAGCCCGCTCGCGCGTTCGCGCATCTCGCGTGCCGCCTTGTTGGTGAACGTGACCGCGGCGATATGGGCGGGATCGTAGCCGCCGTGGGTAATGAGGTAGGCGATCTTGCGGGCAATCACCGTGGTCTTGCCGCTACCGGCACCGGCCAGGACGAGCACGGGCCCATCGATCAGTCGCACGGCCTCGCGCTGCTGGTCGTTCAAGCCCTCCAGGATCTTCATGGGCACCTCGATATACAATGGCGGCCACACGCAACCGGTCTTGCGTCTACCAACCACGCGTAGGCCGATGTCGGGGCAGGTGGCGGCAAGGCCGTGGGGTTTTGGGTCACGGTCGATAGGGGCGGCACGCGGGCAGTCTAGCGAGGTCTGCGTGCACCGACAATCTTGACAGGGTACGCTTGGGCATGCGCGCCACGAAGCGATGGGGGATGGCGGGCGTTGCTCATGCGTCCGTGCCCTCCCGCAAAATTTCAGAGCGATATCGTCTCCATATGCGGGACATACTCCTCCGGGACCGGGAAGTTGCTCAGATCTTTGGCGATGGCCGCGCGCAGGAACGAGTCCACCCACCAGAAGATATCGTATTCGCGGACAAAACGCTTGAGTTTATGCATGCGTGCGCGTCGTTCGCCGGGTCCCATGATGATCGCCCGCTGGATGGTCTCGGCCACCTCTTCGACATTGTAGGGATTCACCAGCAGCGCGCCCTTTTGCAGCTGCGCGGCGGCCCCGGCGAACTCCGAGAGGATCAGGACGCTGTTATTTTCCGGGGTAGCAGCGCAGAACTCCTTGGCGACGAGATTCATGCCGTCTTTGAGGGGCGTGATGAGCGCGATCTCGCAGGCACGATAATAGGCCAGAAGCTCGGTGCGACTGAGGCTGCGGAATATGTAGTGGATGGGGACCCACCCCGATTGCGTGAACTGGCCATTGATCTCGCCCACGAGCCGCTCCATTTCCATCTTCAGGGCATTGTATTTGGGGATGTCTTCACGGCTTGGCACCACGACCTGGATAAGTGTGGTGCGATGATGCAGCTCTGGGAAGCGCTGCAGGGCATTGCGGAAGGCCTCGAATCGATGACAGATCCCCTTTGTATAGTCGAGCCGGTCTACGCCCAGCAGGACCTGGCGGCCGGGCAGGTCCTCGTGAAGTTCGCGGGCCTTGCGCACGACCGCCTCGGCCTTGCTGCCGCGTGCGAATTCCTGGTAGTCGATGCCGATAGGGAAGGTGCCTACGCGCAGTTCGCGGTTCCCGACGCGGATCGTGATTACCTGTCCCTTGCCGCTCACCGACAGGTCCGGGGCGATCAAACGCACACACTGGAGGAAATTGCGGCGGTCGCGCAGGGTCTGGAATCCGAGCAGATCGTATTCGAGCAGGGCGCGCAACAGCGGAAAGCGCCATGGCAGCTTCATGTAGATGTCGAGCGGCGGGAACGGGATGTGGAGAAAAAAGCCCATGCGCGCCGCAATCCCCTGCGCCCGCAATTCCTGACCGACGCTCATCAGATGATAGTCGTGGATCCAAATGAAGTCGCCGGGACGCGTATTTTGCATGATGACGTCGGCGAATCGGCGGTTGACGCGGTTATAGGCGTCCCAGTAGCGCGGTGCGAAATTGCAGTGCGACTGAAGGTCGTGAAAGAGCGGCCAGATCACCTCATTGGCGAATCCGTAGTAGAAATCCTCCTTGTCACGCTGGTCGAGCGCCACAGGTTTCAGTGAGTAGCCGGAATGACGCGTCGCCTCGCGCAATAACCCCGAAAGCGTCGCGGGATCGGCGTCCGAGGTGCCAGGCCATCCGATCCATATCCCGCCGCGATTACGCAATACCGGGGCCAGTGCGCTCACAAGTCCCCCGGAACCTGGGATGAAGGTCCACTGGCCATCCACCTGTTTGACGACCACCGGCAGCCGATTGGAAACGACGACGAGCCTATCGCCGCTTTGTGTCATGTCGTTCATGACGTCTCCTTTGCGATAGGGTCTGGCAAGGGCTGGGTATGGGCCACTGGCTGGTGCGCGAACTCGATGCCCTGCTCGTAGAAGGCATGGAAAATAGCCAGGTTGATGGCGTGCTGAACGTCCCTGTAGGCGTCGACATATTCCTCCCGCACGCTGTATGCCACCTCGAAGATCAGCCCCTGGGGCTGGTAGTCCGTGAAATACGCACGCAGAAATCGCGCGCGGCCGTCGTTCTGCACTATACCCTCGATGAGGGTCGTGGTGCGCGCCAGGGCCTCATGAGTGTTTTCGTAGGTCAGATAGAGTGTAGACACGAGCGTGCGTTCGCGCATCCGTTTGTAGTTGCGCATGCGGCTTTTGACGATATCCGAGTTGCTGATGATGATCTGCTCGCCCGATGGGCTGCGAAGGCGCGTGGTCCTCAGACCGATGCGCTCGACGGTTCCCGTGTAGGTATCTATGGCGATGGGGTCGCCAAGGACGAAAGGCTTGTCGAACAGGATCCAAAGCGACGCCAGGAAATCGGCCAGGGTGCTTTGCACGGCAAGCGCCAACGCAACGCCGCCCACGCCAAAGCCCGCGAGCAGGGCGGTGACATTCACGCCCAGGTTGCTGAGTGCCGCGAGCGTAAGGAGCAGCCACAGGAGGATGGTGGCAATAAGTCCCACGGCGACCACGACCGTGCTGCGTTCTCCATCCTGGCTGTGCGCCCGGTAATGATCGATGCCGGCTTTTATGAACGCGTGACCCCACAACGCCGCCTGCACGAACAACGCGGTTACGACGATGTCGCCCACCAGTGCCCGACTGAGGTCGGGGGGTGTCAGGCGTTCGCAGGCGGCGGCCGCCGCAAGCGTCGCCAGGAACCAGGAATGGGTCTGGCGCGCGGCCTTGTCGAGGAACACAGGCCAGGCAGCGCCGCCCTGCGCGGCAACCCTCAGGATCCCTTGGCTCATGCGCAAAACAGCCTTCAAGAGCGCGAATATCGCCCCAAAGACCAGTATGGTGGCAATCCACACCAAGGCCGAGTGCCCGGAAAAGCGGTAGCGCGCAAGTTGCTGACCGAGCTGTTGCCAGTAGTATGTGATCATGGTTTGGCGGCGGTCATCCACGACTTGAGGAAGGCGTGCAGCTCATCTGGCGGACGCAGCCACAGGTGCGCGCGCGTATCCCGCAGTCGCTCGCGCACGAGTACCCCAAGCCCGGCCGGGGGGAGCGCCGCGAACGCATCCTCGTCGGTCCAATCATCCCCGAGATAGGCCATGATCGCCTGCGGGTGGCGCGCCACCAGGTCCGCTACGGCCGTGCCCTTGTCGCGACCGCTCACCCGGAATTCGTAGCCGCCATCGAAGGCGAGCCCCCGAACGTCAGCGGGAAGCTTGCGTGCGATACCGTACGCAAGCTCCTCCAGGCGCACACGGCCATCGGGCTGTTCATGCCGCCAGTGGATCGCCACGGTCCCGTATTTGCGTTCAAGGGCATGTTCGAACCCGGCCGCCTTGATGCGCGCGGCGCTGGCATCGAGCCATTGTTGCGACGACGGGGTGAGCGCAGCGCGCGTGAGGTGCCCACACGGTGCAAGATGCTCCTGCCCATGTGCCCCGAATATCTCCACGCCCTGCAGCGGTATGCGCGCCGCCAGATCGGCCGCCGGACGTCCGGTGACAAACGCAATGCGCGTTCCCTGCTGTTGGATGCCCACTAACAATGGGGCAATGCCGGGATAAAGGGTCGCATCCTCGCGCCGGGGCGTGAACGGCGCGAGTGTGCCGTCATAATCCAGTACGAGCAGCCGCTCGCGGGCTGCGCGCAGCATTTCAAAGAAGGGCTCGGGGGGTCTTGCCGGGTCCAGGGTCTTCACGATGGCGCGCGCAGCCTTTGGAGCAGGGCTTCACTGCACAGTGAGTGTGACTGTGATGTGAGGCTGGGGGATGGCGCTACATGACAACGCCGCGGCATGGCGATCGCTAGGTGGCCTAGGGGTCTGGACACGCGATGAAGCTCCGTCCTTGTGAGGCGCACATTATAACCTCTGGGCGGCATGACAGCCACGCACGGCCCGCCGGCGTTTGCAGGCTCAAGGGTGGACAGGTCATACTCGGCCTATGAAAACGCGTGTGTTATTGACCTTGCTCGCCGCTTTCATGCTGGCCTCGGGACCGGCGTGGAGCAGCCCCCTTCCCGCGTCTCTGCTGCGCTTGTTTGCGCGTGAACATGTACCGTTGGGCGGTATCAGCATTTATCTGCGCCGCATCCACGCCCGCCACCCGCTGCTCGCCTACCGAGCGCACACCCCCCGGGATCCGGCCTCGGTGATGAAGCTCGTCACCGCGCTCGTGAGTCTGGATGTGCTCGGGCCGGCCTACACATGGACCACTGGCGCCTATGCGCGGGGTCCGGTGGTCCATGGCGTGTTGCATGGCAACCTCTATCTGCGCGGAGACGGCGACCCGTACCTCATCACGAAATCGTTCTGGAACCTGCTTCACGGGTTGCGCCGTCTGGGCATACGCCGCATAGCCGGCAATCTCGTGCTCGATGAGCATTATATGAAGGTCCCGCGTGCGCCGCGCGGCTCCTTTGACGGCCTGCGCGACCGCACATACAATGTGCGCCCGCAGGCCCTGCTGGTGAATTTTCAGGCGGTCGAGTTCCGATTTCTTCCAGGGGCATCGAAGGTGCGTGTATTGCCGGACCCCTATCCGACGACGCTGCGAGTGGTCGATGACCTGCGCCTGACGGGTGGGGCGTGCGGTGACTGGCGCGCCCATGTCCATTTGCAGATCGCTCATGAGAGCTGGGGCAATCGGGCGGTGTTCCGCGGGCGCTACCCGCGCGCGTGCGGAACGCAACACCTTTATCGTGTCACCGACAACAATCGCCGTTATGTCTCGGGGGTGTTCACCGAGTTATGGCGCGAGCAAGGGGGGATTTTCAACGGCCGGTTCCTCACCGGCCGGTTGCCGCATGGCGCGCGACTGCTGTATGCGGTCCATTCGCGACCGCTTGCCGACATCCTGCGCAGTGTCGATAAGTACAGCAACAACGTCATGGGCCGGCTTTTGGTCATGACCCTCGGGGCGGTGAAGGACGGGCCGCCGGGGAGCACCGCCAAGGGCCTGGCGGTGATGCGTGCGTGGCTTAGCCGCCACCACCTGCGGCTGCCTCATCTGGTGTTGCGCAATGGGGTCGGGTTGTCGCGTTCCGAGCGCATCACCGCGGCCGAAGTGGGACGCGTCCTACGTTATGCCTATAATGGGCGCTACATGCCTGAGTATGTCTCGTCGTTGCCGATAGCGGGGATCGACGGGACCTTGCGGTACCGGTTCCTGGGGTCGCCGGTCGTCGGGCATCTGCATGGCAAGACCGGCACGATCGACGGCGTGGATACCTTGGCAGGCTACCTGCAGCGCGGGCGGCGGCGTTATATCGTCGTGGTATTGGAGAATTACCCTGCGGCGGATACGGAATCGGGGTTCCGGGCCGAGGACGGGGTCATCAAATGGCTATACGCCCGTAAGTAAGGGGGGGTTGTGACGAAATTTGTGAGCGCGGTGATAGGGGATGAGTCGGGGGACGGAAGTCTGCCGGTGCTCGAGGGGACGCTCGGCCCGCAGGCCGTCGACATCCAATCGCTCTATGCCCGCCATGGGCTCTTGGCTTATGACCCGGGATATCGGTCGACGGCATCTTGCAAGAGCGCCATCACCTTCGTGGATGGCGATGCCGGTATCCTCGCGTATCGTGGCTATCCCATCGAGCAGCTGGCCGAGAAGAGCCGCTTCCTGGAGGTGGCCTACCTTCTCATGTTCGGGGAACTGCCCTCGGCGGCCGAGGAGGCCACATTCCGCGAGGCTGTGTGCCAGCATAACCTATTGCACGAACAGGTGATCAGTTTCTACCGCGGCTTTCGCCGCGATGCCCATCCGATGGCGGTCATGGTGGCCGTGGTCGGCGCGTTGTCAGCGTTTTATCACGATGACATGGATATTCGCGACCCCGAACAGCGTCTCAATGCGGCCATCCGGCTCGTCGCCAAGATGCCCATGATCGCCGCAGCGAGCTACACCTACAGCATCGGCCGGCCACTGCGCTATCCGCGTAACGAGTACGATTATGCGGGGAACTTCATGCAGATGCTGTTTGGCATGCCCAACAAGGACTTCGTCCTGGATCCTGTGCAGGCGCGCGCCATGGACCGGATCCTCATATTGCACGCCGATCATGAACAGAACGCCTCGACCTCCACGGTGCGCATGGCGGCCTCGTCCGGCGCCAATCCCTTCGCGTGTATTGCGGCGGGCATCGCGAGCCTATGGGGTCCGGCGCATGGCGGCGCCAACGAAGAGGTCGTGAAGATGCTGATCGACATCGGCTCTCCGGAGAACATCCCGAAAGCGATCGCGCGCGCCAAGGACAAGGGTGATTCCTTCCGGCTCATGGGCTTCGGACACCGGCTATACAAGAATTTCGATCCCCGGGCGCGCGTGATCCAGGAGAGCGCCCGTGAGGTATTGGCGCATCTGGGGCTTGAGAACGACCCGCTGATGGCGGTCGCCCTGGAGCTCGAACAGATCGCCTTGCGCGATGAGTACTTCATCGAACGCAAGCTCTATCCGAATGTGGATTTCTACTCGGGAATCCTACTTCGCGCCATGGGCATCCCGACGAAGATGTTCACGGCCGTGTTCGCCGTGGCGCGGACCGTCGGATGGGTGAGCCAGTGGCTCGAGCTCCATAACGACCCCACGCACGGCATCGATCGTCCCCGTCAGCTGTATGTGGGACCCCGCCTACGGGACTACCCGCATCGGTGAAGGGGCAGGCACTCGACTGGCCGCTGGGACACGGCACGCAGATGACAGCCGCGGGACGGTGCCACTAGCGCGAGCCCGCCGGGGTAGGCGGCCCGCCCGCCGCCTCTGGGGCTGGGCGCCCGCGTCAGGATCCGCGCCTGGAGGGGGCCCGCAGAGGAGGGTGGACGGGCGCACCGCGCCGTCCGTCCTCCGGGGCCTCAGCGGTTTTCAGGGGCGCAGGCCAATTGTTCCGCTAGGAACCGCGCTCCGGCCTTGACGCGGCGCTCATAGGCGTCGCGGGCGATGGCGATATCCTCCAGGAAATAGGGGAGTTCGCGCAGCAGCAAGGCCTGCGGTCCATCCACCAGGGCCTTCTTCGGTTCGGGGTGAAAATCGACCAACACCATGTTGGCGCCGGCGATGATCCCCTGGGCGGTGACCTGCTGGACATCGAGCAGCCCGTCGGGCCCGCGATCCCGCGATCCGACCGAGTGAGAGGGATCTATGCACACCGGCATGCGCGTGAGGCGCTTGACCACCGGGACGTGCGCGAAGTCGACGAAGTTGCGATGCGGGTCACCCATATTGGTCTTCATGCCGCGCAGCCCGAAGATCACATTGCGGTTTCCTTCGCTTGCAATGTACTCGGCGGCGTTCAAGGACTCTTCTAGGGTGATGCCAAACCCGCGCTTTAGCAGCACCGGGAACTCGCTCTGACGGCCGACGATCTTCAGGAGCTCGAAATTCTGCGTATTACGCGTGCCGATCTGGAGCATTACCCCGGTCGGCGAGCCGGTCTGCTCGAGGGCGTGGCGGATCTCGTCTAGGTGCGAGTCGTGGGTGATCTCCATGGCGATCACCCGGATGCCGTACTTGCCGGCGAGATCGAAGACCCAGGGCAGGCACGATGCCCCATGCCCCTGGAAGGAGTAGGGGTTGGTGCGCGGCTTGTAGGCCCCCATGCGCGTGCATACCTGGCCGTTGTCGGCCAGGGCCTTCATCATCTGCTCGACATGGGTGGGGTTGTCGACCGCGCACAATCCCGCAAAGACATTCAACGTGTCCTGGCCGAAGCGCACGCCCTTGTACTCGAAACCCGTCGGACGCTTGTCATCGTGATGACGCCCCAATATCCGGTACTCCTCTTCGATACTGACCACGCGCTCGACGCCTGGGAGGGTCTCGATCTCGTGGAGGTCGAAGGCACTGGTATCGCCGATCAGATAGACCTCGGTCAGGGTCACGAGGGCCCCGACCTCTTCATGCACGCGCAGGCTGATACCGGGCTTTTGTGCGAGGAACGACATAAGCTCCCGGAACTCGGGGCTGTCTTTGGTGATGTGGGATTTCAACACGACGATCATGAATAGTCCTTAAGGCGGCGTCACGGGCCGGTCGCCATTCTAACAAGTCTGCCGCCGTGAGCCTATCTTGCTGCCCCGGCACGAGCCCGAAATCCGGAGAGATGTTGACGAGACAACTAAGGATTGTCTTGCGGCCGCGGTTGACGTAGCATGAATTTTGCGTTCCTTGGAACGTGGCGTCCGGCGCCACGCCCAGGCCATGGTCAGGGCGGGGCCGGCGCGAACACTGGATCACCCCGCAAGACGGGAAGGCAATCGAAGAAGAGGTTTCTATGCAGACCGGTACCGTGAAGTGGTTTAATGAAGCGAAGGGTTTTGGCTTTATTACGCCGAGCGATGGCAGCGCCGATGTATTCGTCCATTTCTCGACCATAGAGGGAGAGGGATTCCGGACGCTTGCCGAGGGCCAAAAGGTCGAGTTCGAATCGACCCGTGGACCCAAAGGGATGCAGGCGGCGCGCGTGGTACCGCGTTAAGATACGGACAGCGCGTGAATCGCACGGGGCCGGTCGTAGAAGGTCCCGTGCGTGGCCATGATGTGAGGTGCCGACAGGCCGCGCGCCTGGCGGTCGGCGCGCGTGGCGGCGTTGGCACGGCCCCGACGGGATATGGTGTCGGGCGGCAGGGTGAGAACACGGCGGACCGGGCGGCGCGGCCCTGCACGCGTGCGCCGTTACGCGCATCGAGCCCGCGAAACGGCGCTCGAATTTGAGCCGGCGGGGTTATGCGGGCCTCGTCTGGGTGGTCCTTTGTGTGCACCCCACCCCCGGGATCTTATGTCGCTGATCCACCTCATCCACGTCTATGGCTACATCGCAATCCTGGTCGGCTGTTTTCTGGAGGGCGAGACGGTGCTCGTGCTCGGGGGCGTGGCGGCCGCGCAGGGCTACCTCGTGCTCCCGGGGGTCATGGCCGCGGCCTTCGTCGGCAGTCTGAGCGGCGATCAACTGTTTTTTCATCTGGGGCGACGATATGGGCCGGATGTTATGGCCCGCAAGCCGCGGCTGAGAAGGGCCAACGCCCGCCTTCAGGGCTGGATGGGACGCTACGAGACCTGGCTCGTGCTCGGTTTCCGTTTTCTCTACGGCCTGCGCAGCGCCGCGCCGTTCGTATTCGGGGCGAGCCCCATCCGGCGCGCGCGTTTTGCCCTTTTGAATGCCGTGGGGGCTGCGGTATGGGCGGTGGTCGTGGGGTATGGAGGTTACGTGGCTGGACACGCCTTGGCCGCCATGCTCAGCCACTTCGCGCATTATGAATGGCTCTTGCTGCTCGTAGTCGCGGCGGTTGCCGCCGGCATCTGGCTGCTCACGCGCTATCGTTCCTGACACGGGCTGCACGATCCTGGATGGCTTGGGCATCAGGGCCCGCTATACGAGCAGGGACCCCCGCGGTTCACGGGGTGCGGGGATACCCAGGATGGAGGCGGCCCGCGCGATCTTACCGGGAAGGGGGTGTCGGCTATTGTCCTGGAGGCCGGACAGCGGGTTCATGCCCGGTATGTGGCGCACCGCTAAGCCGTGGGTGTGAGAGAGAAGAGCCGACGCGCCCGTGGCCCGGGACATCCCCGTGCCGGACGGCATTCGTCCCCAACGCGCGGTGGCCGCGGATGCGATATTGACGATCGCCCTGTCTTACTTGGGTCCGGTGATCGCCTCGATTTCTTCATAGATCCTCCGCAAGGAAACCCGCGACTTGAGTCGCGGGAGGAATTGCGGGTGCGCGAAGCGCACCATGTGGTGTACACTGTGACGCATGGTCGATGTTGCCACGAACCGTAATTGTGTCTACCAAACGGCATACCATGTGATCTGGTGTCCGATGTATCGGGGCGACGTGCTGAGTGGAACGGTGGCCGAGGAAACGGGAGCGATGTTGGATGCGATTTGCGCAGAACGGGGCTGGCCGGTGATCTCCAAGGCAATCCAGCCGGATCACATCCACCTGTTTGTCGGCATACCGCCCGCCATGGCCGTCGCCGATGCCGTCAAGGTGCTCAAGGGTGTCACGGCGCGCCGTTTGTTCCAGAGGTTCCCGGCGCTGAAGAAGCGGTTGGGGGGCGGACACCTGTGGTCTCCGTCGTATTACGTCGGCACGGCGGGCCATGTCAGCGCCGAGACCATCCGCCGCTACATCGAACGCTCCGAGCATGTCACCAAGAGGCGATAAGCGATGATGCGCACGGCGTCGATCCGGCTGGAGGCGAGTACAGAGCAGGCTGAAGCGCTGGCGGCGCTGCGATCGGCTTACGCCGATGCCTGTAACCGTCTCGTCCCGATCGTGCGCGCACATCGCCTTTGGAACCGGGTAGGACTGCACCAACGGACATACAACGCCCTGCGCGCTCAGACGCCGCTCGGCAGCCAGATGTGCTGCAACGCCATCTTCTCGGTATGCAAGGCGTACAAGGCACAAAAGGAACTCGGGCGTATCAGGTAAGATACGTCGATCCCAGGCACCCGCTTCGACCGTGCCAGCGTGCATTTCGACAAGCGCACCTATTCCCTCAAGGGCGAGACCGTCTCGCTCTAACCCTCGGTGGGCGTATCAGCGTCCCGCTGCGCCCAGGAGAGCATCAGCGTCGGATTCTCGAATCCGGAAGACACAAGGAAGCGGAACTGGTGTTGCGCAAAGGGCGATGGTTCTTCAATCTCGTCGTCGAGTCCCACGACGCAAAACCCGTGGCATTCGGCCCCGTAATGGGTGTGGATGTCGGAGAAAACAATCTCGCCGCCCATAGCTTGGGCAAGGTCTTCGGCGGCGAGCACCTGCGCGATCGGCGCGACCGTCACCTGGCCCTGCGCCGCCGTCTTCAGTCCAACGGCAGCCCGAGCGCGAAACAGAAGCTCCGGCAGGTCTCCGGCAAGGAGATGCGGCGCGTGAAGCACACAAACCACGAAACGAGCAAGGCCATCGTTCAGGCAGCGATCAAAGCCGGTGTCGCCAAGATCACGATGGAAGATCTGACGCATATCCGCGCGCGGATCAAGGCTGGTAAGCGCGTGCGCGGCCGCCTGCACCGCTGGGCATGGCGACAGCTTCAGACCTTCGTCGAGTACAAGGCAAGAGCGGCGGGCATCGCGGTCGAATACGTGAACCCGGCCTATACCAGCCAGATGTGTTCCTGCTGCGGCCATCTCGGCAAGCGCAGCAAGCATCGTTTCGTGTGCACACACTGTGGTCTCCGGGCGCACAGCGACTTGAATGCCAGTCGGAACCTTGCCCGCATTGGCGGAACGGCCGTTCCGCCAAGGGCGGCTGTAAGTACGCCTGATGTTGGGAGTGTGGATATGGGCAACCATGTTTGCATTTCACAATAAAGCCTGCGACTTCAGTCGCGGGTTATTTACACGAGACATGTGGACGAGTGCTTGTTCGGCCGGCCCCATGGAAGGTGACCGACCAGAGAGGGATTCTCTACCGCAAGGGGACGCGGCCAGTATTGGTCGAAGAGAGGCGCGCCACTGTCATCCGACGCGTCCGACCGTAAGAGCGAACCTCGACGATCGCAGGAAGCCCCTGGGCGGTCCCTGCGCGGCGTTGGCGCCCGCGATTCTCATGCCATGCCCCCCGCGCGGCACACTGTGGTTCGGATCGCTACAGACGGCCATCTAGCCTCGCTGCAAGATCTGCGCGAAGAAGCCATCGGTACCGTGGCGATGCGGCCATAGACGCAGGCTGGGGCCTGCGTCTATGGCCTGTGCGGAAAGCGGGATGCCACGACGCGTGAGGACCCCATGCGTGTCGATCGGCGTGTAATCGCCGCCGTGCTCGGCCAGGAAGTCCGCGATCACGTCCTCGTTTTCCTCGCGTAACACGCTGCAGGTGACGTAGAGCAGGCGCCCGCCGGGGCGTACGAGGCGCGCCGCCTGGGTCAGGATCGCGCGTGCCTGCCCGGCTAGTTCCGTGACGCGCTCCTCGGCAAGCCGCCACTTGATGTCGGGGCTTCGGCGCACGGTACCGGTGCCGCTGCATGGGGCATCGACAAGGACGCGGTCGATCTTGCCGTAGAGTCTCTTCAGGCGGTTGTCAGGACCGGTCTCCAGGGTCTGGATGCGAATATTGTCGCAGCCGGCGCGTGTGGCGCGTTCGCGCAGCCGGCCCAGGCGCTTTTGCGAGGTATCGAAGGCGTAGAGCATGCCGCTGTTGGCGAGCAGCGCCGAGAGATGCAGGGTCTTGCCGCCGGCGCCCGCGCAATAATCGACGATGCGCTCCCCGCGCCGGGGCTCCAGGAGCGGGGCGATGAGCTGACTGCCCTCATCCTGGACCTCGAAATGACCGGCCGCGAACTCCGGGGTTCGAAAGAGGCCGGCGCGCGCGGCGCGACGCAAGCCCCAGGGCGACAGGGGTGTGGGGCTGAGATCGTGGCCGGTGCGGGCGAGGGACTGCTGGAGTGCCGCGCGGTCGGTCTTCAGGGTGTTGGTGCGGATATCAAGCGGCGCGGGGGCGAGCAGCGCCGTGGCCGCCGCCCCGTGCTCGGAGGCGGGGAGTAGGGTGGCAAGGCGCGCGGCCAGCCAGTCGGGCAGGCTCGCGCTTACCGCAAAGGGGTAGATATCGCGATCGGATCGCGCCGCGGCCACGAGCGCCTCGGGATGAGCGACGCCCAAGGCCTGGAGCTGGCGCGCATTATAGCCCTCGAAGGCCGCAAGCCAAGCGGCGACCACGCGGCGCGGCTCGGCGGTCTGCGCGAACGCGCACAGCAGCCGATGATGACGCAGGCTCCCATAGACGGTCTCGGCGATGACGCCGCGGTCCTTGGGGCCAAGACGCGGCTGGGCGCGAAAGAAGCGATCCATGCGCGCGTCGGCGGCGCCCGGACCCCCCAGGATGTCGTCGAGCAGGCGCGCAGCGGCCTCGTGGAGGGCGGGTGTGATCAATCGCGGTAGCGTTTCTGGAGATCGGCGTAGGCCTCGATGCGTCGGTCGCGCAGGAATGGCCATATCTGCCGGGTTTGTTCCGTGCGCGTGGCGGCGATGTGCGCGATCAGAACACAGGGCGTATCGCCGGCGCGCGCCAACCATTCGCCTTGTGGACCACACACAAAGCTCCCGCCCCAGAATGTGATCCCGGGGGTGGTCTGGCTCGGGTCCGGTTCATGGCCGCAGCGGTTCACGGCCACGACCGGGATACCGTTGGCGACCGCATGTCCGCGTTGAATGAGTTCCCAGGCCTCCTTCTGGCGGGCCTTCTCGGCGTTATCGTCGCGCGGATCAAAGCCGATGGCGGTGGGGTACACCAGCATGTCGGCACCGGCGAGTGTCATGAGGCGCGCGGCCTCCGGATACCATTGGTCCCAGCATACGAGCACACCGAGACGTCCGACGCTCGTGGCGATGGGGGTGAAGCCGAGATCGCCGGGTGTGAAATAGTACTTCTCATAGAAGCCTGGGTCGTCAGGGATGTGCATCTTACGATAGCGTCCGACCAGGCGCCCGTCGCGCTCCAGGACTACGGCGGTGTTGTGGTAGAGACCGCTTGCCCGGCGCTCGAACAACGATCCGACGATGACAAGCGAGAGCTCCCGGGCGAGCGCGCCGAGACGTTCTGTCGAAGGCCCGGGAATGGGCTCGGCGCGGGCGAACTCCGCGGCATTCTCCCACTGGCAGAAATACGGTCCATTGTGCAATTCCTGGAGTATGGCGAGGTCGGCCCCGTGTGCGCGCGCCTCGCGCAATCCATCTTCGATCCGCGCCCACACCTGCGCGGCATGACCGTCAGCGGCATGCTGGATCAAGGCGACCGCGATGCCGTCACTCATGGCGTCGGCATCGCGTGGTGTGATCGGCACCGACGTCCGGTACGTCTATGCAGCGTCCGACTGATCCCTATATAGGGGGGCGCAACGACCATAACGATCTCCGAGACAATGGCCAGGCGATCTACGCCAGGACGCCGCGCGGCAGCTGCATGGTGGCGCAATGCAGACTGCCATGCTGGGCAATCAGGGTGAGCGACGGGATGCCGATGACGTCGCGCCCCGGAAAGCAGGTACCGATGACGCGCAGGGCCTCTTGGTCCTGACGATCACCGTACAAGGGTACCAGCACGGCACCGTTTATGATGAGGAAATTGGCATAAGTGGCCGGCATGCGCTCGCCCATGGCGTCGAGTTTCGCCGCCGGCCAGGGGAGCGGAACGAGCCGGTAGGGCGCGCCGGAGGCCGTGCGCAACGCTCGCAGCTCTTGTTCCATGGCCTTTAGCTCCTCGTAGTGTTCGTCGTCCGGCGCGGGGCACGCGCAGTAGGCGATCGTACGCGGGTCGCAAAAACGCGCCAGGGTGTCGATATGACCGTCGGTGTCATCGCCGGCGAGATAACCGTGATGGAGCCAGAGGATACGATGCGCCGCCAGGCGCAAGGCGAGCACGGCCTCGATGTCAGCGGCGCTCTGCTTCGGGTTGCGCGCCGGGGACAACAGGCAGCGGGCGGTGACCAGTAGGGTGCCTGCGCCGTCGGACTCGACACTGCCGCCTTCGAGCACGAAGTCGGTCGACTCGAGCGGGATGGCGCCCAATGTCCCCTGCGCGTATATGGCACGCGTCAGGGCGTCGTCACGAGTGTAGGGGTACTTGCGCCCCCAGCCGTTGAATGCGAAATCCTGGAGGAGCAGACCGTGTTCCGTTTCCACCGTGAGCGGACCGTGATCGCGTACGAACACGTCGTCGGACGGGGCCATGACGATCCGTACGCGCGCCTCGTCGGCCGCGGCCGCGCGTAGGGCGGCGCGTATGCGCACCTCATGGGGCTCGTCGTAGGCCACGATGAGCGCGGTCTCGTAGCGGGTGATGGCGGCGGTGATGGCGGCGAAGGTGGCCAAGGCCTCGTCGAGGACCGGGGCCCAGTCACCGTAGGCGTGGGGCCAGGTCAGCATGACCCCGGATTGCGGTTCCCATTCCGCGGGAAAGCGACGGACGGCGGTGGTGCGGTCCTGGCGCCGGATCGTGATCGTGGTCATGGCGTTCTACGCAGTCGGGGTCTGCGATCTTAGCGGTTTAGCGGCGGCCCGCCAAGTCACCAGGCGTAAGCGCGCGGGCGAGAAAGCTCCGCAGGTCAGCGATCTCGGTGTCGTTGATGTCGTGACCGATGGGGTAGGTATGCAATTCCGCGGCGATCCCATGGGTATCGAGCAGGGCCTGGGTTTTCAAGGCAAAGGCATAAGGAACCATGAGATCGTCCCTACCGTGCCCAAGAAACACAGGTGCGCCATCGTTGACGCGTGGCAGTCCTTCGGCAAAGCGGTGCGCAAGCGGCAGATAGGTCGACAATCCGATGCACGCGGCCAGGTGCTGCGGGCCGGTGAGGGCGGTATACAGGGCCACCGCCCCCCCTTGCGAGAAACCACCGAGGATGACGCGCTCGGCCGGTATGCCGTGGCCGGCCTGCTCTCTGATGAGATCGCTGACCGCCTGCGAGGCACGCTGGATGCCGGCCTCGTCCTGAGGATCTTCCGGGCGCGTGCCATAGAGATCGAACCAGGCCGGCATGCATGCCCCGCCGTTCAATGTAACCGCCTGAATCGGGGCATGCGGGAAGACGAAGCGCATGGCCTTGCCGGTGGCGTCCGCGAAGGCCTCGACGAACCCCGCGAAATCGTGGCCGTCGGCGCCTAGGCCGTGGAGCCAGATGAACGCGTAATGAGGGTGCGGGCCGGTGGCGTACTGAAGGGCGGGCTGCTCGAAAAAGCTCATGGCGCAATTATAGCCTGGGACGGTCGCCGTGGAGAAGTCGCGACCGCGCAGCGCCCCCGGGCTTTGGCCACCACTGCCCCGCCAAGGGCTCACGAGGTACCGGAGGAGATACGCGCAGGCGCACGTCGCACTGCCAAGGGTTTGGGGGCGATGATGGCGAGACGCGTATGGCCGCGCGCCGTGGTCGCCACCAGGATCTCCAAAGGCCCCCCGGTAAACAGTTCGGCGGCAAGCAGCTGGGGATCGGTGCCGGACGCCAGATCAATGAGGACGCGCTCGCCGCGCTTACGGGTGATGAGGAGCATGCGGTGTTGTAGCGCGAAACTGCGCGTGCGTCGATAGCCGATCGGCCACAGATACGCAGGTCGGTCTCCGGCTGTGCCGGTTTACTTGACCTCGGAAATGGGTTTGAATGAGGGCCTTCTCGTTTCCGGGGTACCCATGAGCCTCATACGTCCCTTCCGTGGTCTGCGGCCTGATGCCGCGCACGCGGCTGCCGTGATCGCACCTCCGTATGATGTCTTGAGCAGTGCCGAGGCACGCGAGGCGGTGGCCGGACGACCATGGAGCTTTCTGCATGTCTCCAAGGCCGAGGTCGATCTGCCGGTGGACACCAACCCCACAGACGAGGCGGTGTTTCGGCAGGCGGCACGCAACTGGGCGCGGCTGCGCCGCGAGGTCCTGATCCAGGATGCCTCGCCCTGTTATTATTGCTATGAATTGACGATGGGTGACCACGTCCAAAAGGGTTTGGTCGCGGCGGCCTCGGTGGAGGCCTATGCCGAGGGACGTATCCGCCGCCACGAGCTGACGCGTCCGGACAAGGAGCGTGACCGGGTCCGTCATATCGAGGCCCTGAACGCCCAGACCGGGCCGGCGTTCCTCACGTTTCGCGCGCAGCCGGAGATCGCGGCCTTGCTGGCGCGCGCCTCCGAGGGCCCGGCCTTGATCGACGCGCCCCTGCAGGGGGTCCGGCATCGCCTGTGGGTGGTGGCTGAGACCGATCTGATCGCGCGCCTCACCGCCGCCTTCGAGCGTCTTCCCCGGATCTATATCGCCGATGGCCACCACAGAACCGCGGCCGCGAAGGTCGTGGCGACGAGTCGCGGGCCGCAGCCCGGTGCCCATCACGGGTTTCTTTCAGTGCTGTTTCCGGATAACGAGATGCAGATCCTGAACTATGACCGGGTCGTGGCCGATCTGAATGGACGGGGCGTTCCCGAGCTGCAGGAGGCCCTGGCGGCGCTCTTCGAGATCGTGCCCGAGGAGGCCCCGGTACGCCCGCGCGCGCCCGCCGAGTTTGGGATGTATCTCGCGGGGCACTGGTACCGCCTGCGTTGGCGCGGGACCCGACCCCAGGACCCCGTGGCGCGCCTCGATGTGAGCCTACTGCAGGATCGGGTACTGGCACCGCTTTTCGGGATCACCGACCCGCGCCGCGATCAGCGCATTGATTTCGTGGGAGGTATTCGTGGTCCGGCGGCGCTCGCCGAACGCATCGATCGCATGGGAGGCGTGGCGTTTACACTCTACCCCACAGGACTTCAGGATCTTATGGCAGTGGCCGACCAGGACGCGGTCATGCCTCCCAAATCCACCTGGTTCGAGCCCAAGCTTGCCGATGGGCTCGTGTCCTACAGCCTGGAGGAGGGTTAGGCCGGGCAGAGGCGCGGGGCCCGGCACGCGCCCGTCGATTCTCCACCATCTAGACCATGGATCTTCAATTTATTGCCCTTGGCGAAATCCACGAGAAAGCTAAATGCGCTCGGGTTTACGCTTTTCAGTTCCGGATCCACCACCAGACACTTGCGGCCATCTATCACCTGCGGCTGCACATAATGCGAGTAACGGATGCGGCGATCCATGCCAAAGGTGGAAAGACTGCCGCTGATCCGTTCTATCCAGTCGCTCGGTCTGAAGGTGCGGCCGTCCTCGGTTACCCCCTCGATCACGATCTTGTTACCCACTTCCATCATCGCTTCTACCCCCACTGTCCTACTGCCTATGCGTGTCGTCCTTTACCTGCTAAGGATAGCTCATTTTCATCAGAATTTTACCGTATTGGGTCTTGATCCGGACGAAAGGTTCCGTCGCGCCGCGGAAAGCGCCTCACCGAGGTTATCCTGGCCACCGGCGTGCACGCGCTCCACGAGCCCTGCGAGGATGGCCGGTACGAGTCCCGGTCCTTCATAAATCAATCCGGTATAAAGCTGCAGCAAGGAGGCCCCCGCCAATAAGTGTTGCCAGGCATCCTCTGCATTATTTATGCCACCGACGCCTATGATAGGGATATCCGGTAACGCCTTGAATACCCGCGATATTATCTCCCGGGACAGGGTCGTGAGCGGCGCCCCGGAGAGCCCTCCTGGTTCACGAGCCGCAGGCCCATGCCCCAGAGTGGGGCGACTGACCGTAGTATTGGTGGCGATGACCGCATCACAGAGGCCTTCGGCGAGGACCGCAAGCAGGGCCGCGAGCGTCTCTTGCGTAAAATCCGGCGCGATCTTCACCGCAATCGGGACGTACCGCCCGCTTCGCCGGCGGAGCGCGGCCTGATCCTCGTGCAGGGCCCCGAGCAGGAGGCGTGCGGCCTCCGGCTCCTGAAGGGCGCGCAGGCCCGGGGTATTGGGCGAGGACAGGTTGACAGTCAGGTAGTCGGCGTAAGGGGCGAGTGCCGCAAACCCCAGCCGGTAGTCGTCGACGGCGCGATCCAGGGGCGTATCGCGGTTCTTGCCGATGTTCACGCCGATGGGGAGGGCAGGGCGCTCGGCCCGCAAGCGCGCCGCCAGCGACTCCATGCCGGCGTTGTTGAAGCCGAGACGATTGATGAGCGCGCGTTGCTCGGCGAGCCGGAAGAGGCGCGGGCGGGGGTTGCCGGGCTGCGCGCGTGGGGTGACCGTGCCGACCTCGAGGAAGCCGAATCCGAGCGCCGCCAGGCCGCGCAGGGCACGGCCGTTCTTGTCGAACCCGGCGGCAAGCCCCAACGGGTTGGTAAATGGCAGGCCGAGGGCCTGGACCGCCAAGGGGCCGCCGGTCGCCGTGGCCGGTGCCGGGCGCACGGCGCCGTAGGCGCGCAGGGCGCGCAGGGCGGCCTCATGGGCGATCTCGGGGGGTAGGCGAAACAGCCAGGGACGAAGGGCCTTGTACACCTAGAAGCGCTCGCCCGGGGCCAGCATGCGCCACTGGCCCGGCTTGAGGCCGCCTAGACGCACGCGCCCGATGCGTACGCGCTTTAGGGCGCGCACCTCGTGCCCGACCTCGTGGAGCATGCGCCGAATCTGGCGTTTGCGCCCTTCGGTCAGGATCATGATCAGGGCGTCGGGCCCCAGGCGCTCGACGCGTATCGGGCGCAAGGGTCTGTCATCGAGCATGAAGGGCCCGCGCAATGTCGCGAGGGTGGCATCCTGGATCGGCGCGTCGACGCGTACATGATACTCCTTCTCGATGACATGGTCGCCGATCAAGAGGCGCGCGATGCGTCCGTCCTCGGTGAGCACCAAAAGCCCCTGGGAGTCGATGTCGAGGCGTCCCGCCACCGCCAGCCCAGAGGGTACGCGCGGCAGCGGTGCAGGACCGGCATAGGAGTCTCCCGTGAGCAGGACGTGCGCGCTCTGATAGCCCTTTTCCGGTTGCCCCGATACATAGCCCAGCGGTTTATTCAAAAGGATGGTGACGCGCCGCTCCTGGCGGGCCCGCGCTGTGGGGGCGAGCGTGATGCGCGCATCGGGGGCGGCACGTTCGCCGAGCACCGCACGGTGTCCATCGACCTCCACCAGGCCCTGCTCCAGGTAGTGATCGGCCTCGCGCCGTGAACACACCCCGCGCGAGGCCAGCAGTTTCGAGATGCGCACGAGGGTGTCGGTCATGGGGTGTTCCGGGAGCGGTGTTCGCCGTCGGTTGTCGGGTCGGGCGACCGTTCGGTACAATGGCCGCCCGCGGAGGACATATGATAAAGCTTAACCGCTATAGCGCAAAGATCACCGGCCCCAAATCCCAGGGGGCGTCGCAGGCGATGCTGTATGGCACCGGGCTCACAGCCGACGATATGGACAAGGCCCAGGTCGGCATCGGCAGCGTATGGTTCGAGGGTAATACCTGCAACATGCACCTCCTGGACCTGGCGGGCGTGGTCAAGGAGGGGGTGGAAAAGGCCGGCCTGGTCGGCATGCGCTTTAATACGGTCGGGGTCTCGGACGGCATGTCGATGGGCACCGACGGCATGAGCTTTTCCCTGCAATCCCGGGATCTTATCGCGGATTCTGTTGAAACCGTCATGAGTGCGCAATGGTATGACGCGCAGATCACGTTGCCCGGTTGCGACAAGAACATGCCGGGCTGCATCATCGGCATGGCCCGCGTCAACCGCCCGGGGCTCATGATCTACGGCGGTACCATCAAGCCTGGTCACGTCCATGGCGAGACGTTGGATATCGTGTCAGCCTTTCAGGCCTACGGGGCGTTTTTGTCCGGCAAGATCACAGAAGAGCAACGCAGCGAGGTGATCCATCACGCTTGCCCAGGACCCGGGGCCTGTGGGGGTATGTATACCGCCAATACCATGGCCTCGACGATCGAGGCCATGGGAATGAGCCTACCCTATAGCTCCTCGACCCCGGCGGTCGATGTCGGCAAGCGCGAGGAGTGTCTGCGGGCGGGCGCCGTGGTGCGCCTGCTGCTCGAGCGCGACATCAAGCCGCGTGACATCATGACCCGCGAGGCCTTCGAAAACGCCCTCGCCGTGCTCATGGTGCTGGGAGGGTCGACCAATGCCGTCTTGCACCTCATCGCCATGGCGCGTGCCGTGGATGTGCCTCTGACCCTGGAGGACTTTCAGGCGGCAAGCGACCGCGTGCCGCTGCTTGCGGACCTGAAGCCTAGCGGGAAATATGTCATGGAGGATCTGCATCAGGCCGGTGGCGTGCCGGCGGTGATGCGCCTTCTGGCAGAGCATGGCTTGATCCACGGCGATTGCCTGACCGTGACCGGTAAGACCGTAGCCGAGAATCTGGCGGAGGCCGCGCCCTTGCGCGCCGGTCAGCCGGTGATTCGCCCCTGGGACCAGCCGATCAAGGCGACGGCGCATATCCAGATCCTGTCGGGTAACCTCGCCCCGGGCGGGGCGGTGGCCAAGATCACCGGTAAGGAGGGGCTCTCTTTCGCCGGGCCGGCGAGGGTCTTCGACTCGGAGGAGGCGATGCTCGCTGCGCTCGAGGCGCGGACCATCCAGCGCGGGGATGTCGTCGTCATCCGCTACGAGGGACCAAAAGGGGGACCGGGGATGCCGGAGATGCTGACACCGACCTCGGCCCTGATGGGCGCGGGAATGGGGGCGGATGTGGCCCTTATCACCGACGGGCGGTTCTCGGGCGGCTCGCACGGCTTTATCATCGGTCATGTCGTGCCCGAGGCCCAGGAGGGTGGGCCGATTGCCCTCATCCAGGACGGCGATCGCATCACCATCGACGCGCAGGCGCGGCGGCTCTCAGCCGAGGTGAGCGACGAGGAGTGGGCGCGGCGGCGCGCAGCATGGCGGATGCCGCCTTATAAGGCGGCGCGCGGGACCCTGAAGAAATACATTAAAAACGTCCAGAATGCATCGCTGGGATGCGTGACCGACGAATGACGGCCCAAGGAGGGCGTGAAATGACCAAGATCACTGTGAAGGCCAATGGCCCCTATCTCGTCGTGGGCGCCGAGATCGTGGATGAGACCGGCGCGCCGTTCCCGGTGGAGGCCGGGAAACCAGTGGCCCTGTGCCGCTGCGGGGCCTCGCAACGCAAGCCGTTTTGCGACGGTACGCATGTGAAGATCGGATTTCAGGCCGCCCAGACCGCGGCCTCCTTCACGGAATGATAACGCTCGCGTGCAGCGGCAGGTGATCGGAGCAGACGCGTGCCGCTGAGGAATTCTCGGCGTGTATGGTCACCTGGGCCTCGGTCGGACATACGAAGATGCGGTCGAGCGGCAGCAGCGGAAAGAACGCGGGATAGGTGGGCGGGCTTGCGCGTCGGCCGAGCTGTCCGAGCAGCGGCGCAAGCGATGGACCACGCGCAAGCCAGTCGTTGAAGTCTCCCATGACCACGAGCGGTCGATGGCAATCTGGTGCGAGCGCGGCCATGAGCCGTGCCGCCTGTGCGCGCCGCTCGGCCGGGCGCAGACCGAAATGGGTCACGACCACACGTAACTCGCGGTCGCGTAAGGCGATATCGCAGTCGAGGGCCCCGCGCGGCTCGTGACGCCCGATACTAAGATCGATATGCCGCACGGCGAGGATCGGGTGCGCGCTCAAAATGAGATTGCCATAGTGGCCATGGTGGCGGCTCAGGAGGGGGCCGTGCGCCGCGTGCAGGCCAGTGGCGTGCGGAAGGTAGTCCATCTGGCTGCTGTCGAGCCCCGGACCGGAATCCGTATCGACCTCTTGCAGGCCGACCACGTCGGCGGCGAATTCGCGAATGGATGCGGCGATGCGGTCGGCATCGCGCCGCCGGTCGCGTCCGACGCAGCCATGGATGTTGTAGGAGACGACCCGGAAATGCACGGTCACTTCCGGGCGCAGGCCGTCGATCCAGGCTTGGTGAAGTGTTCGGCGAGCCACCTTCGCGCCCATAAGGCAAGGGTCGCCAGGACCACGGCGATGACGGCGAGCAACAGGATGTGTTTGGCGGCCGGATGATCCAGGGTCGAGGCCAGGCTGCGGGTAAAAAGGGTGAACGCGAGAATTCCGGGGGCGACACCGACGGTGGTGCCGATGACAAGATCGCGATAGCGGACCTTGAGGGCGCCGGCCCCGACGGTGACGACCGTAAACGGCGCGATCGGCACCGTGCTCACAAGGATCATGGTGCCAAGACCGGGGCGCCGAAGCCTATGACGCAGTTCACGCCAGGCGCGCGGGGCCAGGCGGTGCAGGATGCGGCCGCCGAGGACGCGCCCGAGGGCGTAGTTCAATGAGGCGCTCGATAGACAGCCCAGGAAGGCATACAGCAGGTTCTGGGGCGGCATGAACGCGAGCGCGGTCACGACGATGAGCAGTGTCACCGGAAAGAACAAAAGCCCGCCGATCAGATAGGCGCCCCACAAGGCCAACGGGGCGGCCGCGTAACGGCTCGCAGTGCGCAGCAAGGCGATGAGCCGTGGTACGTCCAGCCAGACATGCAGCGGCGTGTAGTGCCAGAGGGCGCCGAGTGTCGCGAACCCGGTCAAGATCAGGGCATTGCGTAAAAGGCGCGCGGCGAGATGGACCCGCGCGGACTCGGGTACATAAGACGCTATGAGTTCAGGGGCCGCGACCGGTCCTTCGGGATCGGCGATGAGGCTGTCTGCCAAGGGTGACAACGCCTCCTGTGTGCCGTCCGGGAGCGGTTCCAGGTGGCGCGGGGCATGGCGTCGGGCGTCGATCACGGCGGCCCATGAACCGGCCCCTCGCCGGCATTGGTGGACATCGGCCTCGGATAATCCCAGATGTTCCCCCAAGAGATCACAGCGCAAGGTATCGATCGCCGTCGCGATGCCAGGATCCCGGAGGCCGTCGATGCTGACGTTGCATTCGCTGTCTAGACCCATGGAGCGGTTGTTGAGGTTGGCGGAGCCGACGGTCACGAAGGTGTTGTCTACGATCAGGACCTTGGAATGGACCTTGACGCTGTCGCCGACTAGTCCCGGGACCACCGGATAACAGGCGCGCAGGCGATGCTTGTGGTCGGCGGTGCGCAGCTGTGCCAACAGGCGGGCGCGCCGCACGCCCATGGTATGGCGCTGCAGCCAGCCGGGGACGTTGAGCGGCAAGACGATGATGATCTCGGGTGGATCGGCGCGCTGCAACAGCGCGCACAGGGCGTCACCGACGGCGGCCGCCGTGAGATATTGGTTCTCGATATAGACAACCTCACGGGCGCGCGCGAGCGCGTCTCGGTATAGCTGGCGGATCTCATTGACCCCGGCGCGCCCCTCGTAGGGGCCTTGGGTACGGCTGATAGCGACCGGGACACGATGGAGGAGCCGCGCCGCTGAGAGCGGCCAGGGGGCGGGGGATGGGCGGGCCGCACAGGCCGGGATGTGTTCGCCGGTGGCCTCGTACCAACGGCTGCGCACAAGATCACCGAGCGCGCGCGCGGCTGCCCCACTGACTGCGATCTGGACGTCATGGAAGGGTGCGTAGGGGCGTCCGGCAGGACCCGTACGGCGCCCATCGTGGGCGCGGTGGGCGCGTGTGTCCCAGCGTTGGATGGTGAGATCGAGCCCGCCGGCAAATGCGATGCGGTCGTCGACGACGACGATCTTTTGGTGATGCGAGCCGGCCGGAGGATGGTGGCTATCGAGGTGGAAATGCAGGCGTTTATGGGTACGCCAGCCGAGCTTGAAGGCCGGAAAGGGCTCGCGCTCGAGCGCAAAGATCAACGAAAAGTCCCAGTTCAGGAGAAAGGCGTGCACCCTGGGCTTGCGCCGTATGAGGGCGTCGAGAAAGGGACCAAGGCGGTTGTTCAGGCGTCCATCGTAGGTCCCGTCGAGCGCCATGCGGCTGTCGACGTCCCAGCCAGAGATCAGGATGATGTCCTCGGCGGCACTCACGGCCTCCTGGAAGGCTCGGAAATAGGCCTCCCCGTCAATCAAGAAGGCGACCGCCTCAGCGTTCACGATACGCCAACAGTTACGGCCTTCGGCAAACAAGGTATCCATGGCCGTAAGCCTAGAGGGCCTTAAGCATCGTGACCATCGTGCGGACGGACGGGCAGCGCCGTCCCGCGGCCGGGCCCAGCCGACGAGCGCGCCTTCACAAGCGGGGTCGGCGTTGTATAGTTGAGGGTGGAGGAGGTGTCATGACGGAAGACGCGATTTCCACTTTATACCGCAAGCCCTGCCCCTCGTGCGCCCGCCAGTACGCACGGGATTCCCGCGCCTGCCCGTTTTGTGGCTACGCCGAGGTCTTGGCAAGCGAGACCGAGGAGGATCAGGAGCGGCTGTACGGGGAGTACCTCGCGGCGCGCCATAAACAGGCCCACGATGAGGTCGAACGCCTGCGGCGCGCCGTCACCCTCCACCCCGAGGACCGCGCGCAGGAGCGGGCGCTGGCACTTGCCCTGGCCGACGAAGAGGCCTTGGGGCGCGAGTGGGCCGCCTATCGCGATGGCCACCATCAAGCCGTCCGTGACGAGCCCCCGCAACGGGCCACAGCGGACAAGGAGTGTCCTGTGTGTACGGCAACCTTGCCCAAGGACGTGGGGCGCTGCGCCTGTGGTTACGTCTTCGGGGCGGAAGTCGCGGCCACCGCGACGTTGTGCCCGCATTGCACGGCGCCCGTCGCCGCCGGGGCCGAACGCTGCGGATGTGGGTACCCGATGGCCGCGCACACGCCGGTATCCGGTATACCGGGGCTGCGTCGGCGCTAGCGCGATCGCGCAGTCTGCCCCCAGGCCGGCCGCTAGCGCTGGTGGGCCTTCAGACGGCGTACCTCGCTACGCAGGGCGTCGATCTCATGCAGCAGATCCATGATCACCGCGACCAGCTCCCAATCGGTGTCGAGGCCGCGTTTCAGGCGCGCGGCACGCCGAACCAGGGCAACAGAGGTCGCCGGGTATCCATCAGCGCGTGTAGGCAGGAGGCCGAGCGCGACGAGCGCGTCGAGCTCCTCAGGGGTCACCCGACCGCTGCCGCAGAGCTCGGCGCGAGTCACCACTGCATACTCGTCTAAGAGTAGGCCTTCAAGGATGTCGCTCATGTCGCCCCCCAATGCGCGCGCGGATCGAAGGCCAGGTCGCGGGCCAGCGTGCGATAGAGCTCGCGGGCGCGTTCGTTATCGACCTTGGGATTGACGATCTCGATGATAACGTATTGGTCACCAGGCGGCGTGCCCGGCATGCCGCGCCCCTTTAATCGCAGCTTCTGACCGGACTGTGAGCCCTCCGGCAGGCGCAGCTCCACGGTCCCGGCGAGCGTCGGGACCTTGAGGCGGGCACCGAGCGCGGCCTCCCAGGGGCTGACCGGCGCTGTCAGATAGAGGTCACGGCCATCCATGCGGTACAGGGGATGCGGCGCGATGGCGATCTCGAGATACAAGTCCCCGGCACCCGCCGGCCCTGGATTGCCCTGACCGGCAAGACGGATCTGTTGGCCCTGCTGGACACCCTTCGGGATGCGCACGTTGAGTGTGCGCGTCTCCGGCGCCAGACGCCCGCGGGCATCCTGCTTTGGGATAGTGAGGCGCAACGGGCGCGTGGCCCCGTGGAACGCCTCCTCGAGGGTGATAGTCAGGTGCGCGACCTCATCCGAACCCCGCACAGCGCCCCGCCGCCCGCCCCCAAAGAGGCTTTCGAAAAAATCGCTGAAATTGTCTCCCTCGAAGACATGGCCGCCGGCCGCCGTCCCATGGGCGGTGCGCTGCCAGCCCGGGGGCGGCGTGAAATCCTGGTCCGGCTGCCATTGGCTGCCGAGGCGATCGTAGGCCGCGCGCTTTTCCGGGTCGCGCAGCACCTCGTAGGCCTCGCCGATCTCCTTGAAGCGCTCCTCGGCCTTGGGCTCCTTGCTCACGTCCGGGTGATAGCGGCGGGCGAGCTTGCGGTAGGCGCGCTTGATGTCCTCGGCGCTGGCCGTCCGTTCTACCCCCATGATCCGGTAATAGTCGCGATAGTGCATGGGGCCTTATCTGCGGGCGCCAACGCGCGTCTTCAAGGTCTCGGCTCGCCATGGGCCTGAGTCGGGGCATTGCCAACATAGGTCGCCGGGGTGAGTGCGCGCAAGGCCGCGCGCACCTCCGGCGGCAGCGCAAGGCCGTCGATGAAGGCGCGCAGGTCCTCGACGGTGAGCGTGCGGCCGCGACTCAGGTCTTTTAAGTCCTCGTAGCCGCCCGCAAGCCCGTAGCGACGCATGACCGTCTGTACGGCCTCGGTCAAGACCTCCACGTGGCAGTCGAGGTCGCCACGCACACGCGGTTCGTCGACTGTGAGCTTGGCGAGCCCACGCGCGCACGCCCGATAGGCGAGCAGCGTGTAACCGAATGCGCTGCCCATGTTGCGCAGCACCGTGGAATCGCTGAGGTCACGCTGGAAGCGGCTGATCGGGAGCTTCGCGGCGAGATGGTCGAGGAGGGCATTGGCGAGCCCCAGATTGCCCTCGGCGTTCTCGAAATCTATGGGGTTGACCTTGTGGGGCATGGTCGATGAACCGACCTCGCCGGCGCGTGTCTTCTGCCGGAAATAACCGAGCGCGATATAGCCCCACAGATCACGCGCCAGATCGATCAGGATGGTGTTGGCGCGCGCCATGGCATGGCAGAGCTCGGCCAGCCCGTCGTGTGGCTCTATCTGTGTCGTATGGGGGTTCTGGGATAGCCCAAGGCCGGCCAGGACGCGGGAGGCCACCTGTGGCCAGTCGACCTCGGGATAGGCCGCATAATGGGCATTGTAGTTGCCCACCGCACCGTTCATCTTGGCGAGCAAGGGGACTGCGCGAAGCCCGGCGCGTGCGCGTGTAAGACGCGTCACGAACACGCGGATCTCCTTGCCGACCGTGGTCGGCGAGGCCGGCTGGCCATGGGTACGGGCGAGCATGGGGATCGTGGCGGTGGCGCGCGCGAGATCATCCAGGCCGGCAATGAGGGCATCGAGCGCCGGGATGAGGACGGTATCGCGCCCGGCCTGCGCCATGAGGGCGTACGCCACGTTGTTCACATCTTCCGAGGTGAGCGCGAAATGGACGAATTCTCCGCCGCCCCTCAGATCCTCATGATCGTTCATGAAGGTCCGCAGGTAGTATTCGATGGCCTTGACGTCATGATTGGTCTGCGCCTCGATGGCCTTGATGGCGGCCCCCGCCGACTCATCGAAATTCGCGAGCAGCGCCGCGAGCCGCTCGCGTGCGGCCAGCGAAAACGGCGCCAGCTCAGGAACCCCCGGCTCGTCGCTTAGGCCCACGAGCCAGGCGATCTCGGCCTTCAGGCGTGCGCGCATGAGGCCGCATTCGCTGAAGATCGGCGCCAATGCGCGCGTGTCGCGGGCGTAGCGGCCATCGAGGGGGAGAGTGCAGAGAGTTCGCTCACAAATGTCCTTCCGGCGTCTAGCCGCAATCATGCGTTGTCGTTTATCCTGGGTCCGTGACGGACCTTGTCCTTTCGCCCTTGCAGGCGCTCGCCACCGAGGTGCGCGCGTGTCGCGCGTGCCGTGATCTGCCGTGTGGCCCGCGCCCTATCATCCAGGTCGCCGAGGGCGCGCGTATCCTGATCGTGGGCCAGGCGCCGGGTCGGCGCGTGCACGACACCGGCATCCCCTGGAACGACCCGAGCGGGGACCGCTTGCGGGTATGGCTCGGTATCGATCGCGAAACCTTCTATGGCCCCGATTTCGCCATCATCCCCACGGGCCTCTGCTATCCGGGCTCGGGCCCGCGCGGCGACCACCCGCCTCCCCGGCATTGCGCCCCCTTGTGGTTTGCGCGCTTGCGTGCGCTGCTGCCGGATGTTGCGCTCACGCTGCTCATCGGCCGCTATGCGCAAGCCTACCACCTCGCCGGCTGTGATGCCCGCCTCGGGGTCTCCTGGCATGTCCGTCATGGCGCCGATTATGGCGCGCTATGGCCCCTGCCGCACCCCTCCGGGCGCAATAATCAGTGGCTCGCCCGCCATCCGTGGTTTGCCGCCGAGATCCTACCCGTGCTGAGAGATCGGGTGCGCGAGGTCCTTCGGGGCGGACGCAGGGGCGATCACCGCCCCTCCTAGGCACACCCCCCGGGCATCGTAGAACACCGCCGACTGTCCCGGGGTGACGGCGCGTTGCGGTCTGGCAAATGTCAACAGGAGCCCTGCCGAGGGCGATCCGTCGGCATCGACACGCACCTCCTGAAGCGACTGACGATAACGGATCTTGGTGAGCCCGTGCCAAGGGAGGGCGGGCGGCGGGCCCAGCCAATGGCCGGGCGCCGTGCGGCACGAGGATCTATACAGGCTCGGGTGGCCATCACCCTGGGCGATGATGAGGGCGTTGTCGGCCAGTCGCTTGTCGGCGACATACCAGGCGGCCCCCGGCCCCCCACGCCTAAGCCCTGACGCTGGCCTATGGTATAGAACATGAGCCCCTCGTGAGACCCCTTCGGCTCGCCGTCCACGGTATAGACCGGCCCGGGTACGGCCTTCAGGTAGCGTCTGAGAAACGGTGCGAAGCGTCGCTCGCCGATAAAGCAGATGCCACTGCTGCTGCCGCGCTCGGCATTGGTAAGGCCGAGCGCGCGGGCGCGCTCGCGTACCTCGGCCTTGGTGAAGTCGCCGATGGGAAAGCGCACGAATGGCAGGATGGCGGGGTCTATGGTATGCAGAAAGTAGCTCTGATCCTTGTCCGGGTCGCGCCCCGCGAGCAGCCGCAGCCCGCCATCGCAGCGTGCCACGCGCGCATAGTGGCCGGTGGCCATGAACTCCGCGCCCAGGCCCTGGGCATGGCGCCAGAACACGTCGAACTTGATCTCGCGATTGCATAGGACATCGGGATTGGGGGTGAGCCCGGCCTTGCAGTCGGCGAGAAACCGGGCAAACACCCGGTCACGGTAGGACTGCGCGAAGTTGGCGGCATGCAAGGGGATCTCCAGATGCAGGGCGGCAGCACGCGCGGACTGGTAGTCTTCCGCCGATGGACAAAACCCGTCGCGATCGTCGTCCTCCCAATTCTTCATGAAAAGCCCCGTGACTCGATAACCTTGCTCCAGCAGCAAGGCGGCGGCCACCGCCGAGTCGACCCCGCCCGAGAGCGCCACCACGACATGCCCCTTCATACGCACGGCACGAGCGTGTCGAGCGGATAGCGGCGCCCGGACTCGTAATCGTCCACGGCGCGGCGCACCTGCGGGCCGCGATGGTCGGCGGTGCGTGCCATGAGCTCGGCGCGCGTAAGCCACAGTGCCTGTCGTATCCCGGTATCGAGGGCCCGTTGCGGGTGATGGTGGCCGACGTCGCCGATGAAGGCGAAACGCACATAGGTGATGCCCGCAGGTCCCTCGTAGTGATAGACGCCGAGCAGTGCGCGCGGTATGAGTTCCCACGCGGTCTCCTCCAGGGTCTCGCGCACCACCGCCTGCACCAGGGATTCGCGTGCCTCGAGATGGCCGGCCGGCTGATTCAAGACCAGCCGCCCTGCCACCATCTCCTCGACCAGCAGGTAGCGTTGGTCGCGTTGCACGATCGCGGCGACCGTCACGTGAATATCACGGGACATCCCGATATGCCTCCAGCGCGCGATAGGCCCCGGTGGCGAGACCATCGAGGGTGTAGTCACCGATGGCGTAGCGTACGAGGCGCAGGGTCGGATGGCCGACGGCCGCGGTCATACGCCGCACCTGACGGTTGCGGCCCTCGCGCAACGTGAGCGCGATCCAGCTCGTGGGTACCGAGAGGCGCACACGGATCGGCGGGGTGCGCGGCCACAGCGCCGGTTCGGCCAGCGCCGAGACCCGCGCCGGTCGCGTGCGCACGCCGTCTAGCACGATCCCGGCGGCGAGCGTCGCAAGCGCGCGCTCATCGGGCACGCCCTCGACCTGTGCCCAATAGGTCTTGGGCCAGCCGCGGCCGGGACGCGTGATACGCGTGGCCAGCGCCGCGGAATCGGTAAGCAGCATGAGTCCCTCCGAATCGAGATCGAGACGGCCGGCGGGATAGACGTGCGGTACCGGTATGTAGTCCTTGAGCGTGCGCCGGCCGTGGGGATCGGTGAAGCGCGTGAGCACGCCGTAGGGTTTATTGAAGAGAATGAGGTGCGCCATAATCTGTCCTGCCGACCCAAGGTCCGCTACAATCCCAGCTAATATCCATTATACCGCGCGACGGGTCGCGCCTAAAACGAGGACCGCATGACGACTGACAAGGCAGGGCTCGGGGCCAAGATCACGGTGAGCGAGGATTTGCGTCTCCAGGTCCCGGATCATCCGATCATCCCATTCATCGAGGGCGATGGCATCGGGGTGGATATCACGCCGGTGATGCGCCGGGTGGTGGATGCCGCAGTGGCCAAGGCCTACGGGCCGACGCGTGCCATCGTATGGCACGAGATCTATGCTGGCGAGAAGGCCCATGCGCGCACTGGTCAATACCTGCCCAAGGAGACCTTGGCGGCCATCGCCGAATACGTCGTATCGATCAAAGGCCCGCTCACCACGCCCGTGGGCGGGGGATTGCGATCCCTGAACGTGACATTGCGCCAGGAACTCGATCTCTATGTGTGTCTGCGCCCAGTACGCTACTTTGCCGGCGTCCCAAGCCCGTTGAAGGAGCCAGAGAAGACCGACATGGTGATCTTCCGGGAGAACTCAGAGGATATCTACGCCGGCATCGAGTGGCCGGCGCAGTCACCCGAGGCGCGCCAGCTCATAACGTTTCTGATCGACACCCTCGGCGTGCGTTCGATCCGTTTCCCCGAGACCTCGGGGATCGGCGTGAAGCCGGTATCGCAGCAAGGCACCGAGCGGCTCGCGCGCAAGGCCCTGGAATATGCCATCGCCCACCGCCGCCCGTCGGTTACGTTCGTGCACAAGGGCAATATCATGAAGTACACCGAGGGCGCGTTTCGGCAATGGGGCATGGATCTGGCGCAGCGCGAGTTCGGGGCCGTCTGGCACGACGGCCGGCTTGTGATGCCGCGTCCGGACGGTGGCTCGGTGGTGATCAAAGACGTGATCGCCGACGCCTTTTTGCAACAGATCCTGCTGCGCCCGGAAGACTATAGCGTGATCGCCACCCTGAACCTGAACGGCGATTACATCTCCGATGCCCTGGCCGCCCAGGTCGGGGGCATAGGCATGGCCCCCGGCGCCAACCTCTCGGACGGCGTGGCGATGTTCGAGGCCACGCACGGGACTGCGCCCCGCTATGCCGGTCAGGACAAGGTAAATCCCTCGTCGCTCATCCTCTCGGCGGAGATGATGCTGCGTCATATCGGTTGGGGCGAGGCCGCCGATCTCATCGTGCGCGGTATCGGCGGGGCATTGGCGGCGGGCCGGGTGACCTACGACCTCGCGCGGCTGCGGCCAGGGGCCACCGAGGTCAGTTGTTCGGGTTTCGGGGACGCGATCGTATCGTTCATGGCCTAGGAGCCGGGAGTGTCGTGCGCGATGAGGGTCGGGTGGCAGCGCTAGACGCACAACGAGTACGAGCAGATCTTTCGGGCGGGGTGGGGCGCGTGATCGCGTGGTGCATGGGCCTTTTGTGGCTGGTGCTGGCCGGCTGTGCGCACTATCGTGCGCGGCCGCTTACGCCCGAGGCCGTCAAGGCCGCGCTGGCCGTGCGCCCGGCGACCACCTTATGGGTGCGGCGCGCGCACTTATTACTGCCGTCCCTGCCGCCGCTGATCGTACACAAGGGACAGCCTCTGACCCCGGATCTGGCGGCGGTCGTGGCGGTGGTGGGTGACCCGGCGCTGCGCGCGCTACGCGCCCAGGAGGCGGTGGCGCGCGCCCAGGTACTGAGCGCCGGGCTTTTACCGAATCCGGTCTTTTCCTATGGCACCGGTGTGCCGCTCTCCGGGGCCGGCCTCACCCGGGCGTTTCGCACAGCGCTTGGTCTTCCCATCCAGTCCCTGGTGACGCGCGCGCCACGCGTCAAGGGTGCACGCCTGCACGCGCAGGCTGTGGATCTCGCCATTGCCTGGCAGGAATGGCAGGTGGCGGCGCGTGCCAAGGCGCTCGCCTACGCCCTGATCATGGGCCGCGCCGAGCGGCGCCTGCTCGCGCGCGAGATCCGCGCGTTGCGCCATAGCGTGGCGATCCTCGCCGATGGCGAGGCCGCCGGTTATGTCACTTTGGGCGTGGCGGGCGCCGCGCGTCTGGCCCTGCGCCAGACCGAGGTCGTGTCCCTCAAGGTGCGTCAGCACCTGGCAAGTCTTGCGCTCGCGCTGCGCGCACTGCTCGGGGTGGGGGCGCATGCGCCGCTGCGGCTGGCGCGTTCTGAGGCGCATGCCGCCCCGGGACGCGACTGCCTGCGGAGTGCGCCCTGGCTGCGCGGTCTCGCCCGCCGCAGGCTCGATCTGCTGGCCTTGCGCAAGGGCTACGCCAGCGAGGATGCGGCGCTGCGTGCAGCCATTGCCGGGCAGTTCCCGGCCATCACCATAGGCGTCGATCGCGCCCGCGATACGAGCGACATCAATACCCTCGGGGCCGGTATCACGGTGGCGCTGCCGATCTTCAATCACAATCAGGGGGCCATCGCCCAGGCGCGCGCCACGCGCCGGGCGCTGTTTCGCGCCTATGCGGCGCATCTGTTCGCGGCGCGCGCCGGTATCCACCGGCTGATCATGCGCATGCGTTATCTGCGGCGCGAGATGCGCAGCACGCAATCGGCCGTCCATGCCCTCGATCATCTCGAGAGACTCTATCATGTGGCGCTCGCCAAACACCGGATCGCGGCGCTCACCTATTATCAGCTTCTTGGGCAGCTCGTGAAGCAGCGCCTGGTGTTGTTGCAGGATCGCGCGTTGCGCGCTCAGTTGGCGGTGGCCGTCGAGGCCGCGAGCGGGAGGTTTGAATGGCCAAGGACCTGCGCCGGCCGCTCTTGAGGCGCGTGCTCGGGCTTGTGATCGTGGTGGCGGCCGTGGGTGTCGCGTGGTCATTGACGCAGCGGTCCGCGCGCCCCCGTCGCGCCCTGCAACCGCCGACTGCCACCGTACGCGTTACCCCCATACGCCGCGGTCCGGTCATCACGCGCCTCGTGGCCTACGGGCGCGTCGTGCCCGCCCCGTGGGCCGTGCATGCGCTCGTGGAGCCCTTCGAGGTCTCGGTCACGCGGGTGTTCGTAAATCGCGGTCAGAGCGTCGGCAAGGGCGCGACCCTGCTGGCCGTGACTCCCGGTCCCACCGCGCGGCTTGGGCTGTTACGCGCCGAGAACAGCTTTCGTCTGGCGCGCCTGGCGTTGCGCGAGGAACGCATGCGCCTGCGCTTAAAGCTCGCCACGCGCAGCGGCCTTTTGCGCGCGGAGCGGGCCTTCGACGCCGCGCGGCTGTCGCTGCGCGTGTTTCATGCCGAGGGCTTGCATCAGCACATGACGGTTCCGGCCCCGGTCACGGGAGTCGTGAGCGATATCGCCGTCGAGGAAGGCTCGATCGTGAATCCCGGGCAGGCGCTCATCAACCTGATCGCCGGCGATCGGCTGGAGGTGCGCCTCGGGGTGGAGCCCGAGGATGTGCCGAGCATACGCGTGGGCGAGCGCGTGCGCCTGTCGTCTTTTGAAGGAACTGGATCTCAGCGTATCCATGGTCTGGTGTCTGTGATATCGCGGGTCATGGACCCCGCGACCCACATGATCAACGTATTCGTGACGCTGCCGCGCGCCAACTCCTATCTGTTGGGCGAGTATGTCGAGGGCCGGTTCACGGCGGTCTCGGCGGCAGGGCTTCTGGTACCGCGTTCGGCGGTGTTGCCGTCCGGGCATCACTTCATGCTGTATACGGTGGCCGATGGCCGTGCCGTGCCGCACCGCGTCGCGCTCGGGCCGCACAACGGGCGTGTCGCCCAGGTCGTGGCCCGACACCTTGCCGTGGGCATGCCGGTGGTGGTGCGCGGCAACTATGAACTCACGCCGGGGATGCCGGTGCGCGTGTCCAAATGAACCTGAGTGGCTGGATCCAGCGCCACAGGCGTTCCTTGTTGTTTCTGATGGCACTCCTGGTCCTGGGTGGGGTGTATTCGGGCACGCGGCTGCCGGTGGCATTGTTTCCGCACGTCGCCTTTCCGCGCGTCGAGATCTATGCCAATGCCGGCGACCGCCCCGCCAAGCGCATGCTCATCCAGGTCACCTATCCGGTCGAGGAGGCGGTGCGCGGCATTCCCGGGGTGGTCGGGGTGCGCTCCACCACAAGCCGCGGCAGCGCGGATTTTTTCATCAACTTCCATTGGGGCGAGAACATGACGACCGCCACGCTGGAGGTTCAGGCGGCGCTGGCCGAGATCAATCGCCGCCTGCCTACCGATACCACCTTTCAGGTGCGGCGCATGCGCCCGACGATCTTTCGCATGCTGGCCTATACCTTCACCTCGCGCCGCGTGTCGCAGGTCACGTTGCGGGACATTGCCCGTTACCAGTTGCGCCCGCTGCTATCGGCGATCCCGGGGGTGGCGCGCGTGGGCGTCCTGGGCGGGCGCACCGAGGAGTACCGTGTCACCGTCAATCCCGCGCGGCTTGCCGAATATGGGCTCACCATCGGCGATGTCGCGCGCGCCCTGGCGCATAGTAATGTCCTGCGCACCGTAGGCCACCTCCAGGAGAACTACCGCTTTTATCTCGTGATCTCCAACACCAGGCTCCACAGGTTGCGGGATATCCGCCGCACGGTGCTGCGCTCGGGCGGCAATGGCATCGTACGGCTCGACGAGGTGGCGACGGTGGCGCGCGCCCTGAAGCCCCAATGGACACAGGTGGTGGCCGATGGGCAACCGGCGGTCAGCGTGCAGATCTACCAGCAGCCGGGTGGCAATACGGTGGCCATCACGCGCACCGTGAAAAAGGTGCTGCGGCGCTTCGAGCGGGGTCTTCCGCGTGGTGTGCATGTGCGCAAGTGGTACGATCAGGGGGTACTGATCCAGGCCGCTGCGCACAGCGTACGTGACGCGGTATTGATCGGCGCGCTGCTGGCGGCGCTCGTGTTGCTGTTGTTTTTGCGCAATGTGCGCATCACTTTCATCGCCCTGATTACCGTGCCGAGCGTGCTTGCGGCCACCATGCTGCTGCTGTTCGCGCTCCATATGAGCTTCAACATCATGACTTTGGGAGGCATGGCGGCATCGGTCGGTCTTATCATCGACGACACCATCGTCATGCTCGAACACATCATGCGCAGGCTCCATGAGCGGGGCGCCACGGCCGCGCGCCCGGAGCGTGTCATGACCGCGGTGCGCCAATTCACCCGTCCGCTCGTGGGTTCGTCGGCCTCGACCATCATCATCTTCACGCCGCTTGCCTTCCTGTCCGGCGTCACCGGGGCCTTTTTCCGGGCCCTGTCGCTCACCATGGCGGCGAGTCTCATCATCTCATTTTTTGTCGCCTGGCTGGCGGTGCCGATCCTTGCCGATCATTTCCTGAAGGCAAGCGATCTTGAGGCCGGCGAGGAGGGGCCCTGGACGCGCCGGGCGCACGCCCTCTATGAGCGCCTCATGCGCGCCATGTTCCGGGATCCACGGCGGCTGTTGCTGGCCATCGTCGCGCTCGTAGGGCTTGGGGTCACGGGCTTTGCGCTCACCGGTTCGGGATTCATGCCGTCGATGGACGAGGGCGGTTTTGTGTTGAATTACCGTGCCGCGCCTGGTACCTCGCTCACCGAGACCGCACGCCTGCTCGACAAGGTACAGAAGATCCTGCTCGCCGATCACAACATACGAACCTATTCCCTGCGCACCGGCCTACAGCTCGGCGGCGGCATTACGGGCACCAACGAAGGCGACTTCTTTGTGCTCCTGAAACCCTATCCGCGGCCCTCGGTATGGCGCATCATGGCGCATGTGCGCCGCGCGATCCACGAACGCGTGCCGGGTCTCAGAATCAGCATGGATCAACCCATGCAGGATTTGATCGGCGATCTGACGGGCGCCCCGCAACCGGTGGAGATCAAGGTATTTTCCGGCAACGGCCCGCTTTTACGGCGGCTTGGTCCGGAGATTGCCGCGCGCCTGCGGCGTATTCGCGGCATCGTGAACGTGCGCGATGGCATCGTCTATGCCGGCGATGCCGTGGAGATCCGCGTCAACCGCGCCAAGGCGGCCCTGGAGGGCGTGAACCCACAGAGTGTCACGCGCCAGCTCGCCGCGTATCTGAACGGCACGGTGGCGACCGACGTGCAACGCGGCGTGCGCATGATCGGGGTGCGGGTGTGGGTGCCGCGGCCGATGCGCCGGTCCTTGCACGCCATTCGCGACCTACGGCTGCGCGCCGCCAACGGCCGCCTGTTTCCATTGCGTGCGGTGGCCGTGGTGCGGCGCCTGAACGGCCAGCCGGAGATCGCGCGCGACAACCTAAAGCGCATGATCCCGATCACCGCGCGCATCGCCGGACGCAGCCTCGGTGGGGTGATGCACGATGTGAAGAGGCTCATGGCGCGCCGCAACTTTCTGCCTCCTGGGGTCTATGCCACGCTCGGTGGCGTGTATGTGCAACAACAGATCGCGTTCGCCGGCCTTATGGCGGTGTTCGTGGCGGCCGTGGCGCTCGTGTTTCTGCTGCTGCTCTTTCTGTACGAGCGCTTTCTCGTGACTTTTGCGCTGATGGCCACCACCTTGCTGGCGCTATCGGCGGTATTCGTCGGTCTGTGGGTGACAGGGACGGAACTCAATATCTCGTCGATGATGGGCATGACCATGGTGGTGGGTATCGTCACCGAGGTCGCGATCTTTTACTACTCCGAGTATCAGGACGTGGGTGAGGGGGATGTCGTGGAGTGCCTGATCGCGGCCGGCAAGAACCGGCTGCGGCCGATCGCGATGACCACGCTGGCGGCAATCCTGGCGCTCCTACCGCTCGCCTCGGGCTGGGGTCAGGGCTCGGCCATGCAGCAGCCACTCGCCATTGCCATCATATCCGGTCTCCTGGTGCAGCTGCCGCTCGCGCTGGTGGCCTTGCCGCTGTTCCTGTCGTGGGGTATTCGCTACCGCTCGTCCGAATCGTGACAAAAAACCCGGCCGGGCCGGGTTTCAAGGTGTTATGATCCAACCTGCTAGGTGTCAGACCGCGCGAATATTGGACGCCTGGGGTCCTTTGGGGCCGTGCTGGACCTCGAACTCGACCTCCTGGCCCTCTTTCAGGGTCTTGTAGCCGTCCATCTGAATGGCCGAGAAGTGGGCAAACACGTCGTCACCCCCCGCGCTCGGTGAGATGAAGCCGTATCCCTTGCTTGCATTGAACCACTTCACAATACCTGTTGCCATGCCATGATCCCCCTACTGATAGCGTGTCGCCCGCAATGCTGTGCTTGAAAACGGGTCATATTTTAGGTAATTCTAATAAAGGCCTATGAAGCGAGCCCGTCGTTATTCATGCGCATTTCTTTTGTCAAGTCAAGATGGGCGACGAAAGGGGGTGAATGAGCCCTGGACGCGTGCGTGCGATCGGCAGAAAATCGCGTCATGGCGGCGTAATGGTGAAGGAGGTCTGAGTGCAAGCAGGACGGGCCGGTCATGGCGGATAGGCGCCCTGGGGGTGTGGCGGATCTCGATGTCCAAGAGGCCAAGCCCAAGGTCGCTTTACCGCCCCTTTACAAGGTGATTATCCTGAATGACGATTATACCCCGATGGACTTCGTGGTGCTCGTGCTCGAACGGTTCTTCAACAAGAACCGCGAGGAAGCGACGCGCATCATGCTGCATGTGCATCAACGCGGCGTGGGTGTATGCGGCGTATATACAAGGGAAGTCGCCGAGACTAAAGTAAGACAAGTGACCAATTTCTCTGGCGAGAATCAGCATCCCTTGCAGTGCACGCTAGAGCCGGAGTAGGGGTCGGTACTTACGTGATTTGGAGGTGTTCCTTCCCATGTTATCCCAGGAACTCGAATTTTCCCTGAACATGGCCTTCCAGGAGGCTCGCGAGAAGCGCCATGAGTTCATTACCGTCGAGCATCTCCTGGCCGCGCTCCTCGACAACCCGAGCGCGGCGCGCGTGCTGCGCGCCTGCGGGGGGAATATCGAGGAGTTGCGGCGTAGCCTGTCTGCCTTCCTGCGCGAGAACATCCCGACGCTCGCCCCCGGCAGTCAGGTCGAGACCCAGCCTACCCTGGGCTTTCAGCGCGTCATTCAACGCGCCGTGCTGCACGTCCAGGGGGTGGGCAAAAAGGAGGTCACGGGCGCGAATGTGCTGGTGGCGATTTTCAGCGAGAAAGAGTCGCATGCGGTCTATTTCCTGCAAAAGCAGAATATCACCCGCTTCGATGTCGTGAATTACATCTCGCATGGTATCTCCAAGGTGCCGGGCGAGGGGCACGAGTTGTCGGCGTCCGAGGAGCAGGAAGAGGGGACCACTGCTAACGAGCGCGGGGCGCTGGATGTGTTTGCCGTCAACCTGAATGAACAGGCGCGGCTCGGAAAGATCGACCCCTTGATCGGGCGCGACCAGGAGATGAGCCGTACCGTGCAGATCCTCTGCCGGCGCCGCAAAAACAACCCGTTATATGTGGGCGAGGCCGGGGTCGGCAAGACCGCGATCGCCGAGGGTCTCGCCAAGAAGATCGTGGATGGTGATGTGCCGGAGGTGCTGGCGCATAGCACCATCTATGCGCTTGACATGGGGGCGCTGCTCGCCGGTACCAAATACCGGGGGGATTTCGAGAAGCGTTTGAAGGCGGTCATAACCCATCTGAAGAAGCAGGACAACGCCATCCTTTTTATCGATGAGATCCACACCATCATCGGGGCGGGCGCGGCCTCGGGAGGGGCGATGGACGCCTCCAATCTGCTGAAGCCCGCACTGGCGTCTGGCGAACTCAAATGCATAGGCTCGACCACCTATCAAGAGTATCGCGGCATCTTCGAAAAGGATCGCGCGCTCTCGCGCCGGTTCCAGAAGATCGACGTGCCGGAGCCTTCGGTGGAAGAGGCCGTGCAGATCCTGCGCGGACTGAAAGGGCGCTTCGAGCAGCACCATGGCGTGCGCTATACGCAGCAGGCGCTGCGTACCGCAGTCGAACTGTCGAGCCGCTATATAGGGGATCGGCATCTACCGGACAAGGCCATCGACGTGATTGATGAGGCCGGGGCCAGCGTCCATCTGACGGCACCTAGCCGCCGCAAGAAGACCATCGGCGTGCCCGAGATCGAGGAGATCGTGGCGCGTATCGCACGCATCCCGCAAAAGCATGTCTCGACGTCGGATCGCGAGGCGCTGCGCAATCTCGAGCGCGACCTGAAGCTCGTGGTGTTCGGCCAGGATGCCGCGGTCGAGGCGCTGGCGGCGTCCATCAAGATGGCGCGCTCGGGATTACGTGAGGGCGACAAGCCGATCGGATCGTATTTGTTCTCGGGCCCCACCGGGGTGGGCAAGACCGAGGTCACGCGCCAGCTTGCCTATATCATGGGGTTGCAGCTCGTACGTTTTGACATGTCCGAATACATGGAAAGGCACACGGTGTCGCGTCTCATCGGCGCGCCACCGGGCTACGTTGGCTTCGATCAGGGCGGACTGTTGACCGACGCCATCAACAAGCACCCGCATTGTGTGCTGTTGCTAGATGAGATCGAAAAGGCCCATCCGGGGGTGTTCAACCTATTGCTGCAGGTCATGGACCACGGCACACTCACGGACAATAACGGCCGCAAGGCGGATTTCCGGCACGTGATCATCGTCATGACCACCAATGCCGGCGCCGAGCAGATGGGCCGTTCGGGCATGGGCTTTTTGCCATCGGAGAAGGCCGGGGAGGAGTTTGTTGCGATCAAGCAGACCTTTACCCCGGAATTTCGCAACCGACTTGATGCCATCATAAGCTTTGCGGCCCTGTCGCCGGAGACCATTGCCCATGTCGTCGACAAATTCGTAGTCGAGCTCGAGGGGCAGCTTGAAGACAAGGGCGTAACCATCGACGTCGAACCCTCGGCGCGCGCCTGGCTTGCGCGCCATGGCTACGACGTCGCCATGGGCGCACGGCCGATGGCACGGATCATACAGGAGCGGATCAAAAAACCGCTGGCCAATGAACTTCTATTCGGGCGACTCGCTAATGGCGGCGCTGTGAGTGTGCGGGAGGAAAACGACGGCCTCATCTTCGATTATGCCGAAAAGCCGGTGGGCGTACAGGAGTAGACTCGTCGTCAGGACCAGGGAGCGGGCGCCGCGATCACCCCTGCAGGGCCTGCTGCCGTCGTGCCCGCTCTATGAGCGGGTGCCGACGCGTGATGAGTCCGGTCATCTGTTGAGCGATTTCATGATGCTGATCCCGGGCCTGGGGCAGCGCCCTGGTCCCGAATGCCGTGAAGTCATGGGCCGCGTCGACGGTGTGCTAAAGGGCTTTCCCGAGGTGGTGTTTGCGGACATGAACCTGCGGCTCAACCTTTTGTGGGTAAGCGTGCGCGCGCGCCCCGGCGTCATTCTCGACATCGCATGCTGCTTGAAATTTCACGTGCCGGAGGCGTTGCTCGTCGGTCCCAAGACGTCTTGAGGCCGATGGGTCCCTTAGCGGGCGCGAAAGACGATGCGACCCTTGGTCAGGTCGTAAGGGGTGAGCTGGACGGTCACCTTGTCGCCGGTGAGGATGCGGATATAGTTCTTGCGCATCTTGCCGGAGATATGGGCGGTGACGACGTGACCGTTGTCGAGCTTGACGCGGAATAGGGTGTTGGGGAGGGTGTCGACGATGGTACCCTCCATTTCGATATGCTCTTCCTTAGACACTCTCTCTCGCTCCCGAAGAAGGCGCTTATGATGCCCGAAGCCCGGGATCGCGTAAAGTCATTTTGGGCCGAGGCCCGTTGGGAACGATGCGCTTTACGAATGGCAGCGGCAGCGGGCGGCAAAAGGACGGGCGTCAACGCAGATCGAGCGGCGACCAGCGACCGTTGCGGTAGGCCTCGAGCGGCCGAAACCGGGCCTTGTAGGCCATCTTCTCGCTGTCTTTGACCCAGTACCCGAGATACAGGAACGGCAGGCCGCAGCGATGCGTCTCGGCGATCTGCCAGACAATGGCGTAGGTACCGAGCCCGCGTTGGGCCAGGGATGGATCGTAGAAGGTATAGACCGCCGACAGACCGTCGGGCAACGTGTCGATCACGGCGACACCGGCAAGCACCCCGCCGATGCGAAATTCGTGGAAGGCCGTATTACTATGGCGGCTTACGAGGAAGCGTAAATAGGTCGCTGGGTCGGGATTGGCCATGGCCCCGGCCGGGTGGCGGGCGTCCTGATAACGCAGAAACAGCGCGAAATGCTCGGCGTCGAAGGCCGCCGGCCGTGCGATCACCACGACATCGTCGTTGCGCGCGGCCGCGCGTCGCTGGGCCCGGCTGGGGACGAAGGCCGCGACCGGGATACGCACCGGAATGCAGGCCTGGCACCCCGGACAGTGCGGGCGGTATATGAGGTCCCCGCTGCGGCGAAACCCGCGGCGATTGAAGTCGCCGAGCAGTTCGGGGGTTAGCGGATAGCGCGGATCGATGAACAGGGTGCTGGCTGTCTGATGGGGCAGATAGCTGCAGGCGTGGGTGGTCGACAAAAACAGGTGCGGTGCCCCTTTGATGGCAGTCACGGTGCGTCCTCCACGGCGGTCGTCCAGCGGCCGGCGGCAATCGGCAGCCCCACCGCCCGACGCAGCTCATGAAGAAAGACCCGACGCGGCATGAGTCGCGCCCCGAGCGACGCCATGTGCTCGGACGGCACCTGGCAGTCTATGAGGGTAAACCCGGCGGCGGTGAGGCGCGCGATAAGGCCCACGAACGCGATCTTTGAGGCGTAGCTTGCCATACTGAACATGGATTCCCCGAAAAACGCGCCCCCGAGCGCCACCCCATAGAGCCCACCGACCAACACGCCATCCCGCCAGGCCTCCACGCTGTGGGCGTGGCCGCGATGAAACAGGTTCTCGTAGGCCGTGATCATCTCGGCATTGATCCAGGTGCCGGGCTGCCGGGCCCGCGGCGCGGCGCACGCCCGGATGACCACGGGAAAGGCGCTATCGAAACGGATGGTGTAATCGTGCCGGCGCATGGCCTTGGCGAGGCTACGGTTGATACGCAAGTCTGCCGGGGCCAGCGCCATACGGGGGTCCGGCGACCACCACAATATGGGCGGTTCGTTGTACCATGGAAAGATCCCGGCCGCGTAGGCGCGCAACAGCCGCTCGGGCGACAGGTCGCCGCCCGCCGCAAGCGGCGCATCCGAGGGCGCCTGATCGACTGCCGGAAAGGCCAGGGAATCGGGTGAAAGCCAGGCGATCATCGCGGCCGTACCCGTGGGGCGTGGGGCATCATGACGGTCGGCGAAAAGGCGTGTGCTCGTTTAATTCGTTCAGGGTCATTTCAAGACCGGCATTCTCGCGCGCCAAGAAATCATCGACGGCGCGCTGAAATTGCGGATGGTCCAGCCAATGCAGGGAATACGTGGGGGTCGGCAGAAACCCACGGCTCAACTTATGCGCCCCCTGGGCCCCGGCCTCGAAGCGCCGTATGCCCTGCGTCAGGCAATAATCGATTGCCTGATAGTAGCAGGTCTCGAAATGGAGGCCGGAGATGGGGGCAAGTCCCCCCAATAGCGGCCATATAAGGTCGTGTCGTCACGAAAAAAGAGCGCGCCGGCCACCGGCGCGGTGCCGACGTAGCCGAGCACCAGCACCACGCCCGGAACCGATGCGCCGATGCGCGAGAAGAAATCCCGCGTGAGATAGGCGATCGCCCCATATTTGGCGATGGTGGCGTGGTAGAGGTCATAAAAGATGTCCCATAGGGCCTCATGCCGCACCGGTCCTTCATGAACGACATAGCGAACGCCGGCCTCTGCCACCTGACGGCGCTCCCGACGGATATTCTTGCGTTTGGGCGCGGACAACGCCGCTAGGTAATCGTCAAAGGATGACCAGCCGTCGTTATGCCAGTGGAACTGGAAGCCTGTGCGTTGCGAGAAACCGACACTCTCCAGCGTCTCGCGGCCGGCGGCATCCATGAACAGCCAATGGACCGATGAGGCCCCGGTGGCGGCCGCCTGCGTGCGCAAGGCATGGGCGGCCGCGTGGATGATGTCGGGGCCGCACCGTTCGGCGCCGCATAGCACGCGCGGACCGGTCACCGGGGTGTAGGGCACGGCGACCACGAGCTTCGGGTAATAATGAAGCCCGGCCCTCTCATAGGCGTGTGCCCACGCCCAGTCAAAGACGTATTCGCCATAGGAATGAGTCTTGCGGTACACCGGGACAAGGGCTGAAAGCCGTGTCCCGCGATAGATCGCCAGGGGTTCCGGATGCCAGCCACAGCCGGCGCCCACCGAACCGCTGTCTTCCAGGGCCTTCAGAAATTCGTGGCGCAAAAACGGCTGGGGTCCCGATAAGGCGTTCCATAGGTCTTGCGGCACCTCCGCCACGCTGCGCAGGAATCGGCAGCTGATGGCTTCGGAGTCTATCATGGCCGCAGCGCGCGCCTCGGCGGACGCCGTCCGTTGCTCGGCGCGCCAACGGCGTCCGGCGGCTGAAGAAGGGCATTGAGCCGCCCGATGTCGCCTACCGTCAGGTGACTCACCGCAGCCTTCAGTTCCAGGCGGCCGAGCAGATAGTCATAGATGGCGCGCGCGAAGTCACGCCGCGTACGGTAGTAGGCCTGTTCGGCGCGCAGCACATCGACGTTATTGCGCACGCCTACGCGCATGCCGAGACGTTCGGAGGCGAGCGCCACGCGCGCGGCCTTCTTGGCCGCCGCCAGGGCCGCAATCTCGTGGTAACCATTGCGCACGTTCAGAAATGCCTGGCGGACATCGAATTGGACGCGGCGCTCGACGCGCAGGGCGGCCACGTGTGCGTGGAAGGCGGCAGCGCTGGCGCGCGCACTCTCTGCCGACAGTTCACCGCCCTGGTAGATGGGCAGCGTGACGTCGAGCCCGATGGTCTTGTCACGCAGCACGGTTCCGAACCCGAACTCGCCGTTGCCGGCGCGGCTGTAACTGTAACCCGCCTGGGCCGTGATGGTCGGGTAGCGTGCGGCGGATGCCGCGCGCGCGCTTTCCGATGCCGCATGCGCCTCGGAACGGGCGGCCTGCAAGACCAGATTGTCCCGCAGTGCCTGGGCCTCGTCTGTGGTGAGCGCGCTTGCGCGCGGATGCGGAAGGGGGTGATGAAGATTGAGTGGCCATAGGTGATGAGCCGGCTGGCCGGTCATACGTTCGATGCGCGCACGCGCCAGGCGCACGGCGTTGCGTGCCGCGAGCACCGCGGCATGCACAGCCTCGTAACGGGCGCGCGCCTCGTTGGCATCGGTGATGGGCGCGCGCCCGAGATGAAAGCTGCGCAGCGCGCTTTGATATTCGGCGCGTAGCGCGCGCTCCTCGGCGCGGCGCAGGCGCAGGTCGTCTTGCGCCAGCAGAAAACCGAAGTACTGGGCGGACACCGTGAGCACGAGGTTGCTTTGGGCGAGCGCATAGCGCTGGCGCGCGGCGCGCATGGTGGCGCCCGCCGCGCGCCAGGCATAGAGCGCGCGGATATTGAGCAAGGTCTCGGTCACGGAGATGCCATAGCCGTTGGCATTGAAGGTGAAGTGGCCGCTTGGGAAGACGAAGCCGCCCGATGCGCCGCCCAGAATCCGACTCGTGAGGTCGTTGTAGCTGGTATTGGCCTGCGCCGAGATGTGCGGCAGGAACGCCGAGCGGGCCTCAGGGCCTATGGTACGCGCCTCCCGGTACGAGGCCCCAGCCTGCCGATAGCCCATGTCATGAAGGCGCGCTGCCCGGAAGATGTCTTTGAGGTTGGCCGCCAGGGCCGGGGCGGCGGTGCACGCGAGCCAAGCCGGGACAAGCAGGGACACACACTTTTTCATCATGTTTCTTGGAGACCTCCCGTGATTCATGGTCCGGCCAAAGGGCTTTAGGATAGCACTTTCCCGCATCAAGACGCGGCCCCCGGCGAGGTCTGGAATCGTGAGACGAAACACACGGCGTTGGCCGTCGCGAGCCTTAAGTCCGGGTCAGGGGGCGGGGCGATGCGCGATGCGTACGCGCATACCGTTTGTCAAGCGCACCGGCGCATGGGTAACGACCTCGGTTCCCGGACGCAGACCCGAACGTATGACCACGCCCTGAGCCACGACGTGGGCTGCGCGGATAGGCCGCGCATAGACATGCCGGCCGCGCACCACGAATACCACGGTCCCGACACGGCGCAGAAAGACCGCACCCGGCGGGACCAGCAACCGCTGCGCGCGGCCGGCCATGACATCGACGCGCAAAGGGCTGCCGACGGTAAATCCGGGGCGTGGTGGCAGTGTGATCCAGGCATAGAGCGCATGATGCGTGCGCTTCGCCGGTGTCAGTCGGGCGATGGTGCCGGTCACCGGAGAGCGCGGTGCCAGCGGGCTATGCAGCAGCACACGTTGGCCGATCCTAAGCGGCGGGTGCAAGACCGCCGGGAACGGCGCGCGCGCGGTGCGAATGGAGGTCCCGGCAAGGCCAAACAGCCGTTGCCCGGGGTGCAGGCGCTGGCCGTCTTGGACGAATACCCGCACCACCCGGGCATTGACCGGGGCGCGGATGACCAGGGGCGGGCGCGGCGCGCCCGCCGGATCCGGCGGGCGCAGCCGCGCGAGAATCTCACCGGCCACCACCGCGGATCCGGATTGGACGCTGATATCCGTCAGGCGCCCACCCGTGGGGGCGGTGATTACCGGACTTGCCCCGGGTTCGACATCCCCGATCGCGGTGCGTACCACGGCCAGGCGCGTCGTGAAGGCGCGCCCGACTGTGACTTGCGGCGCGGCGAGGGATGCGGGGGCCGGATGGCGCGCGCAGGCCGCGAGCAGCGCGCCGAGGGCAATCAGGGCGGCGCGGCTTCGATAAGCGGACACAGGGCATCCTCATGGCGTGTGCGGCCATGGTAGCGGCGGTCCTCGGCGATCGCAAGATGTGTGGCCACTCTGTGGCATAATCACAGTCTCGCTAGTGGTCTGGGAGGGTGTAGTGCGTCTGCATGAATATCAGGCTAAGGCCTTGTTGGCAGCCCATGGCATCGCCACGCCGCCGGGGGTGGTGGTGACGCAAGGAGAAGAGATCGACGCCGCGCTACGGAAACTGGCGGTGGCGCGCTGTGTGGTGAAGGCCCAGATCCACGCCGGGGCGCGCGGCAAGGCCGGTGGAGTGCGCGTACTGGCGGCCGATGAGGTGGCCGCCTATGCGCAGGGACTCCTCGGCACGCGATTGGCCACACCACAGACTGCCGGAGACGGTCTGCCAGTCGATAGCCTGTTGCTCGAGGCCCCAGTGGCGGCGGCGGCCGAGCTCTATCTGGCGTGCGTCGTCGATCGCAACGCCGGCGCGCGTGTACTGCTCGCGGGCCGGGAGGGGGGCATGGGGATCGAGGAGGGCGCCAAACCGGTCGCACAGGTGATCGACACCATGCGCGGTTTCTCGCCCTATCAGGGACGCGCGCTGGGCCGGACCATTGGGCTCTCGGGGCGCGCGGTGGCAGCCTTCGGCGATGTCGTGGCGGCGCTCGTGGCGCTGGCCGGGATGCTCGACGCGATGCTCATCGAAATCAACCCACTGATGCTGCGTGAAGACGGCAGCTTCGTGGCCGGTGACGCCAAGATCGAGATCGATGACAACGCCTTGTTCCGGCAGCCGGCCCTGGAGGCCATGCGCGATGCGCGCCAGGGCGACGCCAGGGACGAGGAGGCGCGCGCGCGAGGACTCCAGTACATCGCCCTCGATGGCGACATCGGCTGCCTCGTCAATGGCGCGGGATTGGCGATGGCGACCATGGATCTGATCGCCCAGGCCGGCGGGCGTCCGGCGAATTTTCTCGACGTGGGTGGTGGTACCACCGCCCACAAGGTTGCCGAGGCCCTGACCTTGATCGCACGCGATCCGCGTGTAAAGGTCGTGCTCGTAAACATCTTCGGAGGTATCGTGCGCTGTGATCTCATAGCCGAAGGGTTGTTGTTGGCGGCCTCCGGCTTCGGTCGGCCGTTACCGATCGTGGTGCGTCTCGTCGGCACCCGCGAGGCCGAGGGGCGACGGGCATTGGCCGACGGCGGATTACTGGGTGATGTCACGCAAAGCCTGGAACAGGCGGCTACGCTGGCCGTGCGGCGGGCGCAAGCGTCATGAGCGTACTCGTGCATAAGGGCACGCGTGTGCTCTGCCAGGGATTCACCGGCAAGCAGGGGACCTTCCATTGCCAACAGGCGCTCGACTACGGGACCGACATCGTAGGCGGCGTGACTCCCGGCAAGGGCGGTACGCACCATCTCGATCGGCCGGTGTTCGATACCGTAGCCGAGGCGGTGGCCGCGGTGCAGCCGGACGCCTCGGTGATTTATGTGCCGGCACCGATGGCCGCCGATGCCATCCTCGAGGCGGCGGCCGCCGGCATCGGGCTCGTGGTGTGCATCACCGAGGGTATCCCGGTGGCCGATATGCTGCGCGTCAAGGCCTTGCTGCCGGGCACCACCCGCCTCATAGGGCCTAACTGTCCTGGGATCATAACCCCCGGCGAATGTAAGATCGGTATCATGCCTGGGGCCATCCACAGTCCCGGCGTCGTCGGCATCGTATCGCGTTCCGGCACACTCACCTATGAGGCGGTGGCGCAGACCACTGCCGAAGGCCTCGGCCAGACCACCTGCATAGGCATCGGCGGTGACCCGGTGCATGGCCTGGGTTTTATCGATGCCCTGCAACTCTTCGAGGCCGACACGGCCACCAAGGCGATCTTGCTCGTAGGCGAGATCGGGGGGGTGGAGGAAGAGCAGGCGGCGGACTATATACACACCCACATCACGAAACCCGTCGTGGCCTATATTGCCGGTACCACCGCGCCGCCCGGTCGGCGCATGGGCCATGCCGGGGCGGTCATAGCCGGTCACCTGGGCACCGCCACCGGCAAAAAGACTGCCCTGGCACAGGCCGGGGTCATGGTCGTCGACTCCCCGGCGCGCATGGGGCGCGCCATGGCCACGCGGCTTACGCGCTGATGGTGACGGTGGCGCTCTGCCAGATGTGCTGCGCCGTCGGCGATATCGCCGGCAATGCCCGGCGCATGGCGGCGTTCGCGCGCACCGCCCGCGACCGTCATGGCGCCGATGTGATCGCCTTTCCCGAGCTCGCGATCACCGGCTACCCGCCCGAGGACCTGCTGTTGCGCGCCGACTTCGTGCGGCGCGCGCAGTCGGCGGTCGAGGACCTCGCCGCACAGTGCCCGGACATCGATATGCTGGTGGGTCTCCCTTGGGCGCAGGACGGCCGATTATATAACGCCGTGGCATGGGTGCACGCCGGCGTGATCGCCGAACTCTATCGGAAACAGATCCTGCCCAATTATGGGGTGTTCGATGAACGCCGCTACTTCGCCGCCGGTGACAAGCCGCTGGTGCGCACCGTGGCAGGCAGTGCCATCGGTGTCACCATCTGTGAGGACTTGTGGGAACCAGGCCCGGTGGCGCGCGCGGTGGGCGCCGGCGGTGCGATCGTGATCAATGTCAATGCCTCACCCTACCATCGCGACAAGGACCGTCTGCGTCTTAAGGTGGCTGCAGCACGCGCCCGGGAAAGCGGCGCGACGCTCGCTTATGTGAACATGGTGGGCGGCCAGGATGAACTCGTATTCGACGGCATGTCGTTTGTGATGGATGGCCGGGGCGAGGCGATAGTGCGCGCCGCGGCATTCACCGAGGACCTTGTCATCGTGCGCTTCGCTCCGGACGGGACGGTGCTTGCGGGGCCGAAGGCGGCGTGGCCGAATGGCGAACATGCGCTTTACGAGGCGCTGAAGCTAGGATTGGCCGATTATGTCGAGCGTAACGGGTTCGAGACCGTGGTATTGGGCCTGTCCGGGGGTATCGACTCGGCGGTTACGCTCGCCTTGTGCCGCGATGCCCTCCCGCATGCGGCCCTTTATGCGGTGATGATGCCGTCGCGCTACACCCAGGCGATGAGTATCGAGGATGCGCGTAGCGAGGCGACAGCGCTCGGTCTCGATCTTGCGGTGGTGCCGATCGATGCCGCCTACGAGGCCCTCGCCGCCACGCTCGGCGATCTGTGGGACGGGCCCGGGCAGGGGTTGGCGGCCGAGAACCTGCAGGCGCGGATTCGTGGGACCCTGCTCATGACGATCGCCAACGCCCATCGCGGGTTGGTGGTCGTGACCAGCAACAAAAGCGAACTGGCGGTCGGGTATACCACCCTCTATGGCGACATGGCGGGCGGCTACGCGCCGCTCAAAGACGTCTTCAAGACCGATGTCTATGCGCTCGCCCGTTACCGTAATGGCCTGGGCATGGTCATCCCGGAACGGGTGCTTACGCGCGCCCCGAGCGCCGAGCTGCGTTGCGACCAGAAAGACAGCGACAGCCTACCGTCCTACGATATGCTCGATGCCGTGCTTGCCCGCTATATCGAGCAGGACTGGGACGCCGAACAATTGATTGCCTACGGATTCGAGCGGCCGATGGTTGCCGAGATCCTCCGGCTGGTACGCGCCGCGGAACATAAGCGCAAACAGGCGCCCCTTGGCACACGCGTGACGCAGCGTGCCTTCGGCCGGGATTGGCGCTATCCGGTGACCGTGTCTTACGAACCGCCGAGCACGTGAGCGCGGCGCAGGCGCTTGACATAGGGGCTCGCCGGGAAGTTGCGCGCGAGGATACGCGCCGTGTCACGGCTTAAGTGCACCATGCCCATTCGCTGGTAGGCCATGGCCATGAGCCCGAGGGCATCGGCGACCGCCGGCGTACGCGGATAATGCTCGATCACGCGTTTGCAGCGGTCGGCGGTTGCGACATAGGCGCCGTGGATATAATAGTAACGCGCCACCGAGATATCGTTGCGCGCAAGCATGTCGATCAGATAATTGGCGCGTTCCGCGGAATCGGTGGCATAGATGCTGTGCGGGTACTTCGTGACTACCGTCTCGAACGCACGCAGCGCCGCGCGCAAGGCGGTGCTGTCGCGGCCACGGAGCTGGTTGACACCAAATGTGCGCTCTATGATACTTTTATTTTTGTTGAAATTGACGAGCCCTTCGAGATAATACGCATAGGCGACGCGTGGATCGGTCGGATGGAGGCGTATGAAGCGCTTTATGGCGGCTATCGCGGCGTCCGATTCGCCGGATTTGTAGTAGGCATAAGCGACGACGATCTCGGCCTGGGCGGCATAGCGGCCATAGGGATAGCTGCCCTCGAGCTCCTCGAGCAGTGTCACCGCATGATGGTAATTGCCGGCTTTGAGGGCACTCACCGCGTGCGCATAGAACCGTTGGGCGGGCCAGTGGCGGACCTTGTGATGGTCACGGCCGCAGGCGGCAAGGCTTGCAAGGGCGACCGCAAGACAAAGACGGGACAGGGGACGACGCATGACTACCTCTCTGATATGCCGGTGCAAGCTTAACCGGATTTGACGTGAGCGAAAAGGGTTTGACAGACGAGTTCAGGTTTTGTCTGGAGATATCTCCGGCCGAGGAGGGCTTGAGGTTGGATCGTGCACTGGCGCGACGGCTGCCGCAGTACTCACGCACTACGCTCCAGGGTTGGCTGCGTGACGGGCGTATCACCATAGGCGCGCGGCCGGTGAGCGCGGCGGCGCCGGTGCATGCCGGTGAGTGTGTAGCCTTCGATTTGCCACCGCCGGCACCCGCGGATGTGCTTGCCGAGGACATCCCGCTGTCGATCGTGTTCGAGGACGACACCCTGATCGTGATCGATAAGCCTGCGGGGCTGGTCGTGCATCCCGGCGCCGGCTGCGCCCGGGGTACATTGCAAAACGCGCTCTTGCATCATGTGCCGGATCTGGCGCCGCTTGCGCGCTCGGGGATCGTGCATCGCCTCGACAAGGACACCTCGGGCCTACTTGTGGTAGCGCGCACCGAGACCGCGCGGCTTGCGCTCATCGGGCAACTCAAGACCCGTGAGATGGGGCGCGAATACGAGGCGCTCGTGATCGGTACGCCACCGGCGGCCGGGTTTGTGGATGCGCCGATAGGACGCGACCCGCGCCACCGGACGCGCATGAGCGTGCGCCGCGATGGGCGCCCGGCGCGTTCGGATTTCGTGGTGCTGGAGCGCCTCGGCGCCTACAGTCTGCTTCGGGTGCGGCTGCACTCCGGGCGTACACACCAGATCCGTGTCCATATGGCGTACCTCGGGTTTCCGCTCGTCGGCGACGAGACCTATGGCGGGGGGCGCACGCGTCATCTTCTGGACCGTCAAGCCTTGCACGCGCGCCGCCTGACGGTGCGTCATCCGCGCACCGGTGAGTCGTTGGTCTTCGAGGCCTCGCGTCCGGACGATCTCGCGAATATCGTGGCGAGGCTGCGCCGCGAGAGTCTTTCGTGATCCGCGTACTGCCGGCCGCCTGGCCCGTGCTCGGTGTGCGCGCCTTCACCACCTGTCGCGCGGGAGGCGTGAGCCAGGGTCCCTTCGCGTCGTTGAATCTGGCCGCGCACGTCGGCGATCACGCATCCGACGTGGCCGCCAATCGCGCGATCCTGGCGCGCGCGTGCGGGTTGCGCGGGCAACCCCTCTGGCTGCGTCAGGTCCATGGTCGCACGGTGGTGGATGCCGGCGTGCCATGGGCGGAGCCGCCCGAGGCCGACGGCAGTTTTAGCACGCGTCGCGGCGTCATGTGCGCCGTGCTTACCGCCGACTGCCTGCCGGTGGTGCTCGCCGCCCAGGATGCACGCTGCGTGGCGGTACTGCATGCCGGATGGCGAGGGCTGGCCGCCGGCATCCTCGAGGCCGGTGTCATGGCGCTGCCCGTGCCGCCGGGCCAGCTCGCGGCCTGGCTTGGGCCGGCGATAGGCGCGAGCGACTATGAGGTCGGGGGCGACGTGCGCCATGCCTTCGGCGCGGCCCCGCACGCTGCATTCACGACCACAGATGGGGGGCGCTATCGCGCCGATCTCTACGCGCTGGCACGGCGGCAACTGCAGTCGCTTGGGGTCAGGGCGATCCATGGTGGCGGATTCAATACCTTCCGCGACCCAGATCTCTACTCTTATCGGCAAACCCCGGTCTGTGGACGGATGGCGACCGTCGCCTGGATCGTCTGATACTAAGCCCCCCGACAACGGTTTCCAGGAGGCGACGCGATGGCCAAGAGCCTGCAAGGCAAACGTATAGCCATGCTTATGACCGATGGAGTCGAACAAGTCGAGTATGAGAAGCCGCGTGCGTTCCTTGAGGAACGCGGGGCGTCCGTGGAGCTCATCTCCCCGAAAAAGCGCGGCGAGCAGATCCAGGGCTTCAATCATCTGACCCCCGGTTCGCAGTTCACCGTGGAAAAGGCGGTCGAAGACGCCCATCCCGAAGATTATGACGCGCTGGTGTTGCCAGGCGGGGTCGCCAATCCCGACCAGCTGCGCTTGAGTCGCAAGGCGGTCGAGTTCGTGAGTCAGTTCGCGAAGACCGGGCGGACGCTGGCGGCGATCTGCCATGGTCCCTGGCTTTTGATCAATGCCGGGCTGGCCTCGGGGCGCCATATCACGAGCTGGCCGAGTCTTGAGACCGATCTCAAAAATGCCGGTGGCCGATGGAGCGATGAGCCGGTGGTGGTCGACGGCCGGTTCATCACGAGCCGCAAGCCGGATGACATCCCGATGTTTGACGCCCAGATCGAAAAGGCGCTCTCGCAGTCGGCGGGCGCACATACCTGAAGACCTCGGGGCCTAGAGCAGGGAAAGGCGTAGCGAGAGGTCGAGTGCGTGTAGGGACTTTGTGATCTCGCCGACTGACAGGAAGTCGACTCCGGTCTCGGCATAGCGCCCGGCATTGGCCAGGGTGATACCGCCGGAGGCCTCGAGCAGGGCGCGTCCGGCCGTGTAGCGCACGGCCGCCTCGAGGTCCTCAAGGGCAAAATTGTCGAGCAGGATGCGGGGGGCGCCGGCGGCCAGCGCCTCTTCGAGTTCGGCGAGTGTCTCGACCTCGATCTCCACCATGCGTCCGGCGGCGATGTCGGCGGCGCGGGCGATGGCCTGGGCGATGGAGCCGGCTGCGGCGATGTGGTTTTCCTTGATGAGAACCCCATCGTAGAGGCCAATACGATGATTCAAGCAGCCCCCGCAACGGACCGCGTACTTCTGGGCGAGCCTGAGTCCCGGCAGGGTCTTTCGGGTATCGAGGATCTGTGCGCGGGTGTGGGCGACCGCGTCGGCATAGCGGCGCGCGCGCGTCGCGGTCCCAGACAGGGTCTGCAGGAAATTGATGGCTGTGCGCTCGCCGGTCAACAATGCCCGCGCCCGGCCATGGACTTCGCACAGCACCATGCCCGCCGCTATCCGATCCCCATCCCGCGCCCGCCAGTCTATGCGCGCGTTGGGATCAAGTTGCGCAAACACCCGGTCGAACCACGCGCACCCGCAAAGGATCCCGTCTTCGCGCGTGCTCAGCACGGCATGCGCCGGACCCTCCGGCACCAGCAACGCCGTCAGGTCTCCGCCCCCCACATCCTCATCGAGGGCGCCTTGGACCTGGGCGGCGATCAGTGCAGAGGGTATGGCGGACGGCATAGGCGGATCCCCGCTGAGATGTGGCGCTTGTCGGCGGTATGAAAATTGCGGAACGAGGGTCGTTTTATCGACGCGTCACTTATGATGCTGGCGCCGCGCAGGCTGGTATGTGCGCCGTCGAACCACGGCATGGAATAGCCGCGGTATGGGAACGCGCGAAATCCCGGATAGGGATAGAAGCGATTATCACACCATTCCCAAACCTGACCCGTATCGCGCAAAAAGCCCATGCGAACGCCGAGTTCCCATTCCACCTCATGCGGCAGGCGGGCACGCGCATAACGCGCGAACGCGCGTGCCTCATAGGCCGACAGCCCCGCTACGGGGGCCGTGGCGCTCAATTCAAAGGCTCCCGAATGATCCACGCCATACCAGGATCCATGGCGGTTGCATCGCCAGTGCCAGGGCGCCTCGGCGCCGGCCGACTCGCGCCAGCGCCGCGCCTCGCATGTCCAGTAGCGGTCGTCATGGTAGCCGCCCGCCTCCATGAATCCCAGGTAGGCGGCATTGGAGACCGGGCGTTCGGCGATCGCGAATGCCGGCACCGACACGATGTGACGCGGGCGCTCATTGTCATAATGGTGGGGACTATCGTCGCCGATCTCGCACAAGCCACCGGGCCAGGTGTGGTAGTCCGCAGACGACGCCTCGGCCACGAGCGGACGCGACGGGAGGAAGTCGCCGGTATCCAGGGCCAACGCGCGCGCCGTGAGCGCCTGGTGCATGGTTTCCAGGTGCTGACCATGATGCTGAATCAAAAAGTGCAATATGAAGTCGCCGGCCAATAATGGATGATGGGGATGCGCAGATTCGGCCACGCTCAGCCACTCGACGCACTGTCCCTCCCAGTCTGCCCATTCGTGGGTGAGTTCGCCCAGATCCGGCGTGCACGCGCCGCGCTCGGATTTGCGCAGGCCGTCGGGCCGAAACAGTCGGGCGCGCCCAGCGTCGTGGCCAAGCCCGGCGAGTCGCTCTCCGATCCATTGCTGCTCCACATACAAAAGGTGCCCAAGATGCCACAGCAGCGGGCTCAGGTCCTTGTGGTGCATGCGTCGCCGCTCGGCGGGCGGCACCGATCGTACGAGCGACCGGGCGCTAGCGCGCATCTTCTGAAGATTGGCGTAGAGCGAGGCGTCCATAAGTCTACAGTGATATGAGCTGGGCGGGTTTATCGCCATCGACAGTGAGGATATGATGCTCGGGGACTGTTTGCCAATACGTCCCCTCCGTCAGAGGTTCCGAGGCGACGAGGGTGGCATTCGGATATTCTTCGTCGTCGATCGTAAAGTAGAGGGTCGGTGGCGCGGCCCCCAGGGCATGACGAAGGGCATGGATCCGCTCGCCGTCTGTGACCACGATATTCAGGAGGCCGCCCGCGACGCCGAATTCGTCGAACAGTCGGCGCGCAGTCTCCCGCAGGGCCTCGGGGATGTCGAAATCGGCCGTGGCCAGGACCTGACGAAGCAACGCGAACACGTATTCGGAATCGGTCGTCCCTTCGATCGAGCACTCGATCTCCGGGGACAGGACGCGGCGCAGGCGCGCGCGCACTGCCGGGAAATCGACCAGATAGCCGTTATGCAAAAACAGCAAGCCATCCGCCAGATAGGGCTGCGTATTGGCGGGATGATTGGCGAACCCGGCGGTGGCGCTGCGTACGTTGGCCACCCACACGGGCGCGGTGATATGCGCGGCGAGGGTTGGCAGGTTGTGGTCGGCCCATATCGGCATGCCATAGGTAAGACGCGCCAAAGACCCGTCAGGGGCACGCCAGCCGACGCCGTAACCGTCGGCATTGACCCGCGCCTCGCGCATCTCGCGCGGGGCGTACGACTGCTGGACCAGGCCATGGGCGGGCGCGAGCAGGAAACGCGCCAGTGACAGGGGAGGTCCGAGATAGGCGGCGAGACGACACATGGCGACGGATTCTAGCAAAAAAGACCCGGTGTTGCCCGCGCTTATGACCGTGCCACGGGCGCGAGCGGGATCACCAGCGAGGCCTGCCGCCCTGTGCGCGCCGATGCCGCCACAAACGACGCCCTCATGCGTCGTCTGGTATGGCGCCCTGGCGACAACCTGAAGCGCGCCCGCGCGTGGTCGGGTGGCTATGCGGCGAAAAGGCCCGATGGTGGGCAGACGCGCCGATCGGTCGGTGCGCGATGCCGCGACGATGGGATCGGGACGGCGGGGGATTATCAACGGGACCATCACGGTGAGATCACAAGGAGGCGCCATGGAACAGGACATGCAGTCGCTCGAGGACTTCGACGTTGGCCGCGAGGCGTGGCCGATGGCGGGGATTTCGCTCGTACATCTACCCGGGGCGACGCACGCATCGGGGCTCGACGGCGATGCGCGCCGGGGGCTATCGCGCAACCCCAAGCAACTGCCTGCCAAGTATTTTTACGACCGGCGCGGATCTTTGCTGTTCGAACGTATTTGCGCGACCCCGGAATATTATCCGACGCGCACCGAATCGGCACTGCTCGCACGCCACGCATGCGGGATACTCGATCAGGTGGCACCGGGAACGCTGGTGGAGATCGGTAGTGGGTCGTCGGTCAAGACCAACCATTTCTTTGTGGCCTGCGAACGTGCCGGGCGGTATGTTCGCTACCAGCCGTTCGATGTCTGCGACGAGGCCTTACGCGCGGCTGCCGCGCGTCTCAAGCGCCGCTATTCATGGCTGGAAATGGAGCTATTGGTGGGCGACTACGCCGTCGATCTGCCGGCGCTGCCACATTCCAGGGGTCCGCGCCTGTTCCTGTTCCTTGGGGGCACCATAGGCAACCTAAGCCATGACGAGGCTGTAACTTTTCTCACAGCGCTGCGTGCCACCATGCATGCCGAAGACTACCTCCTGCTCGGTTTTGATCGCATCAAGGACAAGCGTATCCTCGATGCCGCCTATAACGACGCTCACGGCTACACCGCGCAATTCAACATGAATCTTCTCAGGGTCTTGAACACGCGGCTGGGCGCGGATTTCGACGAACGCCGGTTTATGCATGTGGCGTTTTTCAATGAGCACAAGGGCCAGGTCGAGATGCATCTGCGTGCACGCAGTATGCACACTGTCACGCTTGCGCGCATCGGTCTTGTAGCGTCCTTTGCGCGCGACGAGACTATACTGACGGAGATCAGCCGCAAATTCACGCCGGAAGGCATGAGGGCGCTGCTGGAGACCGCGGGTTTTGGCTGGTGTCGCCATGAGGAGTCGGACAACGGCTATTTCTCGTTGGTGCTTGCCGCACCGGCCTGAGCACCGGCATGGCAGCGTGGCGGTGTCCATGGGGCGTGCCGATGGCTTCGGCCTTGGCATGATGAGCCAAAGGGTTCGCGTATCAGAAGTGGCGGCCCGGCGAATAGGAGTCATGATAGGAGATGCAAACTGATGAATCGGAAGGGACTTATAGGGGTAGTAGGCGGGGGCTTGGGTCTATTGGGCATCGCTGTCGCGCAGGCGTCGGCATTTTTCGTAGAGACCGTGCCGATGGCAATGCCGGCGGCACAAAAAGCCGTGATCAGGGCCCTCAGCTCGCATCACTTCAAGGTGGTCATGAAGCTCGATATCCTGCACTTGATTGCCGCCAAACAGAAGATTTTGCATGTCCCAGATTTCAACAAGCCCGGGTTCACCGATGTCCGTGCCCTGGTATTTTGTAACCCGTTCCTCTTTAGCGGCCTGCTGAATCATGCGTGGAAGGCGGCGTCGGTATGTCCGCTGAATGTGACACTCTACAGCAAGGCGGCGAAGACCACCGTGGTCTTTCCGAAACGCTCCGTCTATACCCGAAGCACGGCGGCGCGGGCCGTGGGGGGCAAGATCGATCGCATGGTGATCGACACGCTCAGGACGATCCCCGGCAGCCATCCGGGATAGATCGGGACGTGCCTGGCGTCGCGCCCGGGAAGGTGCACGGTGACAAAGGGTACCCGGGAGACAAGGCCGTCGGCGACCTTTTGGGGCGGTGCCATGGCGGACATCGCGCTATTGTAAGGGGGGTGTGGGCGCGGCGCAGGGCCTACCGGGCGATGTCGGGGCGCGGCCTTGGGGTGATGTGATAGTCGCGCGGAGTGGCTTGTGACTACGGAAACCAGACACCGGGCAGGGCGCGCGGATACGATGGTCGTGATAAGCAGGATGGCAGCAAGGCGCTGGGCCGTGACCGCCGCCCGCCTCGCGTCGCCGCCGGCACGCGCGCGCCGGCGGCGATGACCGGTTCGGCGGCGGGAGGGGTAGTGGAAATCAGGGACCTCATTGGGGTATTCGCGATCTTGAATCCGATCGGGGCGATCCCGCTGTTTCTGTCGCTGACTGCCGGTCGGTCGCATGCCGAGATGCGGCGCATCGCCGCTAAGACCGCGCTGGCCGTAGTTGCCATTCTGTTGATCGCCACTTGGTCGGGGCAGCGTCTGCTGGCCCTGTTTGGGATCGGGGTGCCGGCGTTTCGTATCGCCGGCGGCCTGCTCGTATTGTTGATCGCCATCGCCATGTTTCACGCCAAATCGACCCCCGCCCGGCATACCCGCGAAGAGGATGCGGAGGCGGAATCGAAGGAAGACATCGCCGTGGTCCCCCTGGCGATCCCGCTATTGGCGGGCCCTGGGGCCATCAGTCTTGTCATCGTCGATGCCCAAAAAGCCAGCGGGCTGGGTGCGGAATTGGCGTTGAGCGCCGGTATAGTCGTCGTGGGCGTGCTTGTGTGGCTGGTGTTGCGTCTGGCCGAGCCCATCGGTGTGCGCCTAGGGACCGCGGGCCTTAATATCACCACCCGCGTCATGGGCCTGATCCTGGCCGCCATGGCGGTGCAATTCATGGCCATCGGTCTTACCGCGCTGCTGCCGGGCCTGGGACGCTGATATCCAGTCCGATTGCCGCGCCATCGCTTGAAACTTGGGTTCCGGCCCCCCATCTGCAAGCCAGACGCAGACAGAGGGCTTCCCCATGAGGATGGACAAGCTTACCAATCGATTCCAGCAGGCGCTGGCCGATGCCCAGTCGCTTGCGGTCGGCCGTGATCACCAGTTCATAGAGCCCGCCCATCTGCTCGCCGCCCTGCTCGACCAGGATGCCGGCGTGCGGCCCTTGCTTGCCAAGGCCGGCGTAGCCGTCGATGCCCTGCGCGCACGGCTAGACGAACTGCTCGATCGGTTGCCGACGGTTGAGGGCTCGGCCGGGGAGGTGCACATCGGCAACGACCTGTCGCGACTCCTCAACATCACCGACAAGTACGCCCAGAAGCGCGGCGACCAGTATATCGCAAGCGAGCTTTTTCTGCTGGCGGCGCTCGACGACAAGGGCGACATCGGCCAGGTGTTGCGTGAAAGCGGTGCCGCCCGCAAACCCCTGGAGGCGGCGATCGACGAATGGCGCGGCGGGAACAAGGTGAACGATCAGAATGCCGAACAACAACGCGGCGCGCTCGATCGCTACACGGTGGACCTGACACAGCGCGCCTTGCAGGGCAAGCTCGATCCTGTGATCGGGCGTGACGACGAGATCCGCCGCGCCATTCAGGTCTTGCAGCGGCGCACCAAGAACAACCCGGTGCTGATCGGCGAGCCCGGCGTCGGCAAAACCGCCATCGTCGAGGGGCTGGCCCAGCGCATCGTAAACGGCGAGGTGCCTGAGGGGCTGCGCGGCAGGCGCCTGTTGGCCCTCGATCTCGGCGCACTCATAGCCGGGGCCAAATTCCGCGGCGAATTCGAAGAACGCCTGAAGGCCGTGCTGTCGGATCTGGCCAAAGAGGAAGGGCGTGTCATCCTGTTTATCGACGAGATCCATACCATGGTCGGGGCTGGCAAGGCCGAGGGTGCCATGGACGCCGGCAATATGCTAAAGCCGGCGCTCGCGCGCGGCGATCTCCATGCGATAGGCGCCACCACCCTGGACGAATATCGGCAATACATTGAAAAAGACGCGGCGCTCGAGCGGCGTTTCCAGAAGGTGCTGGTGGACGAGCCGACGGTCGAGGATACGATCGCCATCCTGCGCGGCCTTAAGGAAAAGTACGAGGTACATCATGGCGTGGATATCTCGGACCCGGCGATCGTCGCGGCCGCCACCTTGTCGCATCGCTATATCACCGACCGCCAGCTGCCGGACAAGGCAATCGATCTCATAGACGAGGCGGCGGCACGCATCCGCATGGAGATCGACTCGCGGCCGGAGGCCATGGACCGGTTGGATCGGCGCCTGATCCAGTTGAAGATCGAACGGGTGGCGCTGCAAAAGGAGTCCGACGAGGCCTCGCGCAAGCGTCTCGCGGCGCTCGAAGGGGAGATCGAGCGGCTCGAGCGCGAATATGCCGACCTCGAAGAGGTTTGGCGGTCCGAGAAGGCCGACCTGCAAGGCGAGCAACACATCAAGGAAGAATTGGATCGTGCGCGCATCGAGATCGAAAACGCGCGGCGCGCGGGCGATCTCGCGCGCATGTCGGAACTCCAGTACGGGCGCATACCGGAACTCGAAAAGCAGTTGGCGGCGCGCGCAAAGCCCGCGCCCGCGAAGCTTTTGCGCAAGGAGGTGGGCGAGGAAGAAATCGCCGAGGTGGTGTCGCGCGCCACCGGCATTCCGGTATCGCGCATGATGGAAGGGGAGCGCGAAAAGCTCTTGCGCATGGAAGATGAGCTCCATAAGCGCGTCGTGGGGCAAAGCGAGGCCGTGCGTGCGGTGGCCAATGCCATTCGCCGTTCGCGTGCCGGGCTTTCCGATCCCAACCGCCCGAACGGTTCGTTCCTGTTCCTCGGACCGACCGGCGTCGGCAAGACCGAGCTGTGCCGGACGCTGGCATCGTTTCTGTTTGACGCCGACGATGCCATGGTGCGCATCGACATGTCTGAGTTCATGGAGAAGCACTCGGTGGCGCGCCTCATAGGGGCCCCGCCCGGCTATGTCGGATACGAGCAGGGCGGCTATCTTACGGAAGCAGTGCGCCGGCGCCCGTACTCGGTGGTGCTGCTAGATGAGATCGAAAAGGCCCATCCGGACGTGTTCAACATCCTGCTGCAAGTCCTCGATGACGGACGGCTGACCGACGGCCAGGGGCGCACCGTGGATTTCCGGAACACCATCATCGTCATGACCTCGAACCTCGGCTCGCAGGTCATCCAGGAGCTCGCCGGTGAAGACAATTACCGGCACATGAAAGACGCGGTCATGGAGATCGTAGGCCAGCACTTCCGCCCGGAGTTCATAAACCGGGTCGACGATATCGTCGTCTTCCATCCGCTGGGGCGTGAGGATTTGAGGCGCATCACCGCCATTCAATTGGGCAATCTGGTGGAACGTCTGCGCGCCCGCGACCTCGGGTTGCACCTGAGCGAGGCGGCCATGGATAAGCTCGCCGAGGCCGGTTTTGATCCAGTCTACGGCGCGCGCCCCTTGAAGCGGGCGGTGCAGCAATACCTGGAAAACCCGCTCGCCCAGGAGATCCTGAAAGGCCGATTCGGCCCCGGAGACGTGATCGAGGTGGAGGTCGGGGGCGAGGATTTCGTGTTCGGCGCGCGCCGCGCGGCGCCGTCCCCGGACAAGGCCCGGAGGGCGTGAGGACCCAGAATCCTCAGGCGTCGTCTTCCGCGGGGACCGGGCGCGGCTTGCGGTCCGGGCCCATGGCCACATAGGTGAGCGTGGCCTCGGTCACGCGCACGCATTCGGTGTGGGTGCCGTCGCGGAAACGCTCGGCGTAGACGGCGACATCGACCGTAAGCGATGTCGTGCCCACACGCACGACATCGGCATAGAGGCTCACGAGATCGCCGACGAACACCGGCTTATGGAATTGCACGGCGTTGACCGCCACTGTGATGACGCGGCCCCGCGCGCGGCGGTGGGCGACCACGCTTCCGGCGATATCGATCTGGGACAGGATCCATCCGCCAAAGATGTCGCCGGCGACGTTGGTGTCGGCGGGCATGGGCACGACGCGTATGGTGGGCAGGCGTCCTGGATCGACAACGGGATCTTCTGGCGTCATGAGGCGATTCCCAGTAAGCTTTGACATAGGACTATCATTATATCGTCACCATCTCACTGAAGCCCAGGGACCATGCACACACCCGTCAATCAGGAGGAATTCCTCGATCTGCTCGACCAGGCCATTTTCGAGACGCGCGACATGTTGAGCGTGATCGAGAGCGAAGGCGAGGACGGCGAGCTCGGCGAGCATGCCGGCGTCTTCGAGGTTCTGGAGCGGATGCTTGTGGAGCTGCACGCCGAGATCTGCGCCGGCCATCATACCTTTGGGGGGTCGGCGCTCGCCTATACCGAGCTGCTGGCGCGGTTTCGGTCGCGCATCCCGTTTGCGGACGTCCTTGAGATGCTGAATACGGTCCAGAAGGGCGGATTCGCGTGAGCGGCAATACCTACGGCCGGCTCTTTTGTGTGACCAGCTTTGGCGAGAGCCACGGTCCGGCGATCGGCTGCGTGATCGACGGATGCCCCCCCGGGCTTGCCCTTTCGGAGGCCGATATCCAGCCCGATCTCGACCGCCGGCGTCCCGGAACGTCCCGCCACACGACCCAGCGGCGCGAGGATGATCGGGTACGCATCCTCTCGGGGGTATTCGAGGGCCTCACCACCGGTGCGCCGATCGGGCTTTTGATCGAAAATACCGATGCCCGCTCGCAGGATTACAAAAAGATCGCCGAGGTCTTTCGCCCTGGCCATGCCGATTACACCTACCAGCAGAAATACGGCCGGCGCGATCACCGCGGCGGCGGGCGATCGTCGGCGCGCGAGACCGCGACGCGCGTGGCAGCCGGCGCCGTCGCGCGCGCCTACCTGCGTTCACGTCTCGGTATCGTCGTGCGCGGCTACCTCGCGCAGCTGGGACCGTATAGGGCGGATACCATCGATTGGGATGCGGTTGCGGAAAACCCGTTTTTCTGTCCAGACCGCGCGCTCGTTCCGGAGCTCGAGGCCTATATGGATGCCCTGCGCCGCACCGGGGATTCGATCGGCGCGCTCGTTACGGTGGTGGCTGAAAATGTCCCTCCCGGGCTCGGCGAACCGGTCTTCGATCGGCTCGACGCCGACATCGCCCACGCCATGATGAGCATCAATGCCGTGAAGGGCGTGGAGATCGGCGACGGCTTTGCGGTCGTGACCGCGCGCGGTTCCGAGAGCCGCGATGAGATCACCCCGGAGGGATTTCTCGCCAACCATGCGGGCGGTATCCTGGGAGGCATCTCGTCCGGTCAGGATATCGTCGTGCGGCTGGCCCTGAAAGCGACGGCCAGCATCCGCATCCCGGGACGCACGGTGGATCGCCAAGGGATGGCGGCCGAGGTTGTGACCACCGGCCGGCATGATCCGTGCGTCGGTATCCGTGCGACCCCCATCGCCGAGGCCATGCTCTGCCTGGTGCTGATGGATCATGTATTACGCCACCGCGGACAGAACGCCGAAGTGACCTGTCCCACACCGCGCATACCCGCCCGTCCCGACTAGTGGTGGGCGTGACGGGATCCCAGGACAAGCGCCCCAAACTCGGATCATAGGCCGCCCCCGTGCCCGCCATCCCCTCATACTCCTTGGGCGCGCGCCTTGCGCCCGGTCCGCGGTGCCCGGGAATTCGCCCTTGGATAGGGCGGTGGGGTGCGCGCCGCCCGGGGGAGTGTCCTTGAGTCCTCGTCGCCCCCACGGCGATTGGCCGCGATCGGCGTTCTACGCGTGCTATTTCAGTGCGCTCGGGGCGCTTGTGCCCTATTGGCCGCTGTACCTGCGCCAGCGTGGTTTCGGGCCGCGGGCGTTGGGAGATCTGATGGCCCTGCTGGCGCTCTCGCGGGTCATAGCCCCCTATGTCGGTGGCGCCTTGAGCGACTACTTTGGGCACCGCATGACGGCGGTGCGCGGCGGCGCCATACTGGCGTTCGCGTGTTTTCTCACCATCCCCTGGGCGCACGGTTTCGTGGCCATGGCGGCGGTCATGATGGCCTTCAGCTTCTTTTGGTATGCCACGCTGCCGCCGGTGGAGGCCAGCACCCTGGCCTTCCACGGCGATCGTTATGGACGCATCCGCCTATGGGGATCGATCGGGTTTATCATCGCCGTGCTCGGCCTCGGACCGGTCCTGGGCCGCTTCGGGGCGGCGACGGTCGTGCCGGTCATCGCCATGCTGCTCTTCGGGCTGTGGCTTGCAACCCTCGGGCTCGCGCCGTTTACCTCGCCGGTGGCGAGCGGCGCACGGCGGCCGATCCAGCGGGGACTGTTGCCATTTCTCGCGGCCTGTTTTCTGATGCAGGTAAGCTACGGTCCTTATTACACCTTCTACTCGCTCTATCTCGCGCACTACGGCTACAGCACGGCGGCCATCGGTGCCCTGTGGGCGCTGGGTGTGATCTGCGAGGTGCTGGTATTTTGGCAGGCCGGGCGGTTTTTCGCGCATTTTCGCGAATCGCGACTCCTGGCTTTTACATTCGCGCTCGCCGTCGTGCGCTGGGTACTGATCGCGCTGTTTCCGCGATCATGGCCGCTCCTTGCGCTCGCGCAGACCTTTCACGCCTTCACCTTCGGACTCTATCACGCCGTTGCGGTACGGCTCGTGAGCCGTTTTGCGGCTCCCGGTGCCAAGGCCCGCGCCCAGGCCATCTATGGCACGGCCGCCGGCGCCGGGGCGGCGGCCGGGGCGGCTATGAGCGGGTATCTGTGGGTGGCGCTCGGGCGCGAGGGGATGTTCCTGGCGGCGGCCGCGGTCGCTGCGGTCGGGTTTGCCATCATCGCGCGCCGGCGCATTGCGCCTGTCGAGCCGGCTTTTTAATGGTGCGCGCGCCGGCGCGCCAGAGGGAATGACAGGATCTGGCCACGGGGTTCCGGGGACTTGGGTGGCCGTGACCTCGGTTTGTGTTCGAATACCGCCTGCACCGCGGCCAGGAATCCCTCCGAGAACCGATAGGTGTCGATGTCGGTGTGATCGGCGTGCGCGACGGCGGCATGGATGGGCGCGACGGCGCGCAAACAGGCCTCGGCCGATACCCAATCGCGGACATGGCGGCAGCGGTTCTCGGTGTAGATGGCGCGCACCAGCGTGACGGCAAGCTCATGATGGAGCCCGCAGCCCTCGAAGACGTCCGGGAGGCCTGCGGCCTGCGGCCGTACCGGGAGATGCACATGGCCGAGGCGTTGTTCCAGGGCCTGAAGGAGTTGCAGGAAGGTCATGACGGGATCCTGGATCGGGATGGGACGCATGCGGGCCCCGGTCACTATCGATGGCCGTTATTGTCGGCTACCGGTGCGATCCTGTCGAGATGTGAGACGCGTGGCATGACCGCCGCGCGGCCGGACAATATTGGCATTGGCGGTCCCTTTGCGTACCATGGGCGCATTTTATCAGGCGGATTTCGATGGCAAAGACGCTTTATGACAAGTTGTGGGATAGCCACGTGGTCCGGCAATTGGCCGATGGGACGTGCCTTCTCTATATCGACCGCCAGCTGGTCCACGAGGTGACGAGCCCGCAGGCCTTTGCGGGCCTACGCGCCCGCGCCCGCGGGCTCTGGCGGCCGGATGCCAATCTCGCAGTCGCCGACCACAATGTCCCGACCCGCGACCGGGCGCTCGGTATCGCGGATGCCACGTCACGCCGACAGGTCGAGGCCCTCGAGCAGAACTGCCGGGATTTTCAGGTCCCGCTTTTTGCCATGGACGATGTCCGCCAGGGGATCGTGCATGTTACCGGACCCGAGCAGGGCGCGACGCTCCCGGGGATGACCATAGTGTGCGGCGATTCGCATACCTCCACTCATGGGGCATTCGGCGCGCTTGCCTACGGTATCGGCACCTCCGAGGTCGAGCAGGTGCTGGCGACGCAGTGTCTCTTGCAAAAACGTTCGCGGACCATGCGTGTGCGTCTCGAGGGTACGCTCCCACCGGGTGTCGGCGCCAAAGACATGGCGCTTGCCGTGATCGGCCGGCTCGGGACCGCCGGCGGCACCGGCTATGCCATCGAATTCGCGGGCTCCGCAGTGCGCGCCTTGTCCATGGAGGGGCGCATGACGCTGTGCAACATGGCCATCGAGGCTGGCGCCCGGGCTGGCCTGATAGGCGTGGACGACACTACCATCCGCTATCTGGCGGGGCGCCCGTTTGCGCCCACCGGCGCGCTTTGGGAGCGTGCCGTGGCGGCGTGGCGCAACTATGTGAGTGATGCTGACGCGCGGTTCGACCAGGAATGGGAGATCGACGTGAGTGCGCTTGCACCGCAAGTGACCTATGGGACCTCGCCGGAGATGGTGGTCTCGGTCGAGGGACGAGTACCGGATCCCGCCGCCGAACGTGACCCGGCGCGGCGCGAGGCCCTGACGGCTGCCTTGGCCTATATGGATCTGCGCCCCGGGACGGCGATCACCGACATCGCCGTCGACGTGGTGTTCATCGGATCCTGCACGAATGCCCGCATCGAGGATCTGCGCGCCGCGGCGGCCACGGTCGCCGGGCATCGGCTGGCCCCCGGGGTACGGCGGGCGCTCGTGGTCCCGGGGTCGGGTCTCGTCAAGCGCGCCGCCGAGGCCGAAGGGCTCGACCGGATATTCACCGAGGCCGGTTTTGAGTGGCGCGAGCCGGGGTGCTCCATGTGTCTGGCCATGAACGCCGATCGCCTGGAGAGCGGCGAGCGCTGCGCGTCGACCTCGAATCGCAATTTCGAGGGGCGCCAGGGCCAGGGCGGCCGCACCCACTTGGTCAGTCCACGCATGGCGGCGGCGGCCGCCATCGCCGGGCACTTCGTCGATATCCGCCACGATTTTTAAGGCTGGGAGGGGTATTTGCAACGCTTTGAGAAGGAAACGGGCCTCGTCGTCCCGCTCGACCGCTTGAATGTCGATACGGATGCGATCATCCCCAAGCAATTCCTGAAGGCCGTGGCGCGCACCGGTTTTGGCGCCAACCTGTTCGATAATTGGCGTTATCTCGATCACGGTGAGCCGGGTCAGGAGACGCCGCGTACGCCCAATCCGGATTTCGTCTTGAATAAGCCCCGCTACCAGGGTGCGTCCATACTGCTTGCGCGCGGCAACTTCGGTTGCGGATCGTCGCGCGAGCACGCCCCGTGGGCCCTGCTCGAATACGGTATCCGTGCCATCGTAGCGCCAAGCTTCGCCGACATCTTTTACAACAACAGCCTGAAAAACGGCCTGCTACCGGTGGTGTTGCCGGAGGCGGTGATCGATCGGCTGTTCGCGGCGGTGGAGGCGACCGTGGGGTATTCGTTGACGATCGATCTGCGCTGCCAGCGGGTGTTCGCGGGAGACGAGGAGATTGGCACCTTCGCGATCGATGCCTTCCGCAAGGAATGCCTGCTCGAGGGACTCGATGATATCGGCTGGACGCTCGCCCACGAGGACGAGATCCGCGACTACGAGGCGCGCAGACGAAACGAGGCGCCGTGGTTGTTTGCGCCGGCGAGGGGGCATTCGTGAAAAAGGTGGCGGTATTGCCAGGCGACGGTATTGGGCCTGAAGTGGTGGCGGAGGCGGTGCGGGTACTGGAATGCCTGCGCGACGAGAGTGGCCTGGCCGTGGAGATCGAATACGGCCTAGTCGGGGGCGCGGCCTATGACGTTCACGGCCAGCCGTTGCCCGAGGAGGTGCTGAAGCTCGCCCGCGAGGCCGATGCCATTTTGCTCGGGGCGGTCGGCGGACGCCAATGGGAGGCCTTGCCGATCGCCCTGAGGCCCGAGAAGGCCCTGCTCGGCCTGCGCGCGGCATTGGGCGTTTTTGCCAACCTGCGGCCCGCGATCCTGTACCCGCAGCTGGCGGGCGCCTCGACGCTGCGTCCCGAGGTGGTTGCCGGACTCGATCTCATGATCGTGCGCGAGCTTACGGGCGGCATCTATTTCGGGGAACCGCGCGGTATACGCACGCTGGATACCGGCGAACGCCAGGGCTTCAACACGCTTGTCTATTCCGAATCGGAGATCGAGCGGGTGGCGGTGCGCGCCTTCGAGACCGCCCGCACCCGCGCCCACCGGGTGTGCTCAGTGGATAAGGCCAATGTCCTCGAGGCCACCGAGCTATGGCGCGAGGTGGTGACGCGCGTCGCCAGCCGTTATCCGGACGTCGCGGTCACCCATATGTATGTCGATAACGCCGCCATGCAGCTGGTGCGGGCCCCCAAGCAGTTTGATGTGCTGGTCACGACCAATATGTTCGGCGACATCCTGTCGGACGCGGCAGCCATGCTCACCGGCTCGATCGGGATGCTGCCTTCGGCGTCGTTGAATGAGACCGACCGCGGGCTCTATGAGCCCATCCATGGCTCGGCACCAGATATCGCCGGCAAGGGTATCGCCAATCCGTTGGCCACCATCCTGTCGGTGGCGATGATGCTGCGCTATAGCTTTCACGAGCCGTCATTAGCCGCACGCGTCGAGGCGGCGGTATCGGCGGTGCTCGATAGCGGCCTGCGCACGGCCGACATCCGCGAGGGCGGGCCGGCCGCGGTCTCTACCCGCGCCATGGGGGACGCCGTGGTCGCGGCGTTACGATCCGCGCTCTCTTGATTTTCCGTGAAGCGGCCTTGAGGCCCGGAGTCTTATAAGGTATGACGCACACTTTCGATGTCGCGGTGGTGGGGGCGACCGGCGCGGTCGGCGAGGTCATGTTGGCGATGCTCGCGGAACGTAAGTTTCCGGTACGCCATCTCTATGCGCTGGCCTCGCAACGCTCGGTGGGGGCCAAGGTGCGGTCGGGCGATAACGAGCTTACGGTGCTCGACCTTGCGACCTTCGATTTTAGCAAGGTGCAGATCGGTCTGTTTTCGGCGGGCGGCGAGATCTCCGCGATCTATGCCCCGAAGGCGGCGGCCGCCGGCTGCGTCGTCATCGACAACACCGCCCATTTCCGCTACGAAGACGATATTCCGCTGGTGGTGCCCGAGGTGAATCCGCAGGATATCGCGCGATACACGGCGCGCGGGATCATCGCCAATCCCAATTGCTCGACCATCCAGATGGTGGTGGCCTTGAAGCCGCTCTATGATGCGGTCGGCATCGAGCGTATCAACGTCTGTACCTATCAATCAGTATCAGGCACCGGGAAAGAGGCCCTGGAAGAACTGGCAGCGCAGTCGCGCGCGGTGCTCTCGGGCCAGCCTGTGACCAGTAAGGTCTATCCCAAGCCCATCGCTTTCAATGTGTTGCCCCATATTGATGTCTTTCTCGAAAATGGCTATACCAAAGAAGAGATGAAGATGGTGTGGGAGACGAACAAGATCATGGGTGACCCCTCGATTCGCGTGAATCCCACGACCGCGCGGGTGCCGGTGCTCTACGGCCACTCCGAGGCCCTGCATATCGAGACCCGCGAGAAACTGACGGCTGCGGCAGCGCGTGCGCTGCTCGAAAAGGCCCCTGGGGTCGTGGTCCTGGACGAGCGCCGGGCGGGCGGCTACCCGACCGCGGTCACCGAATCGGCGGGACGCGATCCGGTGTTCGTGGGTCGCATCCGCGAGGATCTGTCGCACCCGCGCGGGCTCGATCTGTGGGTAGTGTCGGACAATCTGCGCAAAGGCGCGGCCTTGAACAGTATCCAGATCGCCGAGCGTTTGGTGGCGACGTTTTTATAGTCTATAGTCCGAAGAACCAATTCGAGGGATTTCTCAAGAAGACCCTCGAAATCCATGAAATCTCGGGGAGCGAAATGGGCCCCCAGGAGCAGGCGTAATGGCGAAGAATCGCAAACATCGGTCGAGAATGGTCCCGATCCTCTGGGCGACCGCGCTATTCTATGCGCCACTCGCGCAGGCCCTGGGCCTGGGGTCGCTGACGGTCACCTCCAACCTGGGGCAACCGCTGCGCGCCGAGATCCCGCTTTTGTCACTACACCGCAACGAGCGTCACTCCGTGCATGTGGCGATCGCGTCCGGTGCCGACTTCGCGGCCGCGGGGCTCCGGAAATCGCGGGCCCTGCGCGCGATCCACTGCCGCGTACGGCGCGTTGGCAGCGGCTATGAGATCATGTTGCAGAGTCGCCAACCGATCAATGAGCCGTTTCTGCATTTTCTGCTGCATGTGCGCTGGTCGGGCGGCTCCCTGTTGCACATGTATACGGCGCTCCTGAACCCGACAAACGGAGTCACGATGCTGCCGCAGGGCGGACCGATGCCCCAGCTGCGGTCGATCGCCGCGGCGGCTGTCTCGGCGCCGGTCCGACCGCAGCGATCACGGCGGCCGGCGACCACCGTCGTCCGTCCCGGGGAGACGCTGTGGGCGGTGGCGACCCGCACAGCGCCTCATGGCGGCACTATCCCGCAGGCGTTGGAGGCCTTTCTGCGCACGAATCCGGGGGCGTTCTTTCACAGGAACGTGAATGACTTGCGCGCGGGGGCCGTGCTGAAAATCCCGACGGCGCAGGAGATTCGCGCGCTCAGTGCGCACCATGCCACGATGTGGCTCGCGTCCCAGGACCGGGCCTGGCGCCATTACAAGATGCAACTTGCGCAAACCCCGGCGAGTGCCACCCGCGCGAGTGCCGGTGTGGCCGGGACATTGACGCAGGCGCGCCTGGTGCCGGCCGTGCAGCGGCCTTTGCATATCGAGGCCGCGCGGCTGACTACGGTCGCCGGGGCCGGTGGTGGCGGCAAGGGCGGCTCGACCTCGTTCGAGCGCCGCGTGCAACGCCTGCAAAAGGAACTGCAGAAGACCCGGCGGCTCATGACCCTGGAAGATCAGGAGCTCGCATTATTGCAGCGGCAGGCCGCGGCGCGTGCCGCCCATGCCCCGGTGGTCGCCACAGGCGCCATCGCCAAGGCCGTCCCGGCGGCCGCCACGCAGCCGGTCGGGCATGCCATGCCCGATGCCGCTGCGATCAAGCCCCATGCGATCCTACCCGTACACCGGATCACCGCACCGGTCAGGCCGCTGCCGCCGCCATCGCCCGCGCCGTCATTTCTGTCGACCCTGCTGACCTCGGAACGTACCCCCATCCTAGGGGCCTTGCTGGTGATCGTCCTTGGCGGCGGATTGCTCGCGATTCGCAGGCGGCGCCAGAGCATGGCGGAGTTTGAAGAAAGCATCCTGTCGGGGGGCGGGTTGAGTTCGGAAGGGCAGATGCCTGATACGGCGGGATTGCCAAAGACCCCGGACGTCTCGTTTTTGAGCGAGTTCAGTCAGGGTAATGCCGGCGGTGCCCTGCATGCCGACGAGGTGGATCCCTTGGCGGAGGCGGATGTCTATCTCGCCTATGGGCGCGACGAACAAGCCGAGGAGATCCTGCGAGAGGCCGCGACCAAGGAGCCAGCACGCCTGGAGTTGAAGCTGAAGCTGCTCGAGATCTATCTCCAGCGCCATGACAAGAAGGCCTTTGAGATCGTCGCCGAGGAGATCTATGCGGCCTCCGAGGGCCGTGGCCCGGCGTGGCAAAAGGTCGAGGAGCTGGGACGTAAGCTTGATCCGTCTAATCCGCTTTTTAAGGGCAATGCACGGATCTCGCAGCCTGACGCGGGTGTGGTGACAGGTGACGATGAGCCGGCATCCGGCGCAGGGCTCTCCGATCGTATCGATTTCGCGGCCGTGGCGCGCGAGCTCGCGGAGGTATCCGCGCCGCGGGCGGCACCGGCCGGCCTCGATGACGGGGAGGGATCCCTGGACTGGTCTACGGGTGATGAGGTCCTGAACACGGAATCTCTAGGGTCCCTACGGGCCGAACCTGCTATCGCCGATCAGAAGGAGTCCGAATCCGGGCTCAATGATGACGGCGTCTTGGACTTTTCGCTCGACCTGGGGCGCCCATCAGAGCTCGTGGAAGATACGGAGGGGCGCCTCCCGGACGCCTCGTCGGCTGAGGATGCTCAGGCCGAGTCTGTCGACTTTCAGTGGGATCACTCCCTGGAGCCTGCGGCCAAGACGGATGGGGGCGCTGACGAGTTCGCGATCCGGTTCGACGAAGACGAGACCCAGGATCTGACGGCCCGCGATCTGGATCTGGGGAATTCCGCACCCGATCAACGAGCCCGCGAGACACTGTTTGCCGGCGAGCCGCCTTTTGAGGCGGTGTCGGGTGGGGCGGAGGAGGGCGAGCTGGTGCTCGAGGCCGACATACACACCGACGGCCAGGCCATTGACACCAAGCTCGATCTGGCGCGCGTCTACATCGATATGGGCGACAAGGATGGTGCGCGCGGGATACTCGAAGAGGTATGCGCGGAAGGTAACCCGGCCCAGCGTGCGCTCGCGGAACAACTGATGGGGTCGTTCGCCTAGCCGCCTCTTGGAGGGCGCGGGCGCCGTTCGAGGGTCAGAAAGCGGAAGGCGTGGGAGTGGCGATCATCGGCGTAATGCGCCTCGTCGGCGATCGTCTCCCAGTCGGCGCGGTCAAACCGGGGGAAAAAGGCGTCGCCCGCCACATCGGCGTCGATCTCCGTTAGATAGAGGCGGTCGGCGCGGGCCAGGGTTTGCGCATAGAGGCTCGCCCCACCGATGATGAACACCTCCGTGGAGCGCGCCCGCCCCAAGGCGTCGTCCAGGGAGCCGACGACCTCCGCATCCTCTCGTGCGGCCACGTACCCGCTATCCCGCGATACGACGATGCTATGCCGGCCCGGCAGGGCGCCAGGCAGCGATTCATGGGTCTTGCGGCCCATGATGACGGTCTTGCCGAGCGTAAGCGCCCGGAACCGGCGCAAGTCGTCCGGCAGGTGCCAAGGGAGGCCATTGTCGCGACCGATGGTGCCATTGCGCGCGACCGCCACGAGCAGCGCGAGCCTCATACCGCGACCGGGGCCTTGATGGCCGGATGGGGATCGTAGCCACGGATCTCGACATCCTCGAAACGAAACGCAAAGAGATCGGTGACATCGGGGTTCAGCGCAAGCCGCGGCAGCGGGCGCGGTGCGCGTGCCAGTTGCTCGTGTGCCTGATCGATATGGTTGCGATAGAGATGCGCGTCGCCCAGCGTGTGAATGAAATCCCCGACCTGAAGGCCAGTGACGTGTGCCACCATGTGCGTAAGCAGTGCGTAGGAGGCGATATTGAACGGCACACCGAGAAAGACGTCGGCGCTGCGCTGGTAGAGCTGGCAGGAAAGCCGGCCATCAGCGACATAGAACTGGAAGAGCGCGTGACAGGGGGCAAGCCGCATCCGCGGCAGGGCCGCCACGTTCCACGCCGATATGACGAGCCGGCGGGAGTCGGGATCGCGCCGGATGGTCTCGACGACATCACGAATCTGGTCAATGGTCTGGCCATCCGCTGCCGGCCACGAGCGCCACTGGGCCCCATAGATGGGCCCCAGGTTGCCATCGGCATCCGCCCATTCATCCCAGATGTGGACCCCTTGCTCATGCAGATAATGGATATTCGTGTCCCCCTTGAGGAACCACAGAAGCTCGTGGATGATGGAGCGCAGGTGCAGGCGCTTGGTCGTGACCAGCGGGAAGCCCTCGTCGAGCGCAAAGCGCATCTGGTATCCGAATACGCTCAAGGTTCCGGTGCCGGTGCGGTCACCTTTGGCGACCCCGTGGTCGAGGATATGACGCATAAGCTCCAGGTAGGCACGCATAAGAGACAGTGTAACATGAGGGGGGAGGAGGTCGCTGCCATGATCTATGTCCGCGAAAGCCCGCAGCATGGGCGCGGCGTATTCGCCAGCGTACCCATTGCGGCAGGTACCACGCTGATCCGGTTTAGCGGGCCGCTCCTTTCGCGCGCGCAGGTCGATTTTGGGGACTATCACCTGCAGGTGGGAGACGATCTCTATCTGGGCCCCTCGGGCGCGGCCGACGATTTCGTGAACCATTCGTGCGCGCCGAACGCGGGCTTCGCCGACGGCCTGGTGCTCCAGGCATTGCGCGACATCGCCGCCCACGAGGAGATCACCTGGGACTATTCCTGCGCCATAGACGAGGCGGATTTTCCAGGATTTCCATGCGCCTGCGGGGCCGTATCATGCCGCGGTCTGGTGCGCTCTTTTCGCCATCTCGAGCCCACGGTCCGCGAGCGGTTGCGCCCCTGGGCGCTGCCCTATCTGCGCGACCGCTACCGCCCATAGGCACGGGAAAGCCGCTCATCCGGGCCCGTTGGGTCGAATCCCGGGGGAATGCCCCGACAGGCGGTGTCCTCGAAAAAATATCTTGCATCCTGCGGCCTCTTCATTGGATATAATGAGGGGCTGGAGCGTGTGCTCCGTTAAACCCCCAATGTACCGGAGATCATAATGAAGAAATTGATCCTTGCATCGGCCGTCCTCTTCGCGCTAGCCGGCTGCCATAAGGCCGCCAATAACAGCGCCTCGTCGACGACCGCCAAACCCGCCAGCTCGTCGTCCAGCACCGGCGCGGGCACGACCACAAGCCCGAGCAGCAGCTCCTCCACGACCGGCGGATCGGCGGCACCTACTGCCCCGGCGGCCAGCGGCTCCTCGTCAAGCGGCATGTCGTCGATGAAGGGGATGTCGTCTTCGACCACGAAGAAGAAGAGCACCTCCAGCCAGTAGTCCGATCGACGCGCGCCGGAAAGGTCCTTAAAAGGTCCGGCGCGCGGCACCTCCCGGCTGCGCACTCCGACCTCACGATGCAGATCGGAGCGTGGCGGCCTCGAGCGTGTTGGCGAGCAGGGTGGAGACCGTCATCGGTCCTACTCCACCAGGCACCGGCGTGATCCATCCTGCTCGTTTTTCTGCTTCTGCGAAATCGATATCACCGACCAGGTGGCCGTTTGCCAGGCGATTCATGCCGATGTCGATGACGATGGCCCCTTCCTTGATCCAATCCCCGGGTATGAGATGCGGTTTGCCAGCCGCTGCGATCAGGATGTCGGCGGCCGCGACATGGCCACGAAGGCCGTTCGTGAATCTATGGCAGGTCGTCACCGTGCACCCGGCGAGCAGCAGCTCAAGGCCCATCGGGCGCCCGACATGATTCGAGGCCCCGACGACGACTGCATGGAGCCCACGGAGCGGGATACCCGTGTGGTGCAGGAGCGTCATCACCCCCGCCGGGGTGCACGGCCGTAGCGCCGGGCGACGCACTGCGAGCCGCCCCATGTTATAGGGATGGAAGCCGTCGACATCCTTGGTCGGCAGGATGTGCTCTATGAAAAGCTCGGGCCGCAAAGGGGCGGGTAGCGGCAGCTGTAGCAAGATCCCATCGATACTCTCGTCTTCGTTCAGTCGCGTAATGAGTGCGAGAAGTTCGGCCTCGGTGGGGGCGGTCTTCAGGATATGCGGGACGGATCCGATGCCAACGCGCCTGCAGGCCTCGGTCTTGTTGCGGACATAGATTGCGGAGGCCGGATCGTCACCGATCAGGATGACCGCCAAGTTTGGGCGCCGCAGGCCATGGCTCTCGCGCGCATCGATCCGCTCCTTGATGTCGGCCAGGATAGACGCGGCGATTTGTTTGCCGTCGATGAGGCGCGCAGTCATAGAGGTCATCCGGAAGAAAGCCCTATCATCCCATGACCCACGGACGTGGCCAAGCCATAATCCATGGGGTCCATGGCGCGCGCCCGGATGGCTACGCGATCATTGACGAAGTCGGCCGCTCCGCGTATATTTTTGCCCCTTCGCCGCATTGGGCGAAGGCATGCTCGGGGTATAGCGCAGCCTGGTAGCGCACCTGCTTTGGGAGCAGGGTGTCGGGGGTTCGAATCCCTCTACCCCGACCAACAGGAATGAGGCGCCCGTAGCTCAATGGATAGAGCAACGGCCTTCTAAGCCGTTGGTTGCAGGTTCGATTCCTGCCGGGCGTGCCACACCGTCATCCCGATCGTTATGGTGAGCGTAGCTCAGCTGGTTAGAGTCCCGGATTGTGATTCCGGTTGTCGTGGGTTCGAATCCCATCGCTCACCCCACTTTATCAATGACTTATGCGTTCTTCTTAATGAAGAATATAGGGTACCGGTACACCGGCGGAACATTCAAGTCGGCGCAAAGTGTACCGGACGACCTCCTGAAGATCCCTTTAAATAGAGCCAGGTAGAGCCCAAAAACGCCCATGGTGTGTCGGTTTTCGTGCGTGAGTTGTCTTGCGGTCTCGCCCGGCAGTGCGCGGGATCGGGGCATCTCTGTCGGTAAGCGAAGTGGAAAAAGGGATCCAGGAGGTCCACGAAGGGGAATCAGTGGTACTTCGGCATGAACCCCCTGAAAGGGGTAAAGGCCCACATCGGGGTCGACAGCAAGACCAAGGTCATCCATGCTGTAGTGGCCACTGCCGCCCACGTCCATGACGTCACGGTCCTGCCGGATCTGCTCCATGGCGAGGAGACCCGGGTATGGGGTGATTCGGCCTATCAGGGCCAGACCGATGTTCTCCGGCAACACGCCCCCAAGGCCCGCGACCTCACCAACCGCCGCTATCGGTACAAAGGTGTGGTACGCGTCACCCGAGTACGCCGAGGCGCTGCGTTTTCGTGGCGCCGCGCTGGCCCGTCGATTAATGTTCGTTAATGGCGCAAGTCAGCCTCTGAAGGCACCATGATGCACAACCTTCCGCTCTAGAGGGATACTCTGTCAGCATGCTGGCTCCGCGCCCTTGAGCTTGTACGTTCGGCATCAATGGCACATGGCTGAGGGATCTGGTTAGCCAGGAGGCTCGAAGTCGAAGGTTAATCGCGCCGGCGACTACGTGCGTGCCAGTATCGCAACGCCCGACAATGTCGCCGCGATAGAGGCATGGCGCGAGGCGCACCGTGCGGTCCTCAATACGTTCCAAAAAATTCTGCACAACCGGACGCGAGACACGGACTGTGAATGAAGCTACCGTCGTTCCCAATCTCTTCGACGAACTAGATGAGGACTACGAGTCGCTCGCCGAGGCCGCCGACGAATGGGGAGACAAAGAGTCGGGCACAAAGGCAGCGAGCCGCACCAGGCGTGATGCCATCGCGCAGGAAATCGAGTAGCTCCGCCACTTCAGAACGCTGGCAACCAACACCCGTGACAACGCCAAGGGCAAGGCGCTGCTCACCGCTCTGGATCGCGCCTTCGGTGAGCTGGATCGGTTGGGTGCGGCCAGGAAGGCTATCATCTTCACCGAATCCAAGCGCACGCAACAATACCTCCTCGACTTCCTGGCCGCTACGCCATTCGGAGACGGCATCGTACTCTTCAACGGCACCAATAGCGGCCAGCGCGCGCAGGCAATCGACAAGGACTGGTGGAAGCGCCACGAAGGCACCGATCTCATCACAGGTTCTAAGACTGCCGACACCCGCGCGGCCCTGGTCGAACGGTTCATGGAGCGCGGTAAGGTCATGATTGCCACCAAGGCTGGGCCCGAAGGCATCAACCTCCAGTTCTGTTCGCTCGGCATCAAACTATGACCTGCCCTGGAACCCGCTGCGCATCGAACAACGCATTGGACGGCGCCACCGCTACGGGCAAAAATTCTATGTAGTGGTTGTGAACTTCATAGACCACAGCAATGGGGCAGGCGCGCGGGTGTGCGAGCTGGTGTCGCAGAAGTTCCCACTATTCGGAGGTGTATCGGGGCCAGTGACGAAGTTATCAGCACGGTTGGCTCCGGTGTCGACTTCGAGCGGTGTTTTGCCGAGATCTACCAGAACTGCCGACAGCCTAAGGAAGTCAAGACCAGCTTCGAGCAACTCCAGCTCGACCTTTCCAGCGAGATCAACGATACGATGGTTAAGACCCGCCATTTGCCTCTAGCCTACAAAGGGAGGCCCCCCGGCTCTGCCGGGGAGGCAGGTAAAGTTTGACAAATAGGGGAGTCCATCGACGAAACTCCCATTCGTGAGCCGCCAAGCTAACGAAGAGGAAATTTCACGATGGACGAGTATCAAAGCCTAAGCCACTCGAAGTGGGAGTGCAAATATCATGTGGTGTTTATCCCGAAATGTCGCCGAAAAACGCTATACGCCCAGCTGCGGCAGCACTTAGGCGAAATATTCCGCAATCTGGCAGAACGCAAGGAAAGCCGGATCGAGGAGGGCCACCTGATGTCAGATCATGTGCACATGATGATATCGATTCCACCCAAGTACGCAGTCTCACAGGTGGTCGGGTACATCAAGGGCAAGAGCGCCATTCATCTGGCACGCGTGTACGGGGAACGGAAACGCAACTTCGTCGGGCAGCACTTCTGAGCCCGAGGGTACTTTGTCTCCACGGTCGGGCGCGATGAGGCCACCATCCGGGAGTACATCAGAAACCAAGAGCAAGAAGATCAGCGCCTGGACCAAATGAACCTGTGGCGTTGATGGGCCACCGTGCGGTGGCCCCCAAGAACCGGGGCCGCGTAAGCGACCCCCTGATATGTATTGACCTGTCAACTACTGGTATGGGTTTTCTTTTGTCTTTTCGCTCCTTTTGTCCGTAAGTCTTTGAGTCAAGGCACGAGCGGCTGTTAACGACGGTCGATCACTCTGATATACGCGGGTTGGATACCGCCTGACTTCGCTTCGTCGTGGAGCTGCCTCGCTCTATAATCGAGGGTCACCGGGTTGAATCGGCGCCTCATAGGGGGGCCGAGGATTCTCCCACCGGGCCACTCCTGCCTTGATATAAAGACTCACGTCTCATGGTTAATAGTTTACCAGTCACACTGACAATTATAGTATACTCGAAGTCTTATGCGCTATGTTGGTTACTGGGTCTCCGTCTGGACGGCACAGGCCACGGCCCACAGGAAGCCTGTGAGCTCACGGGCAATGGCCGTGCACACCTGCACCTTGATCTTGCCGGCGCGGATCAGGTGCTGGTAACGGCCGCAGAGCCGCTTCTGGGCCTTCCAGGCGATGGCCTGCACGGGATCGCTGGTGTTCTTGGCCCGCCGTTGCAGATGCGCGGTCTTGCGCGCCGGGAAGCGGTAGCACCAGGCGGCCTCGGTGAGCACCCGCCGGACGTGCCCATTGCCGGTCTTGGTAATGCCGCCGCGGCGGGTGGTGGCGCCACTGGAGGATTCGGAGGGCACGAGCCCCAGATAGCTCATGAGCTGCCGGGGCGAGGTAAAGCGCGTGAGATCCCCGATCTCGGCGACCACGGTAAGGGCCGTCACGAGCTGTATGCCGCGCAGCGCCATCAAGGCGCGCACGATGGGGGCTAATGAGAAATCGTCCAGGACCCGCACCATCTCCTCTTCCAGGGCCGCCACCCGGCCGGTGAGATGGGCCACGGTATCGACGTACTCCTGGAAGACGTTCTGCTGGACGGGGGCCTCGAACTTGAGGGTCATGAGCCACTCACCATGGGCCTTGGTCCATTTGGTCTTGCCCGCGGCATAGAGGCGACCATGACGCAGGAGAAAGGCCGATAGGCGCTGCTTGGCCTGCCGCTCGAGGGCCTTGGTGTCTTCCCGGGCGCGGGTGAGGTCGCGCACCGCCTCTTGCTCGGGTCCTGGGACCCAGACCGCCGTGAGCTCGCCGGCGCGATGCAAGCGGGCGAGCGATTCGCTATCCCGGCGATCGGTCTTCACCCGATCCCCGGGCTTTACGGGGATGAGCGAGGGGGCGACCACGGCGCAGGCATGGCCCAGATGGGTCAACTGCCGGTGGATGCCGTAGCCGCAGGGGCCGGCCTCGTAGCAGAACGACAGCACCTCACCGGCCGGGCTCAACTTCTTCACGAGCTTGGCCACCGCCTCCGGGGTGTTGGCGATCTCCCCGTAGTAGCGCGGCTTACTCTGGCCGGCCTCGGCAATAGCCACCGCTATCGTGTCCTTATGTGTATCCAAGCCTATGTACTTGCTAAACTTCGTCATGACCTGCCCCCTCAATTGTGGCTCTGAGCTGATGGTGGTTTTCCCGACCTCAAGCTTAATCCACGTCGCTTGAGGCCGGGCAGGTCAATACATGATGTCTATAGCCGCTTTGAGCGGCTCACAAATTAAAGCCCCCGGCTCTGCCGGGGGATATTTACTCGGATAGCGGGTGGGTCAAGCCCACCCATATGTCCGCGGACGAAGCTCCGGCGTTCACATGGAGGTTGACTTTATTAGCGTGAACGTGGTAAAGACAGTGTTACTCGGTGAGCGATGCGCTGAGCGTTGGTTTGTCTTGTTCGATGTCTGGCCCAGGACCTAGCGCTTGAGGTGGCTATAGCGTCGTAGGCTCCGTTGATTCGCGAACGCTAACCGGGGGCAATCTAATGTTCACCAGCAATCCTTTCGCTGATCTTACCGTTTTTCTGTCCCCGCTTGTCATGCAGGTCTACGTCCTGCTGATGCTCCTACTGGTGGTGGCCGGGACGATGCTCGACATGCGTCACAAGAAAAGCGCCCAATACTTTTTCGAGAATGCCAGGAAGGCAAAAAAGAAAGCGACGCGCACGCTAAGTACCGGTGAAAAAAGCGCGCTGGCCTTGAAGACCGTCGCCAAGGAGGTGCTGACCTCGGGCGAATTCGACAATCCGAAGCGCCGCATTTCCCACCTCTTCACTATGTACGGCTTCATAATTTTTGTCGTCACCACGGTGATACTGATCTTTGCCTATCCGACCTTGAACGATCCGGTGCCGAAAATCCTGCCGCTGCTTTGGTATCTGGGCGCGGCCATGCTGTGCCTGGGGGGTTACTGGTTCTGGTTCAGCATCCGCGTCGACGTCGCCAGCGAGGGCGTCAAGTGGTATCACCTCAACGGGCGTGGCGACCTTTTTATCATAGGCCTGCTCGGCATGGGCACCTTTGCGCTGCTCTGGTCTTTCACCATGGGGCTCGGCGCACTGAACATGCTGTTCTTCGTGTTGTTCGTCGCCTTCAGCACCTTGCTCTTCGGCTCGGTGTACTGGTCCAAATTCGCGCACATGTTCTTCAAGCCCGCGGCCGCGTTCCAGAAGCGCATTACCAAGGCGGATGGCTCGAGGGAAAACATGCCCGCAATCTACGATTTGTCGGATCCTAAAGTGCAGGCGAGGTTTCCGGATATCCCGACCTACATGGGCGCCAAGCCGCCCAACATGGGATTGGGAATCAAGCGTGAAGCGCCCAACCATTTTTAACGGGCCAATCAATCGAGAGGAGCACCATGCCTACCTTTGTGTACATGACGCGTTGCGATGGCTGCGGATACTGTGTTGACATCTGTCCGTCAGACATCATGCACATCGATAAAGTCACGCGGCGCGCCTACAACATTGAGCCGAACATGTGCTGGGAGTGCTACTCGTGCGTCAAGGCCTGCCCGCAGGACGCGATCGATGTGCGCGGCTACGCCGACTTCGCCCCGCTGGGACATTCTGTGCGCGTCCGCCGCGACGAGCAAAAAGGCGTCATTGCCTGGCGCATCAAGTTCCGCAATGGCGAAAAAGACATGGAACTGCTGGCGCCGATTACGACCAAACCCTGGGGTAAACACATTCCTCAACTCTCCGATGTGCCTGCGCCGAGCCAAGCAATGCGTGATAGCCAGTTGCTGTTTAACGAGCCTAAATACATTCGTATGGATGAAGGCGATCTGCACACGCTGGAATCGAACGGTCTCGTGATGAAAGAAGGGGTGTACTACTAATGGCTTACAACACGGTTGTCGAAGACAATATCGACATACTTGTCGTAGGAGCGGGCCTGGGCGGCACGGGCGCCGCGTGGGAAGCGCGCTATTGGGGGCAGGACAAGAAGATCGTCATCGCCGAAAAGGCCAATATGGACCGTTCGGGTGCGGTGGCTCAGGGCCTCTACGCAATCAACTGTTACATGGGTACGCGCTGGGGCGAGAACAAGCCTGAAGATCACGTCCGTTACGCGCGGATGGACCTGATGGGGATGGTGCGCGAAGACCTGCTGTTCGATATGGCGCGTCACGTTGATTCAGCCGTTCACCAGTTCGAGGAGTGGGGCCTGCCGATAATGCGCGATCCCAAGACCGGCGCTTATCAGCGCGAAGGGCGTTGGCAGATCATGATTCACGGCGAATCCTACAAGCCGATCGTCGCCGAGGCCGCCAAGAAATCCGCCGACAAGGTCTTCAACCGGGTCTGCATCACTCATCTGTTGATGGATGATGCCAAGGAGAACCGCGTGGCCGGTGCGGTCGGCTTTAACGTCCGTACCGGTGATTACCACGTCTTCAAGTCCAAGACGGTGATTGTTGGGGCGGGCGGAGCCTCCAACATATTCAAGCCGCGCTCAGTCGGTGAAGGTGCGGGTCGCGTCTGGTATGCGCCGTGGTCGTCGGGTTCAGCCTATGGCCTGATGATTCAGGCAGGCGCGAAAATGACCCAGATGGAAAACCGTATCGTCCTGGCGCGATTCAAGGACGGTTACGGTCCGGTGGGAGCGTATTTTCTGCACCTCAAGACCTACACGCAGAACTGCAATGGCGAGGAGTACGAGTCGAAGTGGTTCCCGGCGCTGACTGAAATGGTCGGCAAGGAATACCTGGATACCGAAGGCCAGCACTTGTCTCACAAACCTATTCCGACCTGCCTGCGCAACCACGCATTCATCTCCGAGGTGAACGCCGGCCGCGGTCCTATCCACATGGTGACGATGGAGGCCTTCCAGGATCCGCACCTTGAGGAGATCGGCTGGCATAACTTCCTCGGCATGACCGTGGGTCAGGCCGTGCTGTGGGCGGCGACTGATGTCAATCCGAAGTATGAAAACCCGGAACTGACCACCTCCGAGCCGTATGTGATGGGCTCGCACGCGACCGGTTGCGGCGCCTGGTGCTCAGGCCCGGAGGACATTTCCCCTCCGGAGTACTACTGGGGCTACAACCGCATGACCACGGTGGAAGGCCTGTTCGGCGCGGGCGATGCCGTCGGCGGTACGCCGCACGCGTTTTCGTCGGGCTCTTTTACCGAAGGCCGTCTGGCCGCCAAGGCTGCATGCAAATACATCGACGACGGTAAGGCCGAGGGCATTCAGATTTCCGATGCGCAGATCCAGCGCCGTGGGGAAGAAATCTTCAAGCCGATGGAGCATTACAGGGTCAACCGCAACGAAATCACGGCGGGTAGCGTCAACCCGCACTACATCAACCCCAGACAGGGCCTGGACCGTCTGCAGAAATTGATGGACGAGTACTGTGCAGGGGCGACAGTCAACTATATGACCAACGACAAACTGCTGCAGATCGGCCTGAAAAAGCTCAAGATCATGGAAGAAGACCTTGAAAAGATCGCCGCCGAGGACATCCACGAGCTGTTGCGCGCCTGGGAACTGAAGCATCGCCACCTCACCTCCGAAGCGGTTATGCAACATACCCTGTTCCGCAAGGAAACCCGCTGGCCAGGTTACTACTACCGGGGGGACGCGATGAAGCTCGACGATGCAAACTGGCACGTGCTCACCGTATCGCGTCGGAATCCGGAGACCGGAGAATACACCATGGAAAAGGCCCCATGCTACCACTTGGTTGGCAAGAATGAGTGAGGCGCAGCTTCGGCGGCGCGCGTGACATGGCCGCTGCCGGCCACCCTGAAGCCACGTACGCCTATTAGCGGTTGTTTCAGAGGAATTGCTCATGACAAGCCCTGTCGCGCAGGCCACACCCAAGACCCCCACGAACATCATCGACCACACCGACGAGGCGATTCTGGCGCTCGCCCACCCCATGTGGCGCGACCTGATCAAATACTCCAACCAGGGGCAATACGGCAAATTCATCCGCAATTTCTCCTACGATCTGCTGCTCGGCCTCAATGAAGTCGAAGTCGGCAAACAGTTCGCCAACAGCGAACTGACCCGAAGCTTGCACAAAGAATGGGATTACCTTGGTATCATCCGTAGAGGGCAGCATGTCACGGTTCTGTACCGGGTCCGAAGCACGAAGAGGGAAGGGGAATGGCTCGGTCGGCTGGTGCTAGGCTATGAACAAGGTGAGGTACGCATCTTTGCCGCCTCTATTTTCTGAAACGTCGGGATACTCATGAAAGCGATCATCGAAGCCAACAAATATGTCGAACTGACATACAAGGTTATCGACCAGAAAACATGCCATGTGCTAACGCAGGTCGAGTTTCCTCTTGGCTATGTCCATGGCGTCACTGAGATATTGTCGCCCCGGGTCATGGACGCGCTGGAAGGCAAATCCGAGGGCGATGTTATCGAGGTACACATAGACTGCAACGACATATATGGCCCCCGGGATGAAGCGCTTGTGGTTATCGAATCCATAGCGAACGTCCCAGCGGAATACCGTGAAGTCGGCACGGCTATTCTTATGGAAAATGACAACGGTCAAACCAAGAGTTTTCTTGTGACCAGAGTGGATGCCAGAACGGTGACGATTGACGGCAATAACCCGCTGTGCGGCCGGGAAGTGATTTTCAAGCTTGAGATAGTGATGGTACGTGATGCCACTGATGAGGAAATTCAGTACGGTGGCAAGATAGAAGCGGCCCCAGACCTGAGTAACTGTCGTGCCGTTCCGCTTTGAATAGTGTGAAAACAGCCTGCGCAAAAGGAAGTGCAGTGCTGAATCCAATCCCGGTAACCGGGCTTAACTCTATCGCTCGATCTGTTGCGCGTTGGGTAGCTTGGTATCGGGGATTCCGCGCCCCATTTGCCATCGAGAGGTAAACAATGAGCGAGCCCACAAAAACCAAGCGTCCGGTCCCGGAAGGCAAATCGCGCTTTCTGACAACGCGGCAAAAAGCGCCGAACGAGAAGGGTTACGTAGGCTACGAGACCATCTGGGAACCGTTCCATAAAGAAGTCAAATATACCACGCCCAAAAAGCCCTAAAACAGGCGGCGCGAATATGGCCGGCCGCGTGGTCATATTGTATACCAGCATGACCTTCCGGATCCTGTGATTCCCCCGTGTGTCGTACGTGTTCTATGGGCAAGGTGCAAGGACGAATCGTGCATCAGCGCGCCGCCCCGCTGGCCGTCCGGGAACGGCTACTAAGATCACGCACGCTGGCGAGAAGACTGGAAAACTACCAGCGGAATCCGTCTAGCATTGTGGGGGGTCTTCAAAACAGATCCCTGAGAGTGGTCACGGTATTTGATGGCGTATTGTTTCATGATCGGTGATGGATGTGGGGCGTAAACCTTAGGAGGACGGGTTTGGCCCCGCCGGATGCGTGCGCAATGGTCAGAACGGCGGGTCGTCGAGCGGCAGGATCTGCTGGTCGTGGTCGCAAGCAGGGGGGTGGCGGATTATCGTAGGCGCGGCGCAACTGCGTGTAGTAGACCATTATTCACTCACGTCTCACGATCCCCAGGAAGCGGCCGTTCTTCCGGTCGATCACGGGTAATTCCCCACTCGGTTCAGTATCCAGGCGCGCAATCACTTCGGCTTGACTCATGAGGGGGCTCAGCGCTTGAACCGGTTCTATGAAATCACCTGCAGCGCCGGTTACTAGCACAGGGGGTAGTGCTTGTGGATGGAGGGCGCGGGCTGGCAGGATGCGACCAGCCAGCTGGGCATTCCCGTCTAGCACATAGAGTGGGCGCGGGGAGTTTGTGTTGGCGAGTAGGCGCTCTAAAACTTCCAGGTAATTGGCAGAGATCGATATGGTTGTAAAATCCTTAGAAAGGGGCCGTCCCCATAGGACCGTGTCGTTCGACTGATCTTGGGCGGCCTGCCGTTTGAGATGGAGAGAGCCGGAGTAGACAGATCGTCTGTCGACTATTCGCGCTGTGACAGAGGCGCCTGCGACGGCAACCAGGACAGGCACCATGATCGTTGTGATGTGGTGGGTGAGTTCCAAGACCAGCACGATAGCGGCTAGAGGGGCTTGCATGCAGGCGGCCAGAATTGCGGCACCTCCGATGACCGCGTAACTGCCAGGTGTGGCGCCGGGCCAAAACCCTGACCAGAGATGCCCCATTGTACCGCCGAGGAGAGCCCCAAATGTTAAGCTTGGGGTGAACAATCCCCCTGGGGCGCCGCTTCCCAGGCACGCGGATGTGGCCAACGGTTTTAACAGTACCAGGGCCGCCAGAAGCGGCAAGCTGATCTGGTCGACCAAGGTCAGTTGAGTAACACCCTTGCCATTGCCGAGCAACTGCGGGAACCAGATGGAGGCTAAGCCTAGCATGATAAACACGAGGACAGGGAGGGCCATGGCGATCCCGCGATGCGGTTTCGCTCTCTCTGCGCGAATGATCAGTCTCACGAAAACCACCGAGGCCAGTCCCGCAATGGGCCCGAAGACGATAGCCCAAATGATTTGGGTGCCAGTGACGGCATAGGTTGGAATGAGGTAGGTCGGCTTAGCCGAAAGGAACAGCCAGGATACGGCGGTGGCGATAAAGGAAGTAGCCAGGGCGGGAGGGATAAGCGGCAGGGCCAGCGAACCGAGCAGAACCTCTAGCGCAAACAGCGCGCCACCGAGCGGCACGTTATAGACAGCCGCCATACCCGCTCCCGCTCCGCACGCGACGAGGAGTCGCGTTTCGGCAGACGATAAGCCTGCCCATTGGGATAGTTTGCTGGCAATGGCGGCCCCAGTTTGTTTCGGTGCTCCTTCCCGGCCCAGAGAGGCCCCCATGGCGACAATCACAATCGAGAGTATGGCTTGAGCGATCGTCTTCACGCAGGCCAACTGTCCGGAGCGAAACCAGATGGCGTCATTCACCCCACCGGCTGCCCCTCCTGGGGTGTGTTTTAGTAGCCAGACGCCGAAGGCTGCTACGACTCCAGCTAGCGACACGACTACGACTCGGCGTAGGGCCGTTGCTTGTTCGACGGCTGACTGGAAATCGCCAGTGTGGTAGGAAAAGCAAGCGTGCTGCACGGTACGCAGAATCAGCATCAGCACACCGGCCCCTATTCCCGTGCCGATACCGGTCAACACGATAATGATCCAGAATCGCAATGAAAAGTTGAACGGCGGACGGCTGGACGAATCATTTGGTTGAGGGGAAGAGCGGTCCATATTAGTTCGTGCCTGTTGTACGGGAGCGAGTTGTGAAGTATAGCGTGTCCTTCCGCCGGCAGAGATGCGTAAAACGCTCGGCCACCGCGCAGATCGGCTAATCGGGGGGCTCAGGGTTGGGGTTTTGCGGGGCGAGCGTCGCCTAGTAGTTCCAGGGCATCTAGGTGGCGGGGTTCGCGGCGACCTCGTTGGTATGATGCCGGAGGGCGACCAAGTATTTGAACGGGGCCACGTGGTTCAGTTCGGCGGTATGGGTCAGGCTCATGAAGGTGTCGCCGACATGGGCCACATCGCGTGCAAGACACGGATCGTGACCGGTCCGTCAGCGGCGTAGCCCGCCAAAGGCATCGCATTTACACCCAGACCCTCAATCTCTCGTTTCAGGGTCGCGTCGAAAGCTTTGGTTCGCCAAGCACGGAGCGTTCTAGAAAATGCGGGCATGCGTGCTTACTCGTCGAAAAACACATCCGTAAGGGGGGCCGGCATCATGATCGGAATCCGAGCCTTACAGTTGGGGTACGCCTGTTCCACGGTGACCCGCACGTAACGTAAAGCACGAGGCCATATATGGGAATAGGCATTTGGGTCTTCCACAATCTCGGCCGACCCGTTCACCCGCGCCCGTGATCGTTTCTGGAAGTCCACGAAGAGCATACCGACATGGGGATTGACTAGAATATTGCCTAGCGAGTTGTAGAGATTGTTGCCGCTGTAATCCGGGAACACCACGATCTTAGGGTTCAGCACCTTGAGTAAAGGCGTGGGTGTACCAACGATGGTATATTCGCGCCCCCGGAAACTGCAATCGCAGGCGCCGTACTGGTTGGCCGATGCCAGGAAGAAGAATGGCTGGCTTTCGAGGAACTCGATCCACGAGGGTCGGATATGGTCCTGAATCATCTGGACCATGGCCGCGAGCTGGGCATCATTCTCCGCCGTTCGCCCCCCACAGAAACGCCTTTGCGCTTCCAATTCGCCGTCATGGAGGATGTTGCCGGTATCCTTGGTCTTCATTCTCAGTCTCCCGTCGGTTTGGCGGTGGGTCGTCGCTTCAACCGTCATCCGTAGAGTGGCGGACATAGATTGGTGACCCCTGCCTCATCGATGTTTGTCCTGCGTGCAGGGGAATATCGCGGTAGCCTATGAGCGCCATCACTGAGGCGATGGCGAGGACGATGGCACCCAGGATCAACGACGCCCGTAAACTGAATTCATCGGCAACACGACCCGCTATCATCGGCCCGACGGCCTGCCCGACCGAGAACACGACGGTAAATAGCGTGATGCCTTTGGCCCATTGTGGAGCGGGCATCGCCCGATGAACCAAAATGGCGACTGCCGAAGGTGCTATGAACATACCTAGGCCGAATAACCCCGTGGAGATCAGGATGCTGGGTGCAGAGGCAAGGAAGACAGGCAGTAAGGCACCAGCGAGCGTCACGGTGCAACTGGCGGCAAGGGTTATCGCGGGATTCCACGCATCCAACGCTTGACGCCACGCAAACGGCGAACCGGCAACGCCCAAGCCCAGACCGGCCCACGCCACGGTACCAAATTGCCAGGATAGGCCTTGAGCCTGAATCCACGCGAAGATAAACGTCATGTAAACGATATAGCCGCAGGCAAACAAGAAATAGGCCAGCAAGCTCGGCATCAAGCCGCGGAAAGGGGGGAGGCCTCGGGACACAGTGTTGGCCTCCCCGCTAATCCCGCTGGCTTCTTGCATGGGCCAGAGGGCGGCGAGAACGGCGACCACGCCCAACGCGAGCCACGCGCCCGGCCAACTTTTGTCCCCCATTGCGGCAATGATTGGGTTGACGACGACGCCGGAGATCGCAATGCCAATACCGGCACCGGCGAAATAAAGCCCCGTCGCCACGCGGCGCAGGCCCGCGCTTGCTTGATAGCGCGCCGCCACGAGCGCGCCACCGCAGGCAAAGACCCATGCGGCCCCGATACCGGCTAACCCTCGCATCGCGCCGAGCCACCACAGGGCAGAATGGAGACCCGTGACGAAGACCGCCACACATGTTAACAGTAATCCGAACATAAATAGCTGGTTGGGACGGACGTGCCGTAGTAGCCAATACGCGGAGACTGCGCCAACCACGTAGCCCAGCGCATTCAGGGTGTTGAGGGCGCCGGCGGTGACATAGCTCCAGTGCAGGCTCTCGCGCATGGCAGGTAGCAAGAGCGCATAGGCAAAGCGTGCTAAGCCCACGGCCACCGCCACGCCTAAACTGAGACCAAAAGCCGGCCAAAGCGACAGATCACGGCCCGCGATAGGGGTGTCCATACGCATCATCGTCTCTCCTCGTGGGGGCGGAACCGCATCTGCGCCCGGAAAATGGTGACAATAGGGGATGGGAAAGCCCCATGAACCCCATGTACCCCTATAGGCCGAGCGCGCTTAAACTCGGGTGATCGTCCGGTCTACGTCCCAGGGGCCAGTGATACTTCCGATCGGATACCAAGATCGGCAGGTCGTTGATGCTGGCAAGGCGCCGAGCCATCAAGCCTTGACCATCGAACTCCCAGAGTTCATTACCATAACTGCGATACCAGACCCCCGAGTCGTCATGCCATTCATAGGCAAATCGCACCGCGAGGCGATTGTCGCGGAAACCCCACAATTCTTTGATCAGGCGGTACTCGAGCTCGCGGGCCCACTTTCGTTGCAGGAACGCGCGTACCGCCTCTCTCCCCACCGGAAACTCCGCGCGGTTTCTCCAAACGGTATCGTGTGTATAGGCCTGCACGACGCGGTCCGGGTCGCGAGAATTCCAGAGGTCCTCAGCTAGTCGCACCTTGAGAAGGGCGCTGTTTTCGGTAAATGGGGGGCCGAACGTTTTAATCTCCATAGCGGTTATCCCTTTAGTCTGACGATCGCAGGTAGACCGAGCTGTCTACCTGAGAAGAGTCTACACAAGCAAGACCGATCTGTCTACAATAAGCCAATGGCCATTCACAAAACTGCCCATCCAGTATCCGAGAGTAGGCGGCCCGCACGGGAGCGGATTCTGCTCACGGCGCACGATCTTTTCTATCGGGAGGGTATTCGTGGCACGGGTATTGACCGCATCATTGCCGAGTCCGGCGTGACCAAGGTCACATTCTATCGTCACTATCCCAGCAAAAATGCTCTGATCGAAGCGTATCTTGACTATCGCCATGGGCAGTGGATGGATTGGTTTCAGGACGCCTTGAGACGGCATGGCGGTGGCGTGGAGGCCATCGTCCCGGCGCTGCAGGAATGGTTTACGAAACCCGATTTCAGGGGGTGTGCGTTTATCAACACTATGGGGGAGATGGGGGCCGCCTTGCCGGAAACCGTGCAGTGGCTACAACGGCACAAGGCTAGTATTCGAAAAGTGATCGAGAATCTACTGCCCGCCGGTATCGGGCGGAAGCCTACGGCGGACGCCATCGCCTTAGGAATAGACGGGGCAGTGGTGCGGGCTGCAGGGGGGGAGATAGCGTCTGCTCTGAAGGGATTGAGCCTGTTGATTGTTTGTCTCGACCGTGCCTACCGTTATCGGCAAAAAAATGAGGGCATGGGGGATGGCCGGCCACGATGATTTCCGATTGGCGGATGCCCTACGCCGCGGCCCTTTTACGTTCCGTCGAGCGAGCGCGCATAAAGTCGCACGAGGGCCGTACATCTTGTGCGTCAGATTGCTAGGGATGAATGGCAGATAGCCGATACCAACTCGTTGTAATTATTCACAGAATGGTTATGGCGAGCATAGGCATTGGGTCCGTGACCCGGCGATATACCCCTTGTACCTGAAGGTGTAATTATGATGAGTTCCAGACAGCAAGATTCGGGTCGCGTCAGGACTCGGTTGGCCCTACTGTGCCCTCATATTATCGTTATCTGACGTGGAACCCATGATGCATAGGATCATTGAACCATCCATTCTGTATTTTGGTACACCGGTTATCCTTATTAGTACCCGCAATGAAAATGGGACTTACAATGTAGCGCCCATGTCATCGGTGTTTTGGCTTGGGTGGCATTGTATGCTGGGTTTAGCGGCGAGCTCAAAAACGACACAGAATATGATCCAGACAGGCGAATGCGTCCTCAACCTCGTCTCGGTGAATGAGGTAGCGGCAGTGAATCGCCTAGCGCTTACAACGGGCTCGTATCCTGTGCCCGAGAGTAAGCAATGCCGCGGATATCGGTTTGAAAGCGACAAGTTTGGGGTCGCGGGCTTGACGTCCATGCCGTCTGATACGGTTGCAGCGCCGCGTGTACGGGAATGCCCGGTGCAACTCGAAGCCATTGTGGAAGCGGTACACAGTATGGCCGAAAAAGACAGTGCCGAACGGGGGCGCTTTATCGGTATCGAGGTGCGGATCCTGCGCATACATGCGGATGAAGAAATCCTTATGGGTGGCGAGCAGCATCGGATTGATCCCGATAAGTGGCGTCCCCTTATGATGAGCTTCCAGAGATTGTATGGGCTGGGCTCGCCGGCGTATGAATCGGTATTGGCGACGGTCCCGGAGTCTGTCTATGGTAATCCGGCCGAAAAGGGACACCCTATTTGAGGGTAGGGTCGCATGTCGGATCGGGTGGGGCATGGGATGTCGGATTATGAGCGCATCGCAAAAGCCATCGCGTTTATTGTAAGCCATGCGGGTCGCCAGCCAGGCTTGGCAGATATGGCTGCACACGTCAATCTGAGCCCGTTTCACTTTCAGCGCTTATTTTGTCGGTGGGCCGGTATTACGCCCAAGAGGTTTTTGCAAGTGTTGACGGTAGAGAACGCAAAACTGCTGCTGTGCGGTGCGAAATCCGTACTGGAAGTATCAGACGCGGTGGGTCTGAGTAGCGGTTCACGTCTTTATGATCACTTTATTCATCTTGAGGCGGCTACTCCTGGCGAATATCAGATGGGGGGCGCCGGGTTAACGATCGACTACGCTATACACGATACGCCGTTCGGGGCCGCCTTTATTGCACTTACGCCCCGCGGGATTTGCACATTGGCCTTTCTGGATTCGACGGGAGCCGATGAAGAGGTCGATGCTCTGCGGAATAAATGGCCTCATGCGCAGGTGCGCGCCGATATTGGCCGCACACAACCGGTACTTGCGGCGATGTTCAGCCGGAAACAACAACAGGATCGACCTTTGTCTTTGTATGTTTCAGGTACGAACTTTCAGGTGAGTGTTTGGAAGGCATTGCTGCAGATACCAGAGGGGAGGGTCGTGAGCTATTCACAGGTCGCTGCAGCTATGGGTCATCCCCGTGCGGCAAGAGCGGTGGGGCAAGCGGTGGGTGCAAACCCCATTGCCTTTCTTATCCCTTGTCATCGCGTGATTCAAGAAAGTGGCGATCTGGGTGGGTATCGTTGGGGATCGACCCGAAAGCGCGTTATTCAAATGTGGGAAGCGGCACGGTACGAGGAGTAGGGGGTTCGTTTCGCCGGGGGTGCTTATGGCCTAGGGGTCGTAGGTGTTTATGTCGCTGGGTAGAGCGTGATTACCTTACCCGCGCCAATGAAAACCAAACGCCTCCCAGAGGCCGCGCCCGCCTTGTGCCGTCACATGCACGCACCGAGTCTTCCCCTCTCGCCGGATCCAGCGCTGCTGCTCCAGATAAAGCGCGAGCGCGGCCCCGACCGCCCCACCGATGTGGGGGCGGCGCTCGCTCCAGTCGATACACCGCCGCGCCAGATGGCGCCGGGCCGATTCGAGCGTGGACCGCTCCAGTCCCAGGGCCGTGAATTTGTCCCACCCGATCTCGGTGACCGCGTAATCCCGCCCCACGAGACGCACCAAACCGAGGCCCTGCAAGCGGTCGGTGCGTGTCAAGGCAGTTGCCGCCTAAGTTATGCACTCTTGCGTTTTTCGGTTAAGGGATCGAGGGCCGCATTGATTGCTGCCTCTCGCTCCGGATTTAAAGTGACCACCGTTATCGGCGACCAGTTGCGGGTCGGTCCCGACCAGCGACGCGGGTGTCGTGCCTTGGCTTCCTGATACAGAGCATGACGGGCGGTGAGGATCGCGACATCCTCTCCGGCGTGGCGTTGTGCCGGGCTTACATAGCGAATCCCGCTGTGGGCATGGTCATGGTTATACCAATGGACGAAGGTAGCCGCCCAGGCACGCGCGGATTCCAGATCCGCAAAGCCTCGTTCCGGGAATTCCGGCCGGTATTTGGCGGTGCGAAAGAGCGATTCCACGAAGGCGTTGTCGTCGGAGACGCGCGGACGGGAGTAGGACGGCTTCACGCCCAGCCAATGGAGCATGGCAAGCACCGTGGTGGCCTTGAGCGTTGCCCCATTGTCACCGTGGAGCACGGGCTTTTCGTGAAGACCGTGGATTCCTTCGGCAAGAGCGGTGCGTCGCGCGAGATGCGCCGCGTGATCAGCGTCATCGGTGTCGGCGACCGTATAGCCCACGATCTTGCGGCTATAGAGGTCGAGGATCAGGTAGAGATAAAACCAGAGCCCCGTAACCTCGGCTGGCAAATAGGTCATGTCCCAGCACCAGACCTGGCGGGGGCCGGTAGCCACATGAGTGGTGGGCGGTCGCGAAGGCCGCGGGGTCTTTGCCCGACCCCGGTGGTGGGTTTGCCCTGCCGCTCGCAAGACCCGGCTGAACGTGGATTCGGAGGCGAGATACACGCCTTCATCGGCCAGTTTCGGCACGATCCGCGCAGGCGGCATTTCCGCAAAGCGCGGTTCGTTGGCCACCGCCAGAATCCGCGCGCGTTCGGCCGCGGACAAGGCATGCAAGGGCGTCTTGCGCACAGCCTCTGGACGTCGGTCTCCGTGCGTGAGGCCCAAGCCCCGCTCCCAACGTTGCAGGGTGCGGCTATCAATGCCGGCGAGCGCGCACGCGGCGTGCAGGCGGGCCCCTGCGGCCTGCGCTTGCCGGATATTCTGGGCGAAAGTTTGGCGATCGTTCAGCGGAATCATTCGTCCGCGCCCTCTCGAAGGATCGCCGAGAGTTTTTTTGAGAGCACCAACAAGGCCGCGGTCTCGGCTAAGGCCTTGTCTTTGCGCCGCATCTCGCGTTCGAGCTCCTGAATGCGCCGCCGATCCTTGCGGGTCTCCTCGGGTCTGGCCCGGACCTCGGCCGGGGTGGCCAATGCCGCGATGGCCTGATCCCGCCAGGCTTCCAGATCCGAGGGATACAGGCCCTGTTCACGACACCATGCACTGCGGGCCGTCTCGTCCAGCGCGGCGGTGGCGATCACGGCCTCCAGACGGGCAGTGGCCGTCCAGGTCCGCTCCGTTCTCGGGGCCCCCAAGGCCTCGGCTCGCCAGCGCTCGAGCGTGGCGATGCCTACCCCCAGCTCGTGAGCCACTGTATCCACTGAAGCGCTTTCTGGCGGCAACAGCCGGGCCACGGCCTGATCCTTCAATCGTTGTGCGTATCGTGCCATCGTTCTCTCACCTCGCCCCCCAGATTAACGATTAATGGAGGCGGCAACTACTGTGACACAGGGGGCGGTCCGACAGTGCCACCCCCAAACGGCCCGCGAGATGGTCATAGCACAGGCGTGCACTGCGCAGCGGGGCGACTTTGGGCTCGTCGGGCCGGCTCTCCCGGGACAGAAGCGGCGCTCCGTGAACCGCAAACAGGTCCTCGGCGGCCTCCATGACCCGCGGAGAGGCCAGGCAGTAGTAGCGGTAGCGGCCGCAGACCTCGACACGCAACAGGCCGGCCTTTACGAAGCGCGCCAGATGCGCGCTCGTAGTCGAGGTGTTGATCCCCGCCCGATAGGCCAGTTCCGAGACCGGCAGCGCCCGCCCGTCGGCCAACGCCAATAGGATCGCTGCTCGCGTTGGCACCGCCAGCAGTTGGGCGATTTGGCTTAAGGCTACGGCATCATCCATATTTCGTTTGCCACCGCAACGTTGCGGATCAAGGACATGATAACGTGTCCACCGATAGTCGTGAACATTGACATACCGGAGGAATAGCGAATGGCATTGTTACCGCTCTATGTAAATCCCGACAATCTGCCGTGGACCCCGGGGAGCGCCTTATTGGGCGCTAGCGCCCTCTATGGCGGCCAGGAGACCGTGTTTGTAAAGCGGCTTAGCGATCGGCGGGAGCAAGGCGAAGGCGTGGCGCAGATTGTGCGGTTTAGCCCGCCTTCGGGGATGCTGATGAAGGTCCTCGCTATCGCGGGTTCCGATGAGCACATCTATATCCTGTCCGGCGGTCACTGCGACAAATCGGGGCGTCAACGGCAATTGCCGGGACATTATATGCTGCACCCCCGCGGCCATCGGCATGGTGCCATGTTCGCTACGGAAACGACGGCGCTGGTTGTCTACACCGGTGAGCCGGATGACCTTATTGATTTTCAGATCGTTCCTCTCGGTAAAAGCGACAAGGTGCCATCCTGAATCGGTAAAGTGGTGTTGTGGCCCACACACATTACGGCCCAGCGTCCCGGCCTATTCGAGGTGAAACAAGGAACGCCATCCTGTGCTTTTGCAGATGAATCGCCAGCCAGCAAGGCGCCGGATGGATCACGGATTTGCCGGGGGAGACCCGCTCCATAGGTGGAGAATGAACGGCATTTGATAGGGGGTGACGAGACAGTCGAGCGGGAGGTTCTCACGATGCAAGTAGGCCAGGAGCGCGAGCAGCTCGCCGAAAGGCCTGGGATCGAGGCGCAAGGATCCTCCAGGTCGACGGGGAACGTCGCCCCATCCCCGAGGCTCAAGAGAGCCTATCCGATCCGCCGGTCCCCCGAGGTGTCGCATGCGGCGCGATCCCAAAGCCGTCCCAGTTGGAAGGCCCCCCGCCGAAGACCGGTGTCATGAGCAGGAGGGCCCGTCATCCGCAGGCCCGGCGCCGCCATTCTCCCGGTCAACCGGAAAGACAGGCGGTGGGTGGCGGCCACGGCCGACGGCCGTGCCGCCCCAACGTGACGTGTCACGTATCCGCCATACGACGCAACTAGACTCCAATCATGCGCACCCTACAGCGCCGCTCTTTAGGGCCACGACCAAAACAGATCGCACAAAATGACGCCGCCCGGATCGCCTACTGCACCACAAAAGAGCAGGCAAGGGGATGCCAGACAATAAGAAAAGACAAAATGACACGGCGATTCAATGGGATATAACACTTCACTTCGCTGGCATGTTTCATGCCCGCTTATTTCGCGCTCCCAAAGGCGTGTTCTATAAATCCGTCCCCTTGGAGCGTGATCCAAACGGAAGTATCCGGGAGCATCAAGGGTTCGGGGATGCGGACGCACAGAATAGCAAGGATGACATCGCTCACACGGATCGAACGAGTCGCGACGCGGGTCCCAATGCCATTTGGCTATTCACAGTGAGCGCATGGATTCTTTGGCTGTCGGCCATCAAACCCCAGGAGTCACGCTACCCATTCCTGCGTAGGTGGTTCATGCCGATGACCATAAAGTTGTGCATGGAGATCAATGAGGCTGGGATACCTTTCGTGCGTGAGCGTGTGTCGTAGTGGGATCCCATAGTCTCGTGTCTCTGTGTCTATATACAAGATACATGGAATCCGGAACCCGCCAATACAGAAATGTGAGTGGAGAAATTGCGGGCGCATGAACGCTACGCGTTCGGCTATGGCGATGTCTGTGGGTTTATTGAGCCTCTGTTTTCAGGTAGGCGTCCGATAGGATGGCCGGCGTGCCTCGGTGCGTGTCAAGGCAGTTGCCGCCTAAGTTATGCACTCTTGCGTTTTTCGGTTAAGGGATCGAGGGCCGCATTGATTGCTGCCTCTCGCTCCGGATTTAAAGTGACCACCGTTATCGGCGACCAGTTGCGGGTCGGTCCCGACCAGCGACGCGGGTGTCGTGCCTTGGCTTCCTGATACAGAGCATGACGGGCGGTGAGGATCGCGACATCCTCTCCGGCGTGGCGTTGTGCCGGGCTTACATAGCGAATCCCGCTGTGGGCATGGTCATGGTTATACCAATGGACGAAGGTAGCCGCCCAGGCACGCGCGGATTCCAGATCCGCAAAGCCTCGTTCCGGGAATTCCAGCCGGTATTTGGCGGTGCGAAAGAGCGATTCCACGAAGGCGTTGTCGTCGGAGACGCGCGGACGGGAGTAGGACGGCTTCACGCCCAGCCAATGGAGCATGGCAAGCACCGTGGTGGCCTTGAGCGTTGCCCCATTGTCACCGTGGAGCACGGGCTTTTCGTGAAGACCGTGGATTCCTTCGGCAAGAGCGGTGCGTCGCGCGAGATGCGCCGCGTGATCAGCGTCATCGGTGTCGGCGACCGTATAGCCCACGATCTTGCGGCTATAGAGGTCGAGGATCAGGTAGAGATAAAACCAGAGCCCCGTAACCTCGGCTGGCAAATAGGTCATGTCCCAGCACCAGACCTGGCGGGGGCCGGTAGCCACATGAGTGGTGGGCGGTCGCGAAGGCCGCGGGGTCTTTGCCCGACCCCGGTGGTGGGTTTGCCCTGCCGCTCGCAAGACCCGGCTGAACGTGGATTCAGAGGCGAGATACACGCCTTCATCGGCCAGTTTCGGCACGATCCGCGCAGGCGGCATTTCCGCAAAGCGCGGTTCGTTGGCCACCGCCAGAATCCGCGCGCGTTCGGCTGCGGACAAGGCATGCAAGGGCGTCTTGCGCACAGCCTCTGGACGTCGGTCTCCGTGCGTGAGGCCCAAGCCCCGCTCCCAACGTTGCAGGGTGCGGCTATCAATGCCGGCGAGCGCGCACGCGGCGTGCAGGCGGGCCCCTGCGGCCTGCGCTTGCCGGATATTCTGGGCGAAAGTTTGGCGATCGTTCAGCGGAATCATTCGTCCGCGCCCTCTCGAAGGATCGCCGAGAGTTTTTTTGAGAGTACCAACAAGGCCGCGGTCTCGGCTAAGGCCTTGTCTTTGCGCCGCATCTCGCGTTCGAGCTCCTGAATGCGCCGCCGATCCTTGCGGGTCTCCTCGGGTCTGGCCCGGACCTCGGCCGGGGTGGCCAATGCCGCGATGGCCTGATCCCGCCAGGCTTCCAGATCCGAGGGATACAGGCCCTGTTCACGACACCATGCACTGCGGGCCGTCTCGTCCAGCGCGGCGGTGGCGATCACGGCCTCCAGACGGGCAGTGGCCGTCCAGGTCCGCTCCGTTCTCGGGGCCCCCAAGGCCTCGGCTCGCCAGCGCTCGAGCGTGGCGATGCCTACCCCCAGCTCGTGAGCCACTGTATCCACTGAAGCGCTTTCTGGCGGCAACAGCCGGGCCACGGCCTGATCCTTCAATCGTTGTGCGTATCGTGCCATCGTTCTCTCACCTCGCCCCCCAGATTAACGATTAATGGAGGCGGCAACTACTGTGACACAGGGGGGCCTTCATACGGCGACCTAGACGCGTGTGCCCACAAGGCAGGGGACCCATTGAGCACTTTACCGATTGAGGTGACAGAGCTTGTGAGGACGTATCGTGTGCCGGACAAAATGCCGGGCATCGCAGGCGCCTTAAAGCATGTCGTACGTCCGCTATATCGTGAGATTACCGCTCTCTCTGGCATCAGCATGCAAGTGGGCCCAGGAGCGCGCGTAGCGTGTGTAGGTCCGAATGGCGCAGGTAAGTCCACGTTGTTAAAAATCCTAACGGGCGTGCTGGTACCTTCATCCGGATCCGTCAAGGTAAACGGATTGGTGCCATCGTCTGATCGAGTTAGGAACAACAGGCAAATTGGTGCTGTATTTGGGCATCGCACGCAGCTTTGGTGGGACCTTCCTGTGGCGGAATCTCTGAGTATCTTGGCGCAAATGTATGGTCTATCGCGTGCGGCGTTGGAACGCAATGTGGCGTGGTTCGATGATATGCTCGGCATTGGTCCTTTGCTCGCGCGGCCGGCGCGGCAACTTTCGCTGGGCGAGAGGATGCGTTGCGACTTGGCGGCGGCGCTCCTTCACGAACCGCGCGTGCTTTTTTTGGATGAGCCCACTATCGGGCTTGACGTCGCAGTAAAAAACGAAGTCCGCGAATTTCTGAAAGTAACAAGCCTCGAGAGAAACACGACACTGGTCATGGCTTCGCACGATCTCGGGGATATTGAGGGTATCTGCGAGCGCCTTATCATGATAGAGAAGGGCGGCATCGTCTACGATGGTCCGCTCGCCGCGGTGCGAGAGCGTTTCGGGTACGAGCATATGATTGAGTTCCAGTTTTCCGCGGCCGTGCCGGACGCCGTTAAGGTGGCGGAGACGTTGCTGGGATCTTATCAAGGAGTGTTTGCAGAAGCCAGTACGGTGCATCAATTGCGGATACGTTTCGATAATCGCATCGTGTCGGCCGGCATGATCATTCATGCTTTGGCACCTTCCTTACCGGTGCGAGATGTGCACATCGGGACTCCAGATACCGAAAGCATAATCCGAAGCTTGTATAAGAGAGAACTGCGATACGAGGATCTCTGACTCCCATGCCACCCAGATGGAAACCCCACACAGCACTCTTGCGTGCCGCGTTTATGGAGGGATTGGCGCGGCGTAAGACGGCTATGTTTGCCTTTCTCGGCAATCTAGCGTGGCTCATTATCCCATATTACATTTGGCATCACGTCTATATTGCCAAGCATATGGTGGGTGGGTTTAGTTGGAATGAAATGAGAACCTATATTTTTTTTCCTTTTTGCTTAATGGACTTTTGACGTTTCGTGTCGAGACGGGTCTCTTTAATCTGGTACGAACAGGCCAGATTGTAATGGAGTTGATCCGACCCATCGATTATCAATTGAGTCGTCTCATGGTGGTCATAGGCGGCGCATTGGCCGATGCGTGTTTTAGTATCCCTTCTGTTGTTGCGCTTGGGGTACTCTTTTTACATCCCGAGGCACCGGCGTCAACGGAACGGGCTCTGGTCTTTGGCGTGAGTGTCGCCATCGGTTTTCTCATAAAGTTTCTCCTTAGCTATGTCACGGCCGCCTTATCGATCTGGACGGAGAATATTGTCGGTTTGGTGTGGTTGCGAAGCGCGATTACGGATATTTTTTCCGGCGCCGTTGTGCCATTGACGTTTCTGCCTGTAGTCGTCCGGCAAGTGGCCCAATGGTCACCGTTTCAGGCGGTTATCTATATTCCCCTCGCAATCTACTTGGGGCACGGTCCACCGATTAGTGACCTCCTTGTTCAATGTGCGTGGGCGGCAGGCTTATGGGTCATGGCCAAGGTCCTATGGTCTCAAAGCCTGAGGCGGCTTACGGTCTTGGGAGGCTAGCGCGTGACCAAATGGCATTTCTGGCGACTGTATTGGCGTCTTATTTTTTTGCATGTGCGCGCCCAATTGGAATTCCCGCTTGATTTTTGGGTGGGGGTCTTGGGTTCTGCTTTAAAACAACTGACGGCCTTAGTGTTTCTCGGAGTGCTATTCGCGCACATTCCCGCGATCGATGGCTGGAACCGTTGGGAGGTGGCATTTCTCTTCGCCTTGGTGCTCATACCGCAGGGTCTTGCCGATATCGTCGCGGCAGGTCCCTGGAGCCTCCGTGTTCTTGTCAGTCAAGGGGGATTTGACCGCATTTTGCTGCGTCCTGCGCCCCCTCTGCTGCTAATTCTCGCCCAGTTCGCCAACTTTCACCAAGGAGTGGCCACCATCGTCCTTGGCGCCGCGTTGTTGGTGATTACCAGTGGCCACCTGCACATGGTATGGGGTGTGGCCTCGGTGATTGTGTTTTTGGGGGCACTGGGAAGCGGAACGGTTATTATCGGTGCCATCAACCTGGCCGCGAATAGTTATGTGTTTTGGGAGCCTACGCCAACCAGCGCTTTGCCTTTTCTTTTTAACAACCTGATCGAGGTGGCCAAATTCCCCTTAAGCGCCTACAACAACGCATTCATACGCGTGATGCTTACTTACGTCATTCCCTTCGGCGTCATCAGCTATTACCCGGGAAGAATGCTTCTCGGTAAATCGGCCATCAGCGCCGGTGCGGTTTTACTAACGCCCGCCATGGCTGTAGTCGTCGCGGCCGTAGCGTACGGGATGTGGAAGGCGGGTCTGGCGCGTTATCAAAGCAGCGGCCACTAGAAGCCTGTAACGAAACGGGGGGCTGGACGGGGGCGAACATTGTGGGCACGGTCAATAGGCAGATCATTCGCGATATATGAGCGTCGATCTATCCAACAAGAGAAACACTGTAATGTCAACCCGAACATCACAAACGTGATAACGGGATGGCATTGAGATGTTCAAGAGACTCGGTCCTAGCACGGTCCAGAGCGCCAGCGGTTCCATCATCGGAATTACCGATCGCTACACCATTGAGTACCGTGAGAACGACGAGATGGCGAAAATCGCGGTGGACCTTGGTATACCGACATTCGGCGTCTACCGCGATACGCTAACCGGCTGGATCCTGGCCAACGTGACAACGCTGCCCATGACGGACACCGACAGGCTGCAGGTCTTGGACAACATCGGCCGGGGGCTTGCGTGTATGGATGTGAAAGTCGAGTGGGTCTATGGTCCGTCTCCGTGAGCCTGTCGGATTTTGAGGGGAGGCGGCGATCCTATGTAATCTGGGTAAACAAGTATATAGGAGGCCATTATCCGAATTGGATAATTGCGTGCCCAATGGGCGACGGCCGTTGTCGGTCTCGCGCGTAGAGTTGGTGTCGCAGATTGCCCTCGCTAATCAGTTCCGCCAGCTCCTTCACCCAACCGCCACCGGCCGCCCGGTGATCTTTCCCCAGAATCACGGACACTCAGTTAAGCCACATGCCGCTGCTCGAAGGTCTCGGGAGAGAGGTACCCGAGACCGGAGTGTAGGCGCTTTCGATTATAGTATATTTCGATGTATTCGAAAACCTGTTTCTGCGCCTCCTGACGTGTCGCAAAGCGTTCTCCATGGATGGCCTCGACCTTCAGGCTGTGGTTCCAGCTCTCCATGGCCGCATTGTCATAGCAGTCGCCTTTCTTGCTCATGCTGGCAATGAGGCCATAGGCCTTCAGAAGACGCCGATAGTCATGCGCGCAGTATTGGCTGCCACGGTCGGAGTGGAGGATAACCCCGCGGGGCCGCTTGCGCCGCCAGAGCGCCATACGCAGGGCATCGCAGGTGAGTTTGGCCGTCATCCGTTCGGACAGGACTAAGCCCACGACTGTGCGGGCATAGAGATCGAGCACCACGGCCAGATAGAGCCATCCCTCGTCGGTGGCGATATAGGTGATATCCGAAACCCACTTCTGGTTCGGACGTTGCGCGCTGAAGTCCTGATTGAGGAGATTGGGCGCCACCGGCAGATTGTGATCGGAGTGGGTCGCAGCCGCAAACGTGCGGGCGGCCTTGGCCCGCAGCGCGTTTTGGCGCATCAGGCGCGCCACACGGTTCTTTCCGACCCGCTACCCCTCGTGACGTAGCGCCCAGGTGATGCGCGGCGAACCGGCGCCCCCCTTGTGGTCGTTGGTGATGCGCCGTATGGCCTCAACAAGACTCTCATCGGCCTTCGTGCGCGGTCGGGTGGGACGGTCCCGCCACTCGTAGTAACCGCTGCGAGAAACGGACCTCAGGCCACACATAAGGGCGATCGCATGCTCCCCTTCGTGGCATCGGATCAGGGCGTACTTCACTTCGACTGATTCGCTTACCGTACGCTGAGGCTTTTTTTAAAAACGCGTTCTCCTCTTTAAGGCGCGCCCTATCCCGCGCGCTAGGCGGACGACCCAGGCCTCCTTCAACCGCTGTGCCTCGGTGACAGTGCCCTCCATCTGGCGCTTGCGCCGCCAGGCATAGATTTGGGTCAAGGCGATCCCGAGATCCTGGGCCACAAGGGCCACTCCATCCCGCTCGGCGCGCTTCAAGGCTTGGTCTTTGAACTCGTCGCTGTAACGCTTCCGAGTCGTCTTCTCGGTTGGCTTCTTGGTTTTCATCATCTCACCTGAGGTCAAGAGTTTATTCTCTTAACCGGGTGTCCGGGAGACCGGGGAAGGATCAGACATCGGCACTCCGTGCAGGACCTGACGGTCGAGCTCGACACCGGCGCCCACGGTCATCCAGCCGAGCCGCCGGGCGTGTTGATAGCGGCGTACGGATTCCCAGTAGCGGCGATCGATCTCGGCCAATCGCAGGTCGGGACGGCGAGCGAGCGCTGTGGCCCAGGCGTCGGCGGGCACCGGGGATGCCAGAGCACCGGCGCCGGGGCCGGCCAGGGCCTTTGGGGACGGGTAGCCGATGGCAGCCACGAGCGCGGCTTGGGCCTCACGGCGTCGGGTACGCCAAGTCTGACGCAACAGTTGCGCCTGGGCGCCCAAGAGCTCCACGCCGCTCGCCCCCACTGCGGGTATCTGGGCGGCGCGCACGCGCGCCCTCACAAGACGCATCAACACGCGCTCGTTGCCGATTAGGTGGTCGACCCCGGTCACGGCGTAGGCGGCGCTACGCCACCGCGTGTAGGCACGCACCACGAGGCTGCGGATTCGCCACGCCTTAACCTGAAAACGGGCGTTAGCCTCGCGTACACCGGCCCGGCCGACGGCGGCGTGGCGGGCGATGCGTGAAGTCAGGGGGACGGCCTGCGTCAGCATGGCCCGAGCGCTGAATTCGCCTGGGCTACCTGTCGCATTGCCGGTACCGCCGGAGAGGCTAAGCCGCGGGTTTGGCCAAAGGCGATCCTGTCGGGCCAGGCCGCGGGCAACACCGATGCCGTGGCGGTCGGCCATCAGGGACGGGTTGTGACGCATGGCCAGGGCCTCGGCGGCAGTGAGGCTCAGGGTGTGGGCCGGGACCGGGACAAGCCCGGTCACGCCAATCAGGGCGAGCGCAAGCGCGCGCCGATGGAATCGAGCGCGCATAAGGCCTTCTCATGGGACTCAGGATGCGCCGCGAGGCGGCGCCACGAATCTACGAGACGAAGGCCAAGGCGGGTGGGGCGTTGGGCTGCGCGGAACTGTGGCGGCGGTGCTCGGACAGCGGCACCGCATCGGTGGACAGCGAGAAAAAGCCAGCGAGGATGACCGTCATCGCGAGGAACGCCACGATGATGGCAGGTAGGACAGTCGCCACGCTCGCGAGTTTGGCGGGCGCTTGCAGTCCGATCGCACTATGCATGGCCGTGCAGGCCTGGCCTTCGTGCGTCGGGTGATGACCGTGCCGGTCGGCGCAAGCCCACAGCGCCCCCAGCCATGAAGTCAGGACCAGGGGGACTAGTAGGTACTTGAGGTATCGGAGAATGCGACCTCGCATCGATCGGTTATGGCAACAAGACGCCGGAATGGTCAAGAAGAAGATGGTCGTCTTGGGCCGTACGGGCAGAGACGGGACAAGCAGCCAAATATCGCCGCCCGTGATCGGGCCGCATTCGCCCCCGGACCCTCGATCTTTTTCCGTACACTTCCTATTAGAAGTGACCAAGCGCCGGTGGGCCCTCCGGGCTTGGTGGGCACCGATGCGAATGCCGTTACCCTCTGGTCGCAAGACCGGCCGACAAGAACTCACTGTGTAATTCGACTCGAATAGGTCGGGACGCTGGGCCGAGATGTGCGCGGGAGGTACCCCCGCCGCCCGGGCTCATGCTTTATTCCACAGTGAATTGGCGCTGCTGCGCGATGTTTTATGACAACCGACGGAGCAATTCAGCCTCCGGCGCGCAATCGCCGCTCACGGTGTGGCGCTTTCGAGATGGCGGCCGCGAACCTCGGCCTCGTCAACACAGCAGTGGTCAGGACCCTGGATCTACCGAGGCGATGATCGTCGTAAGACGCGCGTTCGTCAGGCGTCTTTGGAAGACGTGAACGCGACCGTCCCTGGCCCGGTAGATTAGGATCGGCGCAAAACGCATCCACGGATTCCCTTCGACCGCAGTCAAGGCCTGGAAGTCCTGGCGCAGGATGCGTAGGGTCTGGGCCTGCACGGGTACGGGTGTGATGTCGGCGCCGGTCGCGCGCGCAAAGCGTGTTTCGCCTTTATCGAGCACCCGCAAGGGTTGCCGTGATTGCAAGATGGCGGCTGCCTTGCCGGTGCTCGTGGGTGACATGTAGGCCACGAGGATCTGGCGGATCGTCAGATGATCCCGCCTTATGAGTGGCGCCAGGCGCTCGAAAAGCGCGTGGTTGGGCCGCGAATTAGGATCGATGAAGTCATAGAGCACCTTGGATCCGTGGCCGGCCGCGACCCAATGAAGCCCACTTATGTGCTGATAGAGTAGCGTCCCGCTTTGTTGCCAACTCGTGCCTTGTGCCTGCGCGTTGGTGACGAGGAATGCGCCCAACACAAGCCCCACCCACGCCGTTATTCGCAGGTTCCTGGGGCGGAGGTGGCGCGCCCGTGACTGCTGGCCTGACATCGATTCAATCCTCCATACGAAAAGGTGGGTACGCAGCGTATGTTCCCTGCCGTACGATGCGACCGCTGAGTGCCCGCATAGGCCCGCTTCTTGAATAGAGACCATCGTTCGGAAACGTCCCGGCACCGTGTATCGGCCGACGCCGCCGCCTCTATTATCGACAGGTCCAATGGTGCGCCGCAAGCCGGCGATGTACGCCGCCACGCGACCTGCCGCACATTGATCCCCTGTGGATCCTGCATGGTACATGCCGTGCCCGCGTGATACCCTTCTCTTGTGTGCCCTGGCGGTTGTCTGAACAAAGTCCGTGAACCCGAAGGCCTTTTTGTCCCAAGAGAGTGAGGAGCGACAGCTCTTTACGGCACGCATCCGCGTCGCCGTGGGCGTAGCGTTGGCACTGCTGCTGGTCCTAGTGGGGCGTTTGGCCTACATCCAGGTCGGGCGGCATGCCCATTTTGCCACGCTTGCGCGCGACAATCTGACACGGCCGGTACCCTTGCCGCCGGCGCGCGGTCTGATTCTGGATCGCCACGGGGTGGTCCTCGCCGGCAATTTTCCGGCCTATACCGTATCGATCGCACCGCGCGCCGTTCCTCATCTTACCCAGCTGCTGACCCACCTCAAGGGTCTCATTGGCCTCGATAGCCGAGATCTCCAGCGCTTTCGGCACGAGGTGCAGACGCACGATTCCGCGGATTTTCTGCCCCTGCGCCGCAATCTGACGAGCGTCGAGACCGCGCGCCTGGCGGCGCACCTGCCGGAATTGCCGGGCGTGCGCCTGCAGGCGCAATTGCGCCGCAATTATCCCTTGGATGGCCTGGCGGATGCGGTAGTCGGTTATGTGGGCCCGATCACCATGGCCGAGGCAGCGCACCATGCCCTCCGGTACGCAGGCTTCCACGACGTGGGACAGACTGGCATCGAGCGCTTATACCAGCGCGACCTCATGGGACATATGGGCTATAAAGACGTCGAGGAGAACGCCCGAGGGCGGCTGGTGCGGGTACTAAAGCGCGTGCCCGGCCGCCCCGGCGACAATCTCTATCTGACGATCAGCGCCCAGATGCAGGCGGTTGCCGAGCAGATGTTCAAGGGGCGCCGCGGGGCCGCGGTGGCCCTGAATCCGCGCACCGGGGCGGTACTCGCGCTCGTAAGCAGCCCCACCTATAATCCGAACCCCTTCGTACTGGGGATTAGCCGGCGCCGTTATGCCAAACTCACGGACAACCCGCGCGCGCCTCTGGACAACCGGGTCCTGAACGGCCTCTACCCGCCGGGGTCTTCGATCAAGCCGTTCTACGCCTACGCTGCGCTCCAAACCCGTTGGTTTCATCCGCATCGCCGTGTCTTGTGCCGGGGAACCTGGCACATCCCCGGCAACAATCACATTTTTCATGACTGGTTGCCGTGGGGCATGGGGCGCATCGGGCTTGAAAAGGCACTCGAGGAGTCCTCGGATGTCTATTTCTACAAACTCGCCTATCGCATGGGCATCGATCGCATGGCGCGTTATCTCGAGGATTTTGGGTTCGGACACGTCACGGGCATCGACCTGCCCGGGGAGTCGGCAGGGATCGTACCGACGCCGCAATGGATCCAGGCCCACGACTCACCGTGGTACGAGGGCGAGACCATTATCACCGGCATCGGACAAGGGCCGTTACTGGTGACGCCATTGCAGTTGGCAGATGCCATGGCGGCACTCGCCAATCATGGGGTCCGTATGCGCCCCTATGTGGTGAGGGCCGTGCAGAACCCGCTCACCAAAGCGGTTCATTATGAGAAGCCGCACGCCGATCCGGCGATCCCCCATCATCGCCCCAATAGCGATACCTTGCTCGTGGATGACTTGACACATGTCATCTCTGGATCCCTGGGAACGGCGCATATCATCGCCCATCGGCTGCCTTACGCCGTGGCCGGAAAAACAGGAACGGCACAGCTCTGGAGCGCGCCGGCAAACGGCAAATACAAAGGCCCGCGACTCCATTCAGATGCGCTCTTTACCGCCATGGCCCCGGTCCCGGACCCTCGCATCGTGGTAGCAGTGGTGCTAGAGCATGCAGGGTTCGGGCTGCATTCCGCGATTCCGACAAAGATTGCTCGGGCGCTCATCAATCTGGACCTGCTGGGGCACGTGCACGTCCGCCACGCCCCCAAGACCCTGGTAGCGCGCTTTGCCAAGGAGCGCCTAAGTGCGCGCGCGCAGACGCTTGAGGCGCGCACGCGAAGGGCACCCTCGCGGTCGGAGGACCAGGCCGGCTGATGGGGCCGATGGGCCCCACGACCGACGGCGGGGTTGCCGCGATCACACCGGCCTCAGCCATTCCTGGAAGGGCCGGGGCCTATTGGGCGGGCCCGTTGATCCGGGCCTCGCGGGGTCGGCGACACCGCATCTTGACCGGATAGGCCCACGAGCCAGGGACACAAGTCTGCGGAGTGGCCGACAGATGCTGGCGGGCGCGGTGATGCGCGCCTTCCACAACTCTCTATGTGCGAGCTCTGGCACAGGTGCGCGCGCAACGGGCGCCATCTCCTATGGCACGGTCTTATGGGCCGCATCATCGGGTTCGGGTCTCCTGTCACACAGGCGTGCGGGGTCTATCCATGGCCATACCTGTTCCTGGGCGCTCCTGCGGCGATCGCCAAACCGCTCCTTCGGTATCGTGACCCGACCCCAAACGAGGCCAGCGATCGTCTGCCGCCAATAGGTCCGGCCGATATGCGCCGCGAGCCGCCCTCTTCACGGTTCGCTTTGTAAACCGCGCCCCTGCGTTTGATCGTGGCTGGGGAGTGCGACACCCGCGCGCCCTTGGCCCGTGGTGATAACACCCAACAACACGGGATAACCCGCCGGTCCTGGAAAGCGCTTTTCCATCTCGGTGAGAGAAATGCCGCGCTTATCACGCTGCACGCCAGGCACACCTTCCCGGCCCTCGATTTGCCAATTCATCGGCGGCGGCATGATCAATAGGCACGCGGCCGCGCATCGAATCCTTGGCGACGGTGATGAAGAATGTCCTCCATACCGGAAATCTTGGGTGGGCGAGAGCGGAGGGTTGCAGGTGGACCGGCCTCTGGTGTGGCGTCGACGGCACCAGCGTATCTTCGTGCGCTTATGGGGACAGGATGCGACAACCGTTTCCTGAGTCACGAGCAATTCTGAGCAATCGCGTCTACAATGGAAGTTGTAGCCCGATTCTCATTCCGGGAGCCCGCTTGACTGTTGCCGACCCACTGGCTGATGCGGCTGTGCAAGCCGAGCGCGAGGCCTTGACTGCGGCACTGCTGCAGGCCGCGGCCCGTCTCGCCCGCGGACAGGATGCTGAGGGCATCCTGCGCCCGTTCTGCGAGGCCCTGGTGGCAGCCTCGCGTCACATCCGGCTTGCGTGGATGTGGCTTGGGCCCCCGGATACCGCGATCATCTGCCCGATCTACGCCGTTGGTCCGGCAGAGGAGTATGCCCGGGCACTTATCTTGGGAGCGGACGAAGCCACACGTGCCCTGAGCCCGGGTCTTAGGGCATTGGCGAGTGGGTCCCCCGTTATGGCCATTATCCGGTCGGATCCCGCCTTTGCGCCTTGGCGCGACGAGGCCGTGCGTCATGGTCTGGAAGTCAGCGCGAGTTTTCCGTTTGGCGAGGCGGATGACAATCAGCGGGGCCTCGTGGCGATCTATGCTGATCAGGCGGATTACTTCACGCGTCTCGGTCTGAATCCCTTTGTCGCGTTTCAACACTTGGCACAGGTGGCGTTGACCCAGGCAGCCTTGCGCGAACGCCTGAACATGTTGGCCACGCTCGATTGCCTGACCGGACTGCTGAACCGCGGGGCCATGCAAGCGGCGTTGGAACGTTACCATACCCATGCCGAACGCCGGCAACAGGCCTACTGCCTACTACTGCTCGACATCGATCGGTTTAAGCTGATCAACGATGGCTACGGTCATGGGGTGGGCGACGGCGTTATCCGGGACGTGGCGAAGATCCTTCAAGAGCTGTTGCGCGCGGAGGACCGGGTCGGTCGGTGGGGTGGGGAAGAGTTCCTGTGTCTCCTGCCGGACACGGATTGTGCCGCCGGGAGCCGTGTCGCCGAGGATCTGCGCGCGCGCATCATGGGCCATACCTTTGCGGCCGGGGTCGCGCGTACGGCGCGCGCCACGGTGAGTCTGGGTCTTGCCTGCTTCCCCACGGACGGCGACAACCTCGAGGAGTTGCTGAACCATGCCGACATGGGGCTCTACGAGGCCAAACGCGATGGCCGTAACCGTCTGGCGCGCGCGAGCGACAAGGGCCGCGGGCTCTTCGCCACCGCCCAACAGCTCGAGATTGCGCTGGCCTCGGGACAGGTGCGACCCGCCTATCAACCGATCGTGGCATTGGCCGACGGCCGCGTCGTGGCCAAGGAGGCCCTGGCGCGAATCGTGACTGTCCAGGGGGTGCTGGAGGCCCAGCACTTTATCGAGGCCGCCGACCGTTTCCAGTGGCTCCATCGGCTCGATCACGACATGATCTGTCAGGTCATCGAGGATTGCGCCACATCGTGTAAGGCCCAGGGTCCGGCCATCGCCTATTTCGTGAATGTCTCAACCGATCTTCTCCATCACCCCGATCGGGTACAGGAACTCCTCGATCGCATCACGCACACAACATTGCCATACGCCGACATCGATAAGCCGCTCGTCATCGAGATCACCGAACGGCAGTTCCTGGGCGACTTCGATGCCGTGCGTCGGACACTGGCCCCGTTTCTTGCCTTCGGCATCCGACTTGCCCTGGATGACTTCGGCAGCGGCTACTCGTCTTTTCGCTACCTCGCCGAACTGCCGTTTGCCTTCGTCAAACTCGACCACGCGCTCGTGAACCGGGTCCAGACCGCGCAGGGCCGGCGCATCCTTCGCGGACTCCAGGATCTCGCGGCCGACCTCGGATTTCGCACGATCGCGGAAGGGGTCGAGGATGAGGCCTGCGCCGATGCCCTGGCCGCCATCGGGATCGATTGGGCACAGGGCTATTACTTCGCGGCGCCGCGATTCGAGAATACGCACGGCGCATGGTAAGGGGCCTGTCTGGCCGCGCGCGGACATGCGAAGAGGATCGTGTGTGCGCGGGATCCTATATCGGGTAACGATTGTCCCTATCCGCGCGCGCCTGCCGGATTGGGCAGGATGATCGCTGTGAGCGGGGCCGGCCTCGCGGGGCAGCCCGCGCGCTCTTCAGGGACGCATCAGCGTCGCGAAGGCCTCATAGATGGCCTCGGGGGGTGGCGGACAGCCAGGTATCGCGAGATCCACGGGAAGTATATGGCTCACCGCGCCCACGGTGGCATAGTTGGCGGTGTAGACCCCGCACCCGCGCGCACAGTCCCCCAAGGCGACGACGCGCTTGGGATCGGGTACGGCATCATGCGCCAGGAGCAGGGGGTCGACCATGGCGCGCGCTACCGGGCCTGTGACGAGCAGGACGTCGGCATGCCGAGGGCTTGCCACCAGACGCACCCCGATGGCGGCAAGATTATAGACGGCGTTGCCGAGGGCCTGGATTTCGAGCTCGCAGCCGTTGCACGACCCGGTATCGACATGGCGCACGGCAAGGGCCCGTCCGAGCTCGCCGGTCAAAGACGCCGAGGATGCCTCGGCACCGCACCGCGATCCCGGGTGACCGGAGGATCGGCGTGGAAGGATGCCGGTTTTCAGGATATAGCGCAGCAGTTTGTGCATGGCGATTAGAGGTCGTGGCCGCTATAGGCGAGGTTGAAGGATTTGTTGATCAGTGGAAAATCTGGTACGAGCTCGCCCAGCACTGCGCGCTCTAGGAGCGGCCAGTTCTGCCAGGAGGGGTCATGGATATGAACATGATGACTTTCGGGGCTCGATGTGCACGTGACCGCGACCAAGATCACGCCGCGCCAACCCTCCACGGCGCCGAGCCCGCGTCCGCCCTGTGGGTGATCGCAGGGTACGCACACCGGACCGTGCGGGAGTAAGGCAAGGATGGTATGAATGAGCCGCAAGGACTCATAGATCTCATCGAAGCGTACTGCGACACGCGCGGCGACATCACCTCCGGGACGCATGGAGATGCGTGTCTTCAGCGTGTCATAAGGTGGTGACGGCGAAAATACGCGCAGGTCGCTCGCGATCCCGCTTGCGCGCGCGGCGAGACCCACAGCCCCCATGGCCCGCGCCTGGGCCTCGTCGAGGCGCCCGGCCCCTAGGAAACGCTCCTGCAGGCCGGCATGATCATCGATGATGTGCTGGAGGCGCCGTGTGGTCTGGAGGAGGGTGGCGCATTCGCCATCGAGGAGCGCGATCGCGGTAGGATCCAGATCGCAGGCCACCCCACCTGGGACTATCACATCCATCAGATAGCGGTGACCAAAGAGCCGGCCATGGGTCTGCAGCCACCGTTCCTTCAAGAGGCCGAACTGCGTGTGCCCAAAGGCAAGTCCGCCATCCTGGCAGAGCGCGCCGAGATCGCCCAGGTGGTTGGCGATACGTTCACGCTCCCATAGCAAGGCGCGCAACCAGAGTGCCCGAGGCGGGACCACGCACGCGCTGACCGCCTCCACGGCCATGGCATAGGCCCCGGCATAGGCTGCGGTGCTGTCGGCACAGACACGGCCGACCAATCGGCCCCCCTCGGCGAGCGGCATACCCTCGAGGCGCTTGGCCACGCCCTTGTGGGTGTAACCGAGCCGCTCCTCGAGACGCAAGATCTCATCGCCCACCACGGAAAAGCGGAAATGCCCCGGTTCTATCGTGCCGGCATGGATCGGGCCGACTGCGATCTCGTGGACGCCGCTCCCACGCACGGGAACGAAGGGGTAGGGGTGGGCGCTGCCCGTCCCCGGTGGCGCTCCTGCAAAATCGCGGCGCAATGGGAAGTCTGCAGGCCCCCAGGCCCCATGACGTAGCCACGGTCGGGTATCGCGCCCCGCGCACGAGATCCCGAGGAGGTCGAAAAGGGCGCGTTCCTGACGCGCGGCCGCCCGAAACAGGTCGCTCAACGCCGGAAAGTGCGGGTCATCGCCGCCGGCGGCAAGGCTCATCCAGCGCCACGTGCCGGCCGCGATGACGACCGCATGGACGACGAATCCCCGGCCCGCCGGACGCTCGTCGCTGCCCCATAGCGCGACCAATTGTCCGCCCTCGGCGTGCCACCGGACCGCCAGCGCGCGCCACTGCGTACAGTCGACCCAGGCGTGATCGGCCGGCACGGGGCCAGGCAACCGCGCCCAAGTCATGTCAGGCGGAAGATGATCGGATGGCATACCCTATTCCTCCCATTCGTCACGGTCCTATGAGGTGCGCAGCCTCGCCATACCAGGCCGCCAATAGCGGGGGGATGGCGAGCCCCAGGATCACCAGCAGTACCAGGTGTGCCAACGGCGCCAGCAACGAGATGGATGTCGATACCCGCGGGGCGTCGGCCGCGCCGAATACCATGGCCTGGGTGCGCCGGAAGATGGCCGCAAAGGCCACGCCCAGTGCCAGTATCAAAATCGGTACCGACCAGGGGGCCCTGTGCACGGCGGCGATCAGGATCAGAAACTCGCTTGCGAAGATCCCGAATGGCGGGGTGCCGACGATGGCAAGACTGCTGCCCAGGAATACCCAGCCCAGCACCGGATTGCGATCCATGATCCCTGTGATGTGATCCATGTCCTTGGTGCCAGCGGTCTGCGCCACCTCGCCGCTTGCAAAAAATACCGAAGACTTTGTAAGCGAATGCGCGGTCATATGCAAAAGCGCGGCGAAGGTCGCGAGTGGACCGCCCAGTCCGAACGCGAACGTGGCAAGACCCATATGCTCGATCGAGGAGTAAGAAAACAGGCGCTTCACGTCACGCTGGCCGCCCAGAGAAAAGGCGCCGACTACGATTGAGACCAGTCCGAACCCGACCATGAGCCGTCCGGGCCAATACGCCGCGGACCCCCCGGAGGCCAGCGCCTTGAAGCGTACGATGGCATACAAGGCCACATTCAAAAGCAACCCCGAGAGCACAGCCGAGATCGGTGTCGGCCCCTCGGCATGGGCGTCCGGCAGCCACGCGTGAAACGGCACGAGCCCAACCTTGGTCCCGTAGCCCACGATCAGAAATACGAACGCGATCGTCATGATTGCCGGGTCGAGATGGTCGCGGGCGCCGTAGAGGCGCGTCCACAGCAGCGCCCCGTGGGCACCCAGGGCGGCATGGGCCGCGAAATAGATCAGGATCGTGCCAAGCAGCGCCAATGCGATCCCGACACCGCACAAAATGAAATACTTCCATGCCGCCTCAAGCCCCGCGGGCGTGCGATAGACACTGATGAGCAGCGCGGTGCTCAAAGTCGCGCCCTCCATGGCCATCCACAAAACACCGATATTGTTGCTGGTCAGCGCAAGCAGCATGGCGAAAATAAAGATTTGATACATGGCGTGGTAAGCGCCCAGACGCGCCGGGTTCAAATGACCCAGGCGCACCTCGGCGCGCATGTAGGTGCGACTGAACACCGATGTGGTCAAGGCCACGAATGCGGTCAGGTCCACCAGAAAGACGTTCAAGGCGTCCACGAACAGCTCATGATGCCAGGCCGTAAACGGGCCGTCGTTCAGCATGCGAAGGGTCATGATGCAGGCGGCGATAAAGGTGGCGCCGCTTACGGCGATATTGAGCCCAAATCCCGCATTCTTGCGGCCCAGAGCACCTACCAAGACGGCGCCCACTAGGGGGATCAAAACCATCCAGAGCAGTATCATCGCGGCCCCCCCCGCCGCTCGATACGCGCGATATCGAGGGTGTCGAATTGTTCTCGGATATGAAAGAAGAAGACCCCAAGGATGAAGATCCCGACGATCACGTCCAGGGCGATGCCGAACTCGATGATCATGGGCATGCCATAGGTGACGCTGTTAGCGGCAAATATGAGGCTGTTTTCCAGGGCCAGAAAGCCGATCACTTGCGACAAGGCGGTGGCACGCGTGATCATTATGAGCAGCGATAAGAGGATGCTGGCAACAGCGATACCGACGATCGCGTGATTCATGGTGTGCGCGACGGCCGCGATCGGGAGTACGGCATTGAAGGCAAAGATCACGAGACCCAATCCGATCAGCATGACAGTCGGGACCTGCACGAGGGTTTCACGGTCCCATTGCAGATTGAGTCTGCGCGCGAGTTGGCGCAGCAATATGGGAACGAACACGATCTTCAACATGCCGTTTAGCAGTGCCGATACATAGAGGTGGACGCTATGAGTCGCATAGGCGGTCATCGCGATGCACGCTGTCAGGATCGCGCCCTGCCAGGTATAAAGGACGATGAGATTGGCGAGGCGCCGCTGGGAGAGCATGGCGAACAGCACCAGCAGGAACAGTGCAGCGAGCAGGTTGATGGGTGCAGCCAGTGGCATCATGGCATCAGTGTCCAAAAAGGAAGCGCACTAGCAGTCCGAGGACCGCAAGCAAGAAGGCGGTCCCCAGAAATTCGGGGACCCGAAAGAGGCGCAACTTGGCGACCAGGGTCTCGATCACGGCGAGCCCGATACCGGCCACGGCAAGCTTTGTGGCCAAGAGCGCATAGGCGATCAACAGGGCATCGAGCCCGCGATCCTGCGCAATGCCCCATGGAAAAAACAGCGCGGCGCCGATACCGATATAGACAAAGAGCTTGATGGCAGATCCCCATTCGATGAGCGCCAGATAGCGGCCGGAATATTCGAGGTTCAAAGCCTCGTGGATCATCGTGAGCTCGAGATGGGTATCGGGATTATCGACGGGCAGTCGTGCGTTTTCAGCGAGCGTCACCATGACATAGGCGGCCGCCGCGAACACCATGCTCGGGTAGAGAATGACGCCGTGGTGGGCGAGCTCACGAACGATGACGACAAGCGAGGTGGAGCCGCTGATCAAGGCCGGCGTGAACAGCACCATGAGTAGGGCGGGTTCCGCGAGAAAACCCACGAGCATAGTGCGCCGCGCCCCCATGCTGCCAAAGGCGGTGCCGAGGTCCATGGCGGCGAGCGCCGCGAAGATCCGCGCGAACGTAAACATCCCGGCGAGCACCACGGCGTCGGCGGCGCCGGCGAGCGGCAGGCGGGTCGTGATCATAGGAACCATGGCGCCCGCCACCACCATGACCGTAAAGACGATATAGGGTGTCGCAACAAATAACGCCGAGGCGTCATGGGCCACGATCGGCTGCTTGCGCAGGAGCTTGAACAGCTCGCGGTAGGGCTGAAGGAGGCCCGCGCCGGCGCGGTTGGCAAGCCATGCCCGACATTGGCGGACCCAACCGCTCAGCAAGGGGGCCATGGCGACCACAAACAAGATCTGCGCCCCCTGGCGGACGAAAAGATCCATAGTCATGGCGCCACCGCGAGCAGGACGATGAGCGTGGCGAGCACATAGAGCAGCGAGACGGCGATGCGCCGTGGACGTAGGGCCGCGATCGACGCGCCTATCACCTCGAAGCCGCGTGCGGCCGGACGGTAGAGCCCCTCCCAGAACCGATCCTCGACGACGCTTGCGTAGCGGGGTGCACGATCATCGGGTGCCGGCCAATGCCGACGCACCACCAGGAAGGTCGTGAAAATGTGCCGGATCGGCTGCCCGAAACCCTCGGCAGTATCTTGCATGCGCGCACTGGTGGCAATGTGACCACAGTTCCAGATCGGCGCGCGCCGCGCGCCGCGCACAGAGCGTCTACGCAGCAGCAACACGACGGCGAGCGCTATGGCTCCAAGCGCCATTGTCAGGATCGCCGGGACGTATGCCGCATGCGCCACATCCACACGCGCGCCACCATCGCCGCCCAAGATGTGGGCATTGGCGCCAGAGAGCAGGCGGGCGGCCGGGCGGACCAGCGCGATGACGCCGGCCGGCCATAGGCCGGCGGCCAAGCACAGCAGCGTCAACAGGCCAAGCCCGGCACGCTCGAAGGGCCCCGATTCCACGGCCTGCGCGAGTCTGGTCTCGCGCGGCCGGCCCAGAAATACGATGCCGTAAAACTTGACCATGACATAACCCGCGAGACCCGCAACCAGCGCCGTCAATGCCGCCCCGAGCGGTATGCCCATGGCGAGGTAGGGGCGTGGCAGGGTACTCGCCTTAAGAAATGACTGCAGGATCAGCCATTCGGAGACGAAACCGTTGAGTGGCGGCACGCCGGCGATGGCAAGCGTGCCGATCAGCATCATGAGCGCGGTCTGCGGCATGCGGTGGATCAGACCACCGAGGCGGCCGAGATTGCGTTCTCCGGTCGCGTGCAGGACCGAACCTGTGCCGAGAAACAAGAGTCCCTTGAAGAAGGCGTGGTTCAGACAGTGATATAGGGCGGCGATCAAGGAGAGGGCCGCCAAGGCCTTGAGGCCGTAGGCCGAAAACAGCAACGCAAGGCCGATCGCGGCGGTAATGAGCCCGATGTTCTCGACCGAGGAATAGGCCAGCAGGCGCTTCATATCGCTCTGAACTGCCGATGACAGGGCGCCCAGCAACGCGGTGGCGAGCCCCACGGTAAGCGCGGTCAGACCCCACCATGGCGCCGGCGTCGGCAACATGATGAAGGCCACACGCAGCAATCCGTAGATACCAACCTTTAGCAACACGCTGCTCAACAGCGCCGATATGGGTGAAGGTGCGACCGGATGAGCCTGCGGCAGCCACACATGGAGCGGGACCAGCCCCGCCTTGGCCCCGAAGCCGAGGAACGCCAGGATGAAGACCAGGCCCGCGACGGTCGGATCGGGATTTGCCGCATGCAGGGCGGCAAAGGTATAAGGAAGCTTTGGGCCGGCCGGGGCCTGTGCGCTCAGGATCGCGAAGGCGGTGAGCAGGGCGAGGGCCCCGATGTGCTCGATCAGGAGATAGAGGAATCCGGCACGACGTGCGGCACTCGTGCGGTGGTCGGTGACCACCAGAAAGTAGGATGACAACGCCATCGCTTCCCAGGCGATCAGAAACGAGTAGGCGTCGGCCGCCACGAACACCAAGGTGAGACTGGCCAGCAGGATATGGTATTGCACGGCGATGCGTGCCGCGACCGGATAGTGTTCGCGGGCCCGGTACCCGGCAAGATCGAGCGAGATCGCCACGCTCGTAAGACCGAACAGGACCAGAAAGAGGCCCGATAGGGCATCCAGGCGCCCGTGAAAGGGGAGACCCGGAAGACCGAGGGGGGAGATCATTGTCACTGGCGGTCCGTGGAGGGCGAGCAGGCCGGCGGCCGCGACACACAGGGCGCCGAGCGCCCCCAAAGGGAAAATCAACGGGGCGATGCGCGGGACCTTGGCAAGGAAAAGACTTGCGAATGCTAGGAGCGACCATAAGATCAGGGCGCCTAGGATAAGCCCCCATGGAAGCCCGATCGGTGCGTGCATGAACGCGGAGACCTCGCGGATATCCGGTCAACGCCCGCGCGTGACCGATTACGCTATATAATGTAACATAACGTAATACTAATGCAAGGGGGATGGCTCATGCCGCGCACAGGGATCACAAGAGAACAGGTCTTTACCGTGGCGGATCGCTTGGCGGATCAGGGGATTGCCCCGACGGTGGCCAGCGTGCGCAGCGATCTCGGTAAAGGCAGTTTCACGACCATCAATCAGCATCTGGGGGAATGGAAGGCGCTCAAATGGAAGACCGAGGGCTTAACCGCCTCGCTGCCCCCGGCAGTCGAGAGCAAGGCCCGCGAATCGCTGGCGGTGCTCTGGCAGTTCGCAGCACGCGAGGCCGAGCAGGCGATCGAGCGCATCCGCGAAGCGGCCCTGCGGGATGTGAGCGAGTTGCAGGAGGCCCTCGAGGACGCGCAACGCCAATGCGCGGCCCTGGGGACCGAGCGCCTGGAATTACACAAACATCTGGGCAAGGCCCATGAAACGATTGCGGCGCTCACCGCTGAGATTGCGCGACTGAGCGAATCGCTCGGGGCATCGGCCGCGCGTCTCGAAGACGTCGAGGCGCGATTGGAGACTATCCTGCGCGATCACTCCCATCCACGATCCGCATAACATCGATGCGCCACGCGCACATCTCGCTATAATCGGCCACACGGGGCGATGAGGGGCCGGCCCCCGCTCCGCGCAACCCGCCGAGCGGACACCAATTCTCGAGTTCCTATCGGCCGTGGGTGTCCAGATGCGCGTCATGCTCATGTATGCCGATGCGGCTTGCGGCTTGACAGAACCGCAGGCCCGTTTACAATGCATCGGTCTGCGGGAATAGCTCAGTGGTAGAGCACAACCTTGCCAAGGTTGGGGTCGCGAGTTCGAATCTCGTTTCCCGCTCCACCTCCATTACCCTGAAATCCGGGTCCCCCGTCCTAATAACCACCTAGGCTGGGTGGCAGAGTGGTGATGCAGCGGCCTGCAAAGCCGTCAATGCCGGTTCGATTCCGGCCCCAGCCTCCAGATCTCGGTTTCGTCATAGCGCCTGGCATTCCAGGCGATCGACCCAGAAATCCATAAGATCTAAGACAAGCAGGGCAGGGTTCGTGATCAACGGCCTTGCCATCCCAGGGCCTTTGGCCAACCCGAGCAGTCAGGAGGGTGAGGGCCCGCGCGTACGTCCGGGCATGTCAGATCGGGGGCGCGTCATCTCGGCCGTGGGCCTGGGCGCCCGGACCCTGGGGTGTCGGTCCAGGTCTTGCGAAACCATCCATGCCGCGCTAGGCAGGCACAGCGGGAGCGCTTGGGGTCAATGCCGGGGCGCGAGACCATGGCCAGAGCCACGGTCTGCCGTCTCGCCTTGTATCTGATCGGTTTTGCGAAGGCCGGGCTTGGGTTTGATGCCGCAACGCCCGATGAGGGAATTGGTGGGCCGTCCAGGGCTCGAACCTGGGACCACCTGATTAAGAGTCAGCTGCTCTACCAACTGAGCTAACGGCCCATGTGACCCGCGCAGTATAAAACCTTTTTGGCAGACGGCAAGACACCCCGGCAAAAAGACCGCGCCGAACCCCTCGGGCAACGCCCCTAGGGATCCGGAAAATCCTCAATACCAGCATTCGCCACGACAAGGGAGACCGATAGACGTCCGAAAACTCGGGCGGCCCGTAATCGTATGCAAGCGACCCCTCGCCCGCGTCCCGATGTCCACCCGGGCGCCCGTCGATGATCCCTTCCGACCGACCTTTCGAGGTACGGCCGCAACCGCAAATGCTCTCGAACCAGGGGTAAGGAACGAGGCAGAGGGTCATTCGCCATCACCCGGAATATCCGCCATTGGGATACGGGCGCGACCCTCGAGCCGTTTACCGGGCGCCGCGTGCAGTCTTTCGCACCCGCACCGCCGCGCGCGATCCCGCGGAATCCGCGCTATTGTTGCCGTGCGGCGGCGGGGCGCCTAGAATAGCGCGTTTGTCGATACGGCCGAGCGGGGAAACCGATACGTGGGATGGAATGATCCGGGGAGGGGCCAGGATCCATGGGGGCGTAGGGGCGCCTCCGGGCCTTTTGACCTCGACGCCATCATCCAGCGCCTGTGGCGCCGGCTGCGACGACATAGGGGTGCGCCGCCCCCCTGGGTTTTCGGGGTCACGGCCTTTGCGGTCATGGCGGGTTGGTTGGTGACAGGCTTCTACAGCGTGCCCCAGGGCGACCGCGCGGTCTTGCTGCAATTCGGTCAGGCGGTGCGCGTCACGCGTCCTGGCGCCCATTGGCGCTGGCCGGCGCCGTTGGCGAGCGACCGGGTTGTCAGTATCCGCCAGATCCATGTCGTGGCGGTCGGGTACCGCCCGGTGTCCAAGCTCTACGAGGGAGAACCGGCGCCCGCCGAGGCGGCCATGCTGACCGGTGACCAGGGCATCGTACGTCTGCAATTCGCGATCCAGTATCGGATCGTCGATCCCCGTCATTACCTTTTCAATGTCGACCATCCCCGCAAGGCCATCGCCCGCGCCGCCGAGGCGGTCATGCGTCAGGCCGTGGCCGACAGTTCGTCAAACGCTGTCCTGGCGCATGATGCCCATCAGCTGGCGGCAACGGTCAAGACTCGATTACAGGACCTATTGGATCGCTATGGGGCGGGTGTCCACGTCGTCGCCATCAAGATCCAAAAGGCGACCCCTCCCAAAAGCGTGCTGGCGGCGCTGGAGAAGGTGGTGCGCGCGCGCGAGGATGCCAAGCGATATGCAAGCGAGGCACAGGCCTATGCCGATTCCATACTCCCCAAGGCCAGCGCGGATGGCGTGGCTATGATTGACAAGGCCCACATCTATCGCGCGCATGTCATGGCCAAGGCGCGCGCGCGTTCGGCCCGCTTTTTGGCGCTCGCCAAGATCTATGAGCGCGCGCCGCTCGTGACCCGCGAGCGGCTTTTGATAGACGCCATGGCGCGCGTCTATCGTAAGGCGCATAAGGTGATGGTGTCGGGGACCAGTCATACTGTAGTCGATGTGCCGATGGCGTCACCCGCGAAGCCCCCGGTCTTGGCGGGACGCGCGCCGGCGGGCGCCGGGACCAAACGATGAGGACGCGTGCCCTTTGGCCGTTTGCCGCGGCGCTCGCGTTCGTGGTCGTGCTCCTTGATGCCACGCTCTACGAGGTCGACGCCGGACAATATGCCGTGGTCACGACCTTTGGGCGGATCGTCCAAAGCCGCGTGGGACCCGGACTGCATGCCAAGATACCATTTATACAAAACGCGCATATCTTCAATGCCCGGCTCCTCAACCTGCGCGTGGAACCACAGGCCCTGCTTACCAAGGGCCGCAAACAGGTGCTGGTGGATGCCTACGTCGAGTACCGGATCGCAAGCTTCCGCCGTTACCTGACCAGCACCGGGGGGTCGCGACATAAGGCCGAGGAACGCATCCGTGAGGCGGCAGTGACCGGATTCCGGCGATTTTTTGCACAGCGCACGCTTGCCCAGGTGCTCACGGGTCAGGGCCTGGGGTCGCTGACGAAAATGGTGGATGCGCAGGCTGCGCGCTACGGGCTTGTGATTGCTGATCTGCGCATTCAGCGCTTGGGCCTTGGGGATCGCGTCGTCGATGCCATCGATAAACGTATGGCGTCCGATCAGCTGACCCGTGCCGCGCGCATCGAGGCGCGCGCCATGGCCAAGGCGCAGGTGGCACGCGGACAGGCCGACCGTAAGCGTGCCAGAATTCTCGCTCAGGCCTACGAGAAGGCGGGGATCATACGTGGCCGCGCGCAGGCCGACGCCGCGGCAATCTATGCCAAGGCCTATGGTCGCGATCCGCGCTTCTTCGTGTTTTACAAGAGTCTGCGCGCCTATGTGCGCAGCTTTGCCAACCGGCAGACGACCCTCGTCATCGGCCCCGACAGCGGATTTCTGCGTTTTCTGAAAAACCAGGGGCCCTATGCAAAATGACAATCCCCGCAAGCCGTCACGGGGCGCGCGCATGCGGCGCGATCGCTGGCTTTTGCCTGCGGGAGTAGAAGAAATATTGCCGCCGGCGGCGCGCCACGCCGAACAGGTCCGGCGGCGGCTGCTGGACCTTCTCGACAGTTGGGGTTATGACCTCGTCATGCCGCCGCTCGTGGAGTATCTGGAGTCCTTACTCACGGGCGTCGGGCACGAACTCGATCTAAAGACCTTCAAGCTTACGGATCAGTTGACGGGTCGTCTCATGGGCCTGCGCGCGGACATGACGCCGCAGGCCGCGCGCATCGACGCCCACTACCTGCGCCGTGATACCCCGGTGCGGCTTTGTTATCTGGGACCGGTGGTGCGCACGCGCCCCGATGAATTCGGGGGGGCGCGCGAACCCTGGCAGATCGGCGCGGAACTCTTCGGGCAATCGGGGCCACGCGCCGATGCCGAGGTCCTGCGACTCATGTTGGCCCTCCTCGAATGCGCGGGTTTTTCCAGTCTTCATGTGGATATTGGCCACGTAGGCGTGTATCGTGCCCTGGCGCGCGAGGCGCGCATGGAGGAAGCCGTCGAGCAGGAGCTCCACGAGGCGCTCCGGCGCCGGTCGCGCGCCGAGGTCGATGCGATCCTGGCGGATCTTGCGCTTCCGGCGCGCAGCGACCGCCACCTGCGGACGTTGATCGATCTTCATGGGGCCGAGGCGGAGTTTATGGCACTGGAGGCGATACTGGCCGATGCCGGCCCGGAGGTCCAGGTCGCCCTCACGGACCTTAAGGCCATGTGGCGGGTGGTCGATCAGGCGCAGCCCGGCATCAGGTGGCACTTCGATCTCGCCGAGCTGAGCGGCTATGGCTATCACACGGGCGTGGTGTTCTCGGCCTTCGTGGAAGGCTATGGGCAGGCCATCGCACAGGGTGGGCGTTACGATGAGATCGGGCGTGCCTTCGGACGGTCGCGGCCGGCGGTGGGATTCAGCGCCGACCTACGGCTGCTTCTCAAGCTGCGCGATGAGCCTGCCCAGGCGCCGCCTGCGATCCTCGCGCCGTGTTGCGATGACAAGGCCTTGCGCGAGGCGGTGCGCGCGTTGCGCGCACGCGGCGAGAGGGTGATCGAAGTTCTGCGTGAGGGTGCGGAACAGGACCAGGGCACGGGCTGCGATCGCGAGCTCGTACAACAAGACGGCCGGTGGACGGTCGTAGCGAGGCGTTAGGCGAGACATGGCAAAGAACGTCGTGGTAATCGGTACCCAATGGGGGGATGAAGGGAAGGGCAAGATCGTCGATCTCCTGACCGAGCGCGCCTCTGCGGTCGTGCGCTTTCAGGGTGGTCATAATGCCGGCCATACGCTGGTCATATCCGGCCAAAAAACGGTCCTGCACCTCATACCCTCGGGAATCCTGAGACACGATGTGCGATGCTACATAGGAAACGGCGTAGTGCTGGCGGTCGGGCCCTTGTTTGACGAGGTGGTGGCCCTGGAACGAGCCGGAGTCCCGGTCCTTGACCGCCTGAAGATCAGCGATGCCTGCCCGCTCATCCTCCCGCACCATATCGCCCTCGACGTCGCCCGCGAGCGCGCGCGCGGCGCCGCGGCCATAGGGACCACGGGCCGCGGCATCGGGCCCGCCTATGAAGATAAGGTCTCGCGGCGCGGCCTGCGGCTGGGAGACATCTTTGATGAGACCTCGTTTGCCGCAAAACTGAAGGATGTGATGTCCTATCACAACTTCACCCTCGAGCACTTCTTCCATGCCCCGACGGTAAGCTACGAAGACACGCTGGCCGAGATCATGGGTTATCGTGACCGGCTCGCGAAGATCTGTTGCGATGTCCCGGAGGCCCTCGACGCTCATCAGGCGCGCGGTGAATCCCTGCTCTTTGAAGGGGCGCAGGGCACCTTCCTCGATATCGATCACGGCACCTATCCGTTCGTGACCTCCTCGAACACCAGCGCCGGCGCCGCCGCCACTGGGTCCGGCGTCGGCCCGCATGCGCTCCATTACGTGCTCGGAATCACCAAGGCCTACGCCACACGCGTCGGGGCCGGTCCGTTTCCCACGGAACTGTTCGACGCCATCGGCGATCGGCTCGGTGATCGCGGCCAGGAATTCGGCGCCACCACCGGCCGCAAGCGTCGCTGTGGATGGTTCGATGCCGTGGCCGTGCGCCGCGCGCGCCAGATCAATGGATTTTCGGGGCTTTGCATCACCAAGCTCGACGTCCTGGATGGCCTCGATACGGTGAAGATCTGCGTGGCCTACGAGGTCGACGGTAAGCGTCGTGGAACACCTCCGGCGGCGGCTGAGACCCTGGCGCGATGCCAGCCGGTGTACGAGGAGATGCCGGGATGGGGCGAATCGACGGTCGGAATTCGCCGCCTCGAGGAATTACCGGCCAATGCCCGGCGCTACCTCGATCGGCTCCAGGAACTGACCGGCACGCCCATCGACATCATATCGACCGGCGCGGATCGCGAGGAAACCATCGTGATACGTAATCCATTTCAGGAATAATGGGCTTTAGCTTATAAGCGCACGCCGGACTTGGTACCGAGGAGAGGACTTGAACCTCCACGGGGTTACCCCCACTAGCACCTGAAGCTAGCGCGTCTACCAATTCCGCCACCCCGGCCCGGCATGGCTTCAAGGCCGGCGACTCTACCGAGAACAGGACACGATGTCAACGCGAAACGATCCCCCACAATTCCACGACCCCGAGGCCGAGCGAGAGGCCCAGAACTATGAGTTTCCCGTGCCGAGCCGCGAGGCCGTCATGGCCTATCTCGGATCGCAGGATGAGCCGGTCCCGCTGCGCCAGCTGCTAGAAGACCTGGGGGTGCGCGGCGAACGCGACGTCGAGTCCTTCGGGCGGCGCTTGCGCGCCATGGAGCGGGATGGCCAGCTTTTGAAGAATCGCCGCGGGCGTTATGGCCTGGTGCAGCGCATGGATCTCATCCAAGGGCGCGTGATCGGCCATGCGGATGGCTTCGGGTTCCTGGCGCGCGAGGATGGCAACGACGACCTATTTATCCCGGCGCGCGAGATGCGCAAGGTCCTGCACGGCGATCGCGTAGTGGCCCATGTGGCCAGCCTCGACGCCCGTGGACGTGGCGAATGTCTGATCGTGGAGGTACTGGAACGCGCCCAGAAACAGGTTGTGGGGCGTTACCGCGTGGAGCGTGGGGTAGCCTTCGTAACCCCCGATGATCGCCGTATCGGACGCGACATCATGATCGGCGACGACCCGGGGGCAATGACCGCTCACGGCGGCGAGATCGTGGTGTGCGAGATACTCGAGCAGCCGACGGCCAAGAGCCCGCCTGTCGGACGTATCGTCGAGGTGCTTGGCGATCGCGACGCACCAGGGATGGAGATCGAGATTGCGCTCCGCAAATACGATCTTCCGCATGAGTTCGGGCGGGCCGTGCAAGACGAGGTGGCCGGTCTTGCACCGACCATAGACGCCGCGGAGGCCGCGCGCCGCGAAGACCTGCGCGATCTGCCGCTTGTCACCATAGACGGGGAGGACGCGCGCGATTTTGACGATGCCGTCTATTGTGAGAAGAACCGCGGAGGCTGGCGGCTTGTGGTCGCGATCGCCGATGTGTCGTACTACGTGAGGCCCGGCACCGCGCTCGATGAAGAGGCTCGGGCGCGCGGAAATTCGGTGTATTTCCCGAAGGCCGTGATCCCCATGCTCCCCGAGGTGTTGTCAAACGGCCTGTGCTCCTTGAACCCGGATGTCGACCGGTTATGCATGGCCTGCGAAATCCAGCTGGACCGGTATGGCAAGTTCAAGAAATATCGCTTTTTCGAGGCTGTCATGCGGTCCCGCGCGCGCCTCACCTATACCGAGGTCGCCTCCCTCCTTGCCGGCGGCGCACAGGCGGCACCGGAACGCGCATCGCTCATGCCGGCCCTGGAGGCCCTCTACGGCCTCTATCGGGTTTTGCATGCCGCCCGCGCGAAACGCGGATCCGTGGATTTCGAGTTGCCTGAGACCCGCATCGTGTTCGACGCCAACCGCAAGATCGAGCGCATAGAACCGCTGGTGCGTAACGATGCCCACAAGCTCATCGAGGAATGCATGCTGGCGGCCAATGTCTGTGCCGCGCAATTTCTCATCGATCGGGGCGTGCCGGCGCTCTTTCGGGTGCATGCAGGACCGACACCCCAGAAGCTGAAGGATCTGCGCGTCATGCTGTTCGAGATGGGGCTCGAGCTGGGCGGTGGCGACAAGCCGAGCGGGAAGGATTACGCGGCGCTGCTCGCGCAGGCCCCACCCGGACCCGAGGGGCGACTCCTGCAGACGCTGCTCTTACGTAGCCTGAGTCAAGCGATGTATGGGCCCGAGGATGTCGGCCACTTCGCCCTGGGCTATGAGCATTACACGCATTTCACCTCACCGATCCGTCGCTATCCGGATCTGGTCGTGCACCGCGCCATCAAGGGTGCGCTCGGGGAAATACCCGCGCGCGCCCCAGACATGTCGATGAAAGCCATTGGCGAACACTGCTCGCTGACCGAACGCCGCGCCGACGACGCTACGCGTGATGTGATCCGCTCGCTGAAGACCGAATATATGGCCGACAAGGTCGGACAGGAGTTCGACGCGGTGGTGAGCGGGGTGATGGCCTTCGGGCTCTTTGTCGAACTCGCGGATATTTACGTCGACGGCCTGGTGCACGTGTCCTCGCTCGGCCATGACTACTATCACTTCGACCCAGCCCATCATCGCATGGTCGGGGAGCGCACCGGCCAGCACTACCGGCTTGGTGATGCCGTGCGCGTGCGATTGCTGCGCGTCGACGTAGATGAGGGCAAGCTCGACTTTGAGCTCATCGCGCAGACCACGGAGAGGGCGGCGCGCCCCGACGGCGCTTCGCGCCCCAGGCGCCGCCGCCGATCGCGTCGTGGCTGACGATGCCTTCGCGGAGCTGATCGCGGGCCCGCACGCGGTAGCGGCGGCCCTGAAGGCCCACCCGGATACCGTCGATTGCGTCTGGATCGCCAAGGAGCGGTCCGATGAACGCGTGCATGGTATCGTGGCCTTGGCGCGTGCCGTGCACGTGCTGGTCCACCAGAGCCCGCGCACGGCCCTCGACCGCATGGCCCCGGGGCTTGCGCACCAAGGGGTGCTGGCGCGCCGCCGACGGGTGGAGCGCCCGCGCGAAGAGGACCTGGTGGCCCATCTCGGGCGACTGGTGCAGCCCTTGGTGCTGGTCTTGGACGGGGTGCAGGACCCGCATAACCTCGGGGCCTGCCTGCGTAGCGCAGAGGGCGCGGGGGTGGATCTTGTGATCGTGCCACGACATGCCCGCGCGCCGCTGTCGGCGGTCGCCTCGCGTGCGGCCTGCGGGGCCGCCGAACGTCTGCCGCTCTACGAAGTGGCCAATCTCGCGCGCACCTTGCGCGCACTGAAAGAGGCTGGGCTGTGGGTGGTGGGCGCGGCCGCCAATGCCCAAGCCTCCCTGCACGACAGCCCGCCTCCGACCCCCACCGCATGGGTCTTAGGCGGGGAGGGATCGGGGTTGCGGCGCCTGACCCGGGAGGCCTGCGATGTGCTGGTACGCATCCCCATGCACGGGCACACCGAGAGCTTGAACGTGTCGGTGGCCACCGGGCTGTGCCTTTATGAGAGTGTACGCGCGCGGGCGGCCGCCAAGGCCCATCCCCCGGAAATTGCGTTACCCCCCATAAATCACTAGAATGGCGCCCGCACCTTGCCTGTGGCACTGGGTCACAGGCTTTACAGCCATAAGGGGCCATCATGCGTCATTACGAAATCGTGTTCCTGGTCCATCCGGACCAGAGCGAGCAGGTACCCGCCATGATCGAGCGCTATCGCTCGCTCATAGAAGGCGGCGACGGCCGTATCCATAGACTCGAGGACTGGGGTCGGCGCCAGCTTGCCTATCCGATCAGCAAGGTCCACAAGGCCCACTACGTGCTCATGAACATCGAATGTACACCAGCAATCCTGGCTGAGCTCGAAACCGCGTTCAAGTTCAATGATGCGGTGATCCGGACCTTGACGCTGGCGCGTGACGAGGCGGTCACCGCGCCATCACCGCTGGCCAAGGAAAACCAGGACGCAGCGCCGGCACGACCGGTGCGGGCGCGTGTTGACGAAGACGGGGTCGAGCGGGACACCGCCGAGACCTCGGTCTAAGGAGAGAGTCCATGTCGCGCTTTTTTCGCCGCAAGAAGTTCTGCAAATTTACCGCCGAAGGCACAGTCGAGATCGATTACAAGGACCTCGCGACCCTGAAGGCTTACATTACCGAGACCGGCAAGATCATCCCGAGCCGCAATACCGGCACCAAGGCCCGTTATCAGCGTCAGCTCGCGCGTGCCGTGAAGCTCGCCCGGCATCTCGCGCTTTTGCCGTATAGCGACGCGCACAACTAAGGAACGCGCCCATGCAGATCATTCTCCTTGAGAAAATCCGGAATCTCGGCGACCTGGGCGACCAGGTGACCGTGAAGCCCGGCTTCGGGCGCAATTTCCTGATCCCGAAGGGTAAGGCGGTACGCGCCACCCCCGAGAACAAGGCGCGCTTCGAATCCGAACGCGCGGAACGCGAACGGCGTCAGCAAGAACAGCTGGCGAATGCCAGAGCGCGTGCCGAACGGCTCGGTGGAGTCACCATACAGCTCGTACGCAAGGCCGGGGAAGAGGACCGCATTTTCGGGTCGGTGGGGACGTCCGATATCGCCGAGGCCATGGTCGCTGCCGGTTTCGAGATCGCCAAGGCCGAGATCGAGCTACCCAATGGGCCGCTGAAGACTGTGGGGGATCACGAACTGCAGGTGAGCCTGCATCCCGAGGTGACGGCCACCATCATCGTGTCGGTCGTCGCGGAATCCTAGGACCGGCGGCCACGGTCGCCGAGGGGGTAGGCCATGACCGATAAGACCGCGGGCGCTCCGCGCGTCCGCGGCGGCGTGGAACCGCGGGTGCGCGTCGCCCCGCAGTCCCTGGAAGCCGAACAGGCGGTCCTCGGCGGGCTTTTGCTTGACGCCGGGGCCTGGGACCGTATCGCCGATCGTATCTCCGAGGTCGATTTCTACCGGCGCGAGCACCAGACCATCTTCGCGGCCGTGGCCGGCCTTCACGAGGATGGGCGGCCGGTCGACATCGTGACCGTGAGCGAACGTCTCGGCGCCGGTCCCCTGGAGGCGGTGGGCGGGCTTGGCTATCTGGGGGCGCTCGCGGAAAATACCCCCAGCGCCAACAATATCCAGGCCTATGCCGACATCGTGCGCGAACGCGCCTTGGTGCGGCGCCTGATCGAGGTGGTCAACGATATCGGCGACAAGGCCTACCAACCGGAGGGCCGCAGCGCCGTCGAATTGCTCGACTACGCCGAGCGCGGGGTATTCGCGATCACCGAAAGCGGTAGTCGCCGCGGGGGCTTCCGGCCCCTGAAGACGCTGTTGACGGCAGCCGTCGACCGTATCGATACGCTGTTTCGCTCGAACTCCACGATCACCGGCGTGGCCACCGGGTTTACCGACCTCGACAATATGACCTCGGGGCTTCAACCCGGCGATCTTGTGATCGTGGCGGGACGCCCATCGATGGGCAAGACCGCCTTCGCGCTCAATATCGCCGAGAATGCCGCCGTGGGTCTGAAACTGCCGGTGGCGATCTTCAGTCTGGAGATGCCAGGCGAACAACTGGCTATGCGCCTCATGTCGTCCTTGGGGCGTATCAACGCCCATAGACTGCGCACCGGGAAGCTCGAGGACGAGGACTGGCCGCGGCTGACATCGGCGGTGGGCATGCTGGCGGAGGCCTCGGTGTACATCGATGACACCCCGGCGCTTACCCCGATGGAACTGCGCGCGCGCTCCCGGCGATTGATGCGCGAACATGGACTGGGACTCATCGTGGTCGACTATCTGCAGCTCATGCAGGCCTCGGAAAGCACCGAGAACCGGGCCACGGAAATATCAGGAATTACACGGTCTCTCAAAGGGTTAGCCAAGGAACTTAATGTTCCTCTTGTGGCCTTGTCGCAATTGAATCGATCCCTGGAACAGCGCCCCAACAAGCGCCCGGTGATGTCGGATCTGCGGGAATCCGGGGCCATCGAACAGGATGCCGACGTCATCTTCTTCATCTATCGTGATGAAGTCTACAACGAGGAGAGCGAGGACAAGGGGACCGCCGAGATCATCATCGGCAAGCAGCGCAACGGGCCGATCGGAAAGGCCCGGCTCACCTATCTTGGCGAGTACACGCGTTTCGAAAACCACGCCGATGCCCATGCCTATGATGGATCCTATGCATGAGGCCGGCCTATGCCTCGCTGGACGCCGCCGCGCTTCGCCATAATCTGGCCGAGGCGCGGGCCCTGACCGGGGCGCGGATCATGGCCATCGTCAAGGCCAATGGCTATGGCCATGGCTTGGTATGGGTGGCCAAGACGCTCGCGGAGGCCGATGCCTTCGGGGTGGCGAGCCTGGAAGAGGGGCTGGAGCTGCGCGCCGCCGGCATCCGCCAGGAGATCTGCCTGCTGGAGGGCTTTTTCGATGCCGCCGAAATGCCCGTGATCCTGCGTGAGCGGCTGACGCCGGTGGTCCATGACCACTATCAGGTCGAGGTCTTGAAGGGTATGCGCGGCGAGCAGCGCTGCGACGTATGGATCAAAGTCGACACCGGCATGCATCGTCTCGGTTTCGAGCCGGCCGAGGTACCCGCAGTGGTGGCCGATCTCGCGGCCTTGCCGTGCATCGCGCGGCTTGGCCTGCTGTCCCATCTGGCGTGCGCCGAGGAGGCCGATACCACACCCAGCCGGCACCAGATCGAGCGCTTCGCGAAGCTCGCGTTTCCGGGCTTGCGACGCAGCCTTGCCAATTCCGCGGGAATCATGCGCTGGCCGGCGACGCACGCCGACTGGGTACGGCCCGGCCTCATGCTCTACGGGGCCTCACCGCTTGCCCCGGATACTTCGATGCCGACTCGTTTGAAACCGGTCATGACCTTGCGCAGCCGCTTGATCAGCGTCCGTCACCGGCGGGAAGGGGACGCGATCGGTTATGGGGGCGTGTACCGCTGCCCGCGTGATATGCCGGTGGGGGTCGTGGGCGTGGGTTACGGCGACGGCTACCCCCGCGAATTCCGTACCGCGGTATCGGTGCTCGTGCGTGGTCAGCGCGCGCCGGTCATAGGGCGGGTTTCAATGGATATGCTGACAGTCGACCTGCGCGCCGTGGCCGAGGCGCGCGTCGGCGACGAAGTGATCCTGTGGGGCCAGGGCTTACCGGTGGAAGAGGTCGCGCACGCCGCTGGGACCATCCCATACACCTTGCTCTGCGGTCTTACGCAACGGCTTCCGCGGCGTGAGTGCCTGTCAACTACCCCGGCATAAATGCCGGAGCCTGGAGGGGACAACCGAAAGGCTTTGTTGACCAGGGGGCACAGGATGTTCTGTGCAGACGTGGACAATAGGTCGTTACGACCCACTCCGGGATGCTTCCTCAGTCCCGGACACTGGAAGGACGGAATCACGCTGGGTAAAGGCAAAGACCCGAAGGTTCCATCCGCCGTCGCATGGGCCATACCCCCACACAAAGGGGGTTGTCCACGGCCCACAATGAGACGGGAGCCGGTTGTCCACAACCCCGAGGGGAGATGGGTGGAGACACCCACGTCACTAGGGCCGCTGTCGGGCCACTAGGGGCCCGTAAGGGCCGTTTTGAGAGAGGGTGGTATGGCGGTTTTTGTGTTAGACCGGAGAAAGAAACCACTGATGCCGTGCGCGGAGCGGCGCGCCCGGTTGCTGCTGGCGCGCGGTCGGGCGCGGGTCCATCGGGTGGTGCCGTTGACCATCCGCTTGGTGGACCGACTGCAGGAAGATTCCACTTTGCAGCCGCTGCGGTTGAAGATGGACCCGGGGAGTCAGACCACAGGGATGGCCCTGGTGCGAGAGCCAGACACCACGGATACGACACGGGAAGACACCATCCGCGCCCTCACCGTGCTGATGCTATTAGAGATCCAGCACCGGGGCCCAAGTATCCACGAGGCCTTGACCCAGCGATCGAGTCATCGCCGCTTCCGTCGGGGCCGGTTGCGGCATCGCCCGGCCCGGTTTGATAACCGAACGAAGCCAGAGGGTTGGCTGGCGCCATCCCTACAGCACCGGGTGGATACGACGATGGCGTGGGTCGATCGCCTCTGTCGGTGGGCGCCGGTTGCGGCCTTGTCGCAGGAGCTCGTGCGGTTCGACACCCAGCAGATGCAAAACCCCGAAATCTCCGGCGTGGCCTATCAACACGGCACCTTGGCCGGGTACGAGGTCCGGGAGTATCTGCTCGAGAAGTGGGCTCGCACCTGCGCCTATTGCGGGGCCCACAACACACCCCTTGAGATCGATCATATCCATCCCAAGTCCCAAGGCGGCAGTGATCGGGTAAGCAACCTCACCATCGCCTGCCACGACTGCAACCAGCGGAAGGGGAGTCAGGATGTGGCCGTGTTCTTAGCAAAGCGGCCGGAGACATTGCAACGGATCCGGGCCCAGGCCCCGGCGCCGTTACGAGATGCGGCGGCGGTGAACAGCACCCGCTGGGCCCTGTACCAACGGCTCAAGGCGACAGGCCTGGAGGTGGAGGTCGCAAGCGGCGGACGGACCAAGTGGAATCGTCACCGGCTGCACCTCCCCAAGACCCATAGCCTCGATGCTGTGTGCGTCGGGTCTGTAGACACCATCCATAATGCACAACAACCCGTTCTGACCATTAAGGCCACAGGTCGGGGGAGTGACCAGCGCACACGTCTCACAAAGCACGGTTTCCCACGGGGTTATCTGACCCGGAGCAAAAGCGCCTTTGGGTTCCAGACCGGGGATCTGGTGAAAGCTGTCGTCACGAGCGGGAAGAAGGCGGGTCGGTACTTCGGCCGCGTGGCCATCCGCGCCACCGGGAGCTTCAACATCCAGACCGCAACCGGCCTGGTCCAAGGCATTGCTCACCGCTTCTGCATCTTGATCCAGAGGGCAGATGGGTATGGGTATGCCCTCACGAAGAGAGCCTTTGATACAGGAGAAGCGGGAACAGGGGCGGCTTATGCCGCCGCGCTCTCCCTCCCCGGGATGAACCCCGGGGTTTCCCGCGCCAACGGATGAAGGCGCGCAGCTACTACCAGTGCCGTGAGTGCGGGGCGCGCTCGGTCCAGTGGGCCGGACGATGCGATGCCTGCGCCGCTTGGAACACGATGGTGGCGATGGGTGGCGCCGCCCCGGCCGACGTCTCTGCGGGCAGCAAGCGCGCGATGTCGCTGTCGGAGGTGCGTTGCGAGGGCGTGACGCGCTGGTCGTCCGGCCTGCAAGAGCTCGACCGCGTGCTGGGCGGAGGCGTGGTGCCGGGCTCGGTGGTACTGCTGGGTGGCGACCCCGGTATCGGCAAATCGACGATCCTCATCCAGACCCTGGCGGCCATGAGCGCGAATCTAAGCGCCCTGTATGTCACCGGCGAGGAATCGACCGCACAGGTGGCCCTGCGCGGCCGCCGGCTTGGACTGCTGGCGCCGGGCATGAAGTTGCTGGCCGAGACCAATGTCGAGGCGATCATTGCCCAGGCACGCCTGGAGGCCCCACGGGTCCTGGTGATCGACTCGATCCAGACCGTCTATCTGCCTCACCTCGCGCAGGCCCCAGGCAGCGTCGCGCAAGTACGCGAGGCGGCCGCCACGCTGGTACGCTACGCCAAGGAATCCGACACGGCGCTCTTCCTGGTCGGACATGTGACCAAGGAAGGCCAGCTGGCCGGACCCCGGGTGCTCGAGCACATGGTCGACGCAGTCTTGTACTTCGAGGGCGACAGCGGGAGCCGCTATCGCCTGATCCGCGCCATCAAAAATCGTTTCGGGGCGGTCAACGAAATCGGCGTGTTCGTGATGACCGAAGGTGGCCTGCGCGAGGTGACCAACCCCTCGGCGCTGTTCCTCCGTCAGGACGCCCATAATGCCCCTGGGAGCGTCACCTTGGTGACGCAGGAGGGCACCCGGCCGCTGCTCGTGGAGGTCCAGGCGTTGATCGACGAGAGCCCGGGAGGTAACCCGCGACGGGTCGCCCTGGGGCTTGATGGCCAGCGCCTGGGCATGTTGCTGGCCTTGCTACATCGCCACGGCGGGCATGCCACCGGGCGTCACGATGTATTCGTGAATGTCGCCGGCGGCGTCCGCGTCACCGAAACCGCCTCCGATCTCGCCGTCCTGCTGGCCTGCGCCTCGAGCCTCACGGATCGTCCGGTACCCCGTGATCTCGTGGTCTTTGGAGAGGTGGGGCTGGCCGGCGAGATGCGCCCGGTACCCCGTGGCCAGGAACGACTTCGGGAGGCGGCCAAGCTTGGCTTCAAGCGCGCCATCGTCCCGGCTGCGAATGTGGCCAAACGCACGACACACGGGGACATCGCGGTATTCGGGGCCAGACAGCTTCGCGAAGCACTGGCACAGTTTTTGAAAGAATAATTCATATAGGGAGTCGGTCCGTGGAGCGGGCCGTAGCGGGAGGGTCGCGAGATGGCACTCATGACAAATCACGGCAGGCGGCCGAAACCATCGGCAATATGGGCGCTGGACGCGCGCGAACGGCCGCTACTCAAGGTCCACCAGCCCCTCACGCCGGTATTCGCCGGGGCCCTGGCGGCGTTGGCGGGGCTCGGCTTCGCCCTGGCGGCCCATATCACGAGAATGGGGGCGGACGGGGCGGGTGCGCTGCTGGAGACGCCCTGGGTCAACTTGCTGGGCGCTAAGATCGCGTTTTGGTATGGACTCGCCATGCAGAGCGGCGCCGTCGTCATCGGCGGGTCGCTCGCGGCATGGCGGTGGCGCGTAGTGCGGCGCCGCGTCGGATCGCGGTTCGAGGGCGACACCTTGCCCGCGGCGCACGCGCCGCGCGCCACCTTCCTGCGTACCCTGGAGCGTATCATTGCCGGCGCCGATGATCGGCCTTACAGCCTCGTGCTCTTTGATATCGACGGGTTTCGTATCCTGAACGACCGTCACGGGGCGGAGGCCGCCGACGCGCTTTTGGCAGACGTCGGAAGACAGCTGGCATCGGCGTTGCCGCATGGCGCGCGCATGGCACGATTTGGTAGTGACGAATACCTGGTGTTCGTGCCGGATATGGGCATTGGCGAGGCCTTCTTGCTTGCGCGCGCGGCGCTCGATCGCGTAGCCCGGGGGCCTTTCGGGTCGAGCGGGAGGCCGCTCGGCGTGACCTTGACCGCCGGTACGGCGGCGTTCCCGGAGACCAGTCACAGCCTGCGTGACGCGATCAGTCAGGCGACGTCGGCACTGCAGGAGGCCAAGGATCGGGGGCGTGACACGGTGATCGCGGCGCGCCCCAACAAGATCGGTTTGTGTCGACTCGGGGCTGAGGTGGAATCAGCCCTAAGCGATCGCCGCGTGTATGCCGCCTATCAGCCCATAGTGAACTTGCAGACCGGCCAGCCGGTCGCCGAGGAGGGATTGGCGCGCATTGTCTTGCCGCACGGACAGGTACTGGGCGCCGACCAGTTCATGGGGGCCGCCACCGACCTCCGGTTGGTGAGCCGCATCGATCAAGCGCTCATTGAGCAGGCCTTTGAGCGCTGCCGGGTGCAGAGCCTTCGGGGCGACCGGCGTCTGCGGTTCATCAATGTCTCGGCCGCGCTTTTGCAAGAGCGCCAGCTACTCGCGCATATGGCATCGGCGTTTAGCGGATGCGGCGTGTTAGGCGAGCTCACAGGCAATCGCAACCCGTTGGTGGTCGAGATCACCGAGCGCGAGCTGTTGCGCGACCCGGCGGCCGCCCTGCACGCGCTGCAGCCCCTGCTCGATATCGGCGCACGGCTGGCCATCGACGATTTCGGGAGCGGTTATTCGTCATTTCTTTATTTGACCACACTCCCCATCTCCTTCCTGAAGATTGAAATGGAGCTTTTGAAGGCCGCGCGGACGAGCGAACGGGCGCGCTCCATCCTGAAAGGAATCCAAGGCATCGCTCGGGATCTCAACATCCTGACGATAGCCGAAGGGATCGAAGACGAGGAACTCGCGGGGATCGCCCGCGATCATGGCGTGGATTGGGCGCAAGGCTTCTACTTCGGACGTCCGGCACTCGAGACGGCCCCCGCTCGCATGCCCATCGCAAGCGGTGGCGAGTAACAGACTCAACCCGCCCAACAGATATGCCTCATATCGACCAACCGGGATCCGGCAGTCGGCGCGGGAAATGACGTGCCTTATCGATCGGATTTCTCAGGACTGTCAATGGCCCCCGCAGGAGACGCACGTTTGGCGCAGAGTCTTAATGAATTTAGCCGCCATTCGGGTAGCGGTCACTTCAACAATCGCATCTCGCATCAAAAGCGTTAAGCGGAACCATCCGGGGTAATCGAGGCGAGGATCGTATGCGGGTGCGCGGTGTGATGGGCGGGGCACGCTCACACGCACGCCGCCCGACCAGGCGCGGCTGTTCCTTCAGGTCTGCACTAGCAATACTCATTTAATAAACGGCTTATCAGAACATCTTAATAAGTCGCTCGAGGTTGAGCGCGGCTGCTATGCAGGGCTTGGCCAAGGTGAGGCGCGGCCGTTGCTCTCAGCGCTGCCCCGGCCCCCCGAGCGGCCGTGCGCGGCGCAGGATGACGCTAAGGCCCACGTTGACCAGCAATACCATAAAGATCACGAGGAAGGCGGCGGCGAATGCCAGCGCATGCGCCGACCGATACGGTTGATTGATGAAGCTCCAGATGACATAGGTGAGGTACCCGATCGGCTCGTGAATGAGCTTTCCATTCCACAGAAAATTCGACCAGCCCGCCGTATAGATCAAGGGGGCGGTCTCGCCGAGGGCGATGGCAATGGCGAACAGAACCCCGGTCAGTATCCCGGGAAGCGCAAGCGGGAGGGCAATGCGCGTGATGACCGTGAGCTCGCGAAACCCCAAGGCATAACCCGCCTCGCGCAGCCCATTTGGGACCTGAAGGAACGATATCTCGGTGAAACGCGCGACATAAGGGACGACCATGATGGCAAGCGTCAGAGACCCGGCAAGCACCGAGAATTGCCAACCCATGCCGATCACGAGCGTGACGTAGCTGAAGTATCCGAGGACAATGGATGGCACCCCGGCCAGGACATCGTCCAAGAAACGCACGGCCCTACCGAACCGGCCACGTCCGAACTCGGAGAGATAGATGCCAGCGAGGATGCCGACCGGGGCGGCAAAGACCAGCGCCCCGAACACCAGGACCAGCGTGCCGGTAATGGCATTGAGCAGGCCTCCCGATATGCCGTTCGTGACCTGTGTAAAGAGTGTGAACGACAGTGCCGACAGGCCTTTACGAACGACGGTGTAGAGGATATCGAGCAACGGGGCTGCGACCAGTACGAAAGACACCGCCGCCAAGGCCCAGCCAAGACCGGACAGGGCCTTGCGCCGTGCGATGCGCGATAGCTTAAGCGGGTGAGGCATTACGCGAGGTTCCGGTAAGAAGGCGCGCTATGATGTTGGTGATGACCGAAATAATAAACAGTATGAGCGCGATCTCCGCCAATGATCTGACGGCCATTCCGGTCGGATCCTGCATGGCGCTGTCCAATTGTGAAACGATGAACGAGGCCATGGTCGTGATCGGGCTGTAGATGTTGCCCGGAAAGTAATTCAGGGCGCCGCCGCTCACCATAAGGACCGCCATGGTCTCCCCCAGGGCGCGTCCCAATCCCAGGATACCGGCGCCTATGATGTTGCCGCGCACTGCCGGCAACATGGCGCGCCGCACCACCTCAAAATGCGTGGCGCCCAGCGCATAAGCCGCCTCCTTTGTCTCCGATGGAACTCGCGCCAGGGCATCGCGCACGGTGGCGGCAATGATGGGTACGACCATGAGCGAAAGCACGATGGATGCGGCGAGCAGGCCATATCCGCTCCCGATGGGCCCCGAGAAGAATGGCACGAAACCCAGCACTGCTCGCAGTCCGGGCCCAAGGGTGTGGGCCACGAGCGGTGTGAGCACCGCATAGCCCCACAGGCCGTAGACGACGCTCGGTACCGCCGCCAGCATCTCGACTACGAACGACAACGGGGCCTTCAGACGGTGGCTACGCAGGCCTTCGGCCAGGAATATTGCCACACCGAGGCTTACGGGAACGGCGATGATGAGCGCGATGGCCGACGTCAATAGCGTTCCCACGATGAATACGAGAATGCCGTAATTTGCGCCAATGGGCACCAGTACACCACGTCGCTTCACGGGATCGGCATAGAGATTCCCGAGGCTCCAGGTGTGGCCGGTGAGGAAATGCCAGCCATTGAATGTCAGGGCAGGCCAGGAGTAACGGGCGAGAAAGACGAGGATGGCTAGTAGGGCGAGCGGTATGAGGCTTGTGACGAGTACAAGTATGATCCGAAATGGTCGTAGCGTCATGGGGCTCCCAGAGAAAACCGGGGCCCCGACAAGGCCCCGGTGATCTGCTCCCTTAATGGATCTTGGCGATCTGCTTGCGGCTCAGCGCCGAGATGCGCGGCGGTAATGCGATGAAGTGCACCTGGCGCAGGAACTTACGCGCGTTGCCTTCATGGGTATCTACTGCCCACGACAGGAACTCGCGCAGCGTAGCGGCCATGACGCGGCTCGGCTGATGGTCGTTGACGATGGCGTACTCATAATTGATGATGGGATAGGACTCGGCACCGGGCGCGAAGACGAGGCTGATACGTTCGTCGGCCGGGGTCTTGTTCACGAGCTCGGCGGCCGCCGCCCCTACGGTCTTTTTGGTGGGCAACAGGAAGCGTCCGGCACGATTCTTGAGAAGCGCTGTGCCAAGATGCGCGCGCGCCACTTCTTTCGTGAAACTCACGCCGATGTAGGCGATGGAGTAGGGCGTCTGCGCGGCGGCCTGCACCATGCCCGGATTACCGAGCGCACCCAAGCCACCCGGCACCGCCGGCCAGCTGATGGTGGTGCCATAACCCACATGCGAGTTCCAGTACGGCGTCGAAAACGACAGATACTGACTGAATATGAACGTGTCCCCGCTGCCATCGGTCCTGTGAATGGGGGTGATGAGGTGGTGCGGCAGGTGCCGACCTGGGTTCAACCGCTCGATCGCCGGGGCGTTCCAGTAACGGATCTGGCCGTCATAGATGCCGGCCAGGACCGGGCCACTCAACTTCAGATGGACGTTGTTTAGCCCTGGAATGTTGTAGTTGACCGTCTGCGCGGAGATGGCCAGCGGGATATTCAAGATCGCGGGGTTCTGCTTGACCTGCATATTGCTCATGTAGGCATCCGATGCACCGATCTGCGCGACACCCGATATGGCCTCCGAGATCCCGGTACCGCTTCCCGTCCCCTGAGTCGTGATACGCACACCTGGGTGACTACGCGTGTAGGCCGGCACCCACAGATTGAACAATGGGTAGAGGAGGGTGGAGCCAGTCTCGGTCACACTGACCGTACGCGCGAACGCCTGCGGGGTATTCAGGATACCGGCAACCGCCAGCGCGAGTACCGACCCCCGAGCACGGCGCGCAACGGGGACTTCGTTATACTTTTTAACATAGCTGCCTCTAGGGTTAGTGGATTGCCGTGAAGCCTACGGAGGATTCATGACAACCCCATGACAGGCATCGCGCGCGCCATTTTAACCCAATCCCAGCGCATTGCCACCACCCCGTGGGGGACAAGCGCCACCCGCCGCCCTCACGCCGTCGGCAACTCGCGCAGGCGCGCACTATGTTCGTCACTTGCGCTGCGGATGGCGGGGGCAATGACGGGGCGATTGGTCTGTGAGGTGTTGCGCCGGCTGCGCCGCCGTCCCGCGGACAGTCCGGCCAGCGCTAGACCCAATCCCGCCAAGACCGCGATCGTGCCACGGTGCAGGGTCGTCCAGACCTCGGGGCTGCGACGTATCGAGCGATCGGAAAACGGGCCATGGACACCATGATCGCCAGGCACCGGTCGCCAGAGATTGTCAGGGCGCGTGCGATCGACCGGCCCGGGCGCTTCCTGTGAACGATAACCGTTGCGTGCCAGATAATGATCCAGGAGGCCTGGCGCGATCTTGTTGGCGAGAATGGCGGCCACGGTCGAGCCCCCGACATCAATCTCGCGACGATCGTGGCGTGCCGCCCAGATCACGGCGTGGGCCGCGACCTCGGGCTCATAAATCGGAGGAACAGGTTGAGGATTATGATCCATCTTATTCTTGGACCATGAAAATTGTGTCGTATTCATGGCAGGCATCTGGACCATGGTCACGCGCACGCGGCTCTTGTCATGGAGCAACTCCGTGCGCAACGACTCGGTGAAACCCTCGATCGCATGTTTGGCCCCGCAATATGCGGCCTGCAGGGGAATGCCGCGATAGGCGAGCGCCGAACCGACCTGGATGATGACGCCACGGTCGCGCGGCAGCATACGGCGCAAGGCCGCCATCGTACCGTAGACATAGCCAAGATAGGTGACCTCGGTGACCCGTGCGATCTCCTCAGGGCGTAGCGTCTTGACCGGTGAGAAGACCGACACCATGGCATTATTGACCCACACCGTGATCGGTCCCAGTTCCGCTTCGACGGCTTGCGCGGCGGCTTCGACCTGGTCGGCATCCGAGACGTCGGTCGGCACCACGAGCGCTTGACCGCCCAAGGACTCCACCTCCCGTTTGGAGGCCTCAAGTCCCTCGCGCCCCCGCGCCAACAGGCCGATTTTCGCACCCTGGCGGGCAAAACCACGGGCGACGGCGCGACCATGTCCAGCGCTTGCGCCCGTTATGACGACCACATCCTGCGTGTTTGCCATATGTCCTCCTGATCGGAAAAGAGATGTGTTCCGGTAAAAGACGCAGGTCCCGTCACGATCGCGGTAGGGAGAAAAGGCAAGGACCGACATGCCCGTAACCACCCGACTGGGGGCCCTGGTCATTCCTCCATGCCGCCTAGTCGCCGCGGTAGGCGCGGATCATCGCGACCTCTTCACGTAACGACCCTACCATGTCCTTGCGGTCGCGCGCCCGATCCTTATCGTACCGATACCGCCGCCGGCATTGATCCGCCTAAGGGGTGGACGTCGAATGATGGGGCCGGGGCGGCCCGCGCCTGATGGACCGCGATGAGTCTCGGGCGTGAGGCTACGTTTGGGGTTTGCGCCGCCCGTGTGTCATCTAGCCGCGGCCGAGACCGGTACACGGGGATCCCGACATGACATGGATAAGTCGCCGGACGTCAATCGATCCCGCAAGGCGCAATAGCCGTAGGTCGCCGCCAGGCTGCTCGTACCGGACGATAATACGAGCAGCCCCGGGAACAGACCCTCTCGTTCCAGGTCCTGGCCAGTGGTCCAGTGCCGGCAACCAGTACAGCCCTCGGACATCAATGCAGGGCCGCCCATTGGCTCCCGAACACGATCGTAGACAGGACATAACCGACGACGAGATTGAAGGCGACGCCCGCGGAGAATACGAGTACCACCCGGCGCTCCACGGCCAACAGCTGGCGAAACCGGGTGTTCAAGCCGATCGCGAGAAAGCAAAGCGTGAAGGCCCATGTGCGCAAACCCACCAGGGGTACCAGAAGGTCATGGCGAAGCGCGGGTGTCAGCCGCAAGGTGAGGAGGCTCATGACGCCTGCGGCCAGCAAGAAGCCGATGACGAACTTGGGCACGCGCCGCCACCAGGCATGCGCGTGGGTGGAATCAGCGGATGAAGGCCTCGCCCCGGCGTGCGATGCTGGGTGGTCGTAAATGTCCAGAAGATCGCCCATAGGCCTATCCAGACATCACGTCCGATCACCTTGGTCAAGGTAAACGCCTTGATCACAACATTGGCATGGCCCACCATGACCCCGAAACTGCTGGCTGCCGCCATGCCAGCGGCATCGGCGAGTTCCGAGGTCCCGATCCAGGCCCCCCCTTGCCCCGGCGTGAGCCCGAACAAGACCGCCAACTGGGGAAGCACCATTACCCAGGCGAGCGAAAACAGGATGACTAGCGATATCGCCTGATAGATATCCTGGCGTCGCGCCTCCACTGCCGAGCCGGCGGCCATGGCCGCCGATACCCCACAGACCCCGGCGCCGGTCCCCAAGACCGCCGCCTGGCCGTGAGTCAGACCGAGCCCGCGACCAAGGCCATAGATCGCGCCGACCGTAAGGATCGTACCGATCGCCGCCTGCATCAATGCCGCCGGTCCCGCGCTCAAGAGCAGTGAGAGGGGAAAGGTGGCGCCGAGCAGGACGATCCCGGTCTTTAGATAGAGCTCTACGCGTAGGGCCGGTTTCATCCAATCGGGAACCGTCACGAGGTTGCCTATGGCAAGACTGAGGAGCAGCGCCACAACCGGCGGCTCGAGCTCGAAACGCGCGGACTGCGCCCAGCCCGATATCGAAAACGTCACCAAGGCCAGCAGAAACAACACCAAGAATCCCATCAGGAAGCGTTCGAGGTCCAGATTGAGAAAGATCACGGGTAGGGCGAGAAACAAGGAAAAGACGATGGGCTGCAGTAATATCGCATCCCATTGGTGTTCGAAGAAGGCGAGCAGTGTGCCCCAGGTTTGCCAATGGAGCCCCGCGGTGTTCAAGGCCACCATCTGCGCAAGCGGTGAACCCGCCTGCCACGCCATCCATACCCCAAGTAAGGCCAAAAGCCCAATGACCGTGGCCCATAGATCTTCTGTCTTTAGCATCCCCCCTCCCTCCGCTCATTTTTATAGTGTTCGTTCGCGTGGCAGCGGGGGCTGCTTTCTCTCTATACGCACCGCCCGGCCGGCACACCAACCCATTGGGGGTGGTATGGCCGGCAATCCGCGGGGGCGCCTTGATATTCGACAAATGAGCAGCCGACAGGGCGTCGCGCACGGTGCGCGCCGGTTTTGTTGCGCCCTACTTCCGTGTTGGTGGGGCGCCGGCTGTGGCCTGGGCATGATTCAGGGCCGCGACCAAGACGACGCCACCGACGACGTTGCCAAGAAAGGTCGGGATCATGAATTGCGTGAAGTACTGAGGCCAGGACAGGCCACCACGCCAGACGAGATAGAACGCCTCCACGGAGCCTGCGATGAGGTGCGGAAAGCCGGCGACGCTGATGACATAGGTCAAGAGCATGATGATGGCGACGCGCGCGGTCTCGGCGGCGGGCAATAACCACACCATGAGTGCAACCAGCCAACCCGCAAACACGGCCCCGAGAAACATCGGCGCAAAGGGGCGCAAAGCGTCATGGCCAAGTGTGGTCAGCGTGTGCTGCATGCCGGCCTTGAACAGCGAGGTATCGGCGATCGCCCAGGCAAACAGCAAGGCCCCCAGGAGGTTGGTGGCGAGCACCGTGGCCCACAGCGTCATGACCTGCGCGAACTTGCGCCATGTCAGATCCTGCATGAGCGGCAGGATCGGGGTCAGGGTGTTTTCTGTGAACAGCTGCTGGCGCCCGAGGACGACGATGATAAAGCCGAGCGAATACCCAAGGCCCGCGACAAGCTTGCGCCACGAACTGGCTGGCAGCCCATGATAGATCATGCCCTCGCCGAGCATCGAAAAGCCCATGGAAAGACCGGCCGCAAGACCCGACCAGGCCAGCGCGGGAATCGACCTCTGCAATTCCTGCTCCCCTTCCTCGCGAATCACCTCGTGGACCACGCCCACGGAGATCGTGATGCGCTCCTGGGTCTTTTTTAGCTCGTTGCGGTCAAGCTTCAGGGTATTTGGCTTATTTTCCGGGTCTGGACACATGGGGTTGCCTCTCCTTTCAGGGATTTCATGTTCAGACTATCGAAATTCGGTACCATCAGGAACGGCGCTCGCGCCCAAGCCCTCTGCGATGCCTGGATGAAGGGGTATAGCGAGGTCGCAACCCTTGTTGCGACACGTCCGTTACGTTTCCGCCGAGAGGCGCGGTCGATGTACGCGAGTGGTTTCCGGGAGGTGGTCAGGAAACGACATAGGCTCACGCGTCTCCTTTACCTCCCAACCGGGCCCCGATCGCAAGAGGTCCGATACCAGGAGGTCCGCATCCGGAGGGAGTGATTGGTCGAATATCACGCTTTCTATAAGAGTGCTATCGGGGAAATATTGCCCATGCCGTATCCGTGGTCCGGCGACGCATATGGGCCAATGGATAGCGGGTGGCGTATGCGAAGAGAACGGCACACAATGCGCCTGACATAGGGCATCCCGACGCAGAAATCCACTGACATCGTCGCCACGCGTGACGTCAGCCTGTAAAACGTTTCTGGGCATCGGCCCGGTCAGCCGGCGTGCGGCAAAAAGGTCATAGGCGTATTCTCCGGCGCGCACATCTGGTCCCGGAGGTGCTCGGTCGCTTACGAGACGCAAACCGGCCAGATCCTCGCTCGACACCGGTTCCTCGGGCCCTGACCGTCTTGGCTTGACGAATGCCATGACACCATCAGGCACCGGCTTGCGGCCATAGGCGCCGTCGGCATCCACGAAAAGCGCCGTAGCCAAACCGATCGCATCACGTACCGCAGCCATACGCGCCACGTCGGGCTCGGGCACACGCCCGCGCTTCATCTTGAGGACAGGCAACACTCGGCGGGCCCAATGGCGCCGCGCATCGACCCGCGGGTCGCGGGGATACGACGTCAGGCCGTCGCTCCCATAAGTCGGCAGCGCCGCGTGCTTACGGTCAAGCAGGGTAACCAGCGCAACGTCCAGTATCCGCGCCTTCAAAACCCACAACGCGCAGTCAATCGCCGGCCGCGCCGCGTCCCCGATCCCCGGTCGGCGCATAGTGAGCAAGGTCTGGGTCATGGCGGACCAAGCCCCGGGTATGGCGAAGACGTCGCAGTCCTGAAGGACCGGGAACGAAGGCGCGACCGCCACCGCGGCGGCCCGCTGGCGCTATAGGTATTGCCAAGCCTGGCATGGCCGCCGGTATAAAGTCTCGCTCGCACCATGATGGGGATACTCAGAGCCAGTGTACCGTCAGAGCCCGATTGCTCGGGCGATATGCGAAATACCGGCGCCTCGGCCTTTGTTATGGAGGTAACGGACCGTGCCGCTTCGTCAATGGCCATGCGGTACAAGCTCCTCCCATTCTTCCGCCAACGAGGCGCGCACGATGCCGAGTGCATCGACATCGCCTTTCACCAAGGCCGACGTGAAGTTCTTGGCCTGCTTGAAGGTGATGTGCGGGGGCAGGGGTGGAACATTCGGATCTGTGTGGGCATCGATGATCGCCGGTCGATCTGCGGCCAGTGCCTCATCCCAGGCGGGCCCCGCGGCGCTTGGCCGGTCGACCACGATGCCGCAAAGGCCGAGCATCTGGGCGTAGGCGGCATAAGGGAAATCGGGCACGTCCTGCGAGGCCTCGTATTTCGGATTCCCGGCCAATACGCGCATCTCCCATGTGACCTGATTCAGGTCATGGTTGTTCAAGACCAGGATGATGAGGTGCGGGTCCGACCACTCTCGCCAATGGCGGGCAATGGTGATGATGTCGTTCATGCCATTCATCTGCATGGCGCCGTCACCGGTCATGGCGATGACCGGTCGGTCCGGATAGGCGATCTTGGCGGCAAGTGCGTAGGGGACGGCCGGTCCCATGGTGGCGAGCGTGCCTGAGAGCGAGGCCTTCATTCCTCGTTTTATCTTGATATCGCGCGCATACCAGTTGGCCGCCGATCCGGAATCGCACGCCAAAATGGCATTTGCTGAAAGCCGTTGCGACAATTCCCAAAACAGGCGTTGCGGGTTCACGGGGTTGCCGTCGTTCAAGGCACGCGCCTCCAGGACCTTCCACCATTCCGCGACATTGTTTTCGATCCTGTTGCGCCATGACCGGTCGGTTTTGGGGCGCAAAAGCGGCAGAAGTGCCCTCAACGTAAACGCCGAATCGCCAATGAGATTCAGCTCCATGGGGTAGCGGATTCCGAGCATGCGGCCGTCGATATCGATCTGAATACCGCGGGCCTGGCCCTCGCGAGGGAGGAATTCACTGTACGGGAAGCTGGATCCGACCATGAGCAAGGTATCGCACTCCTCCATCATATCGAAACTGGGTTTTGTGCCGAGCAGACCCATGGAACCAGTTACGAACGGGAGATCATCCGGGACGGCGGCCTTGCCGAGCAGGGCCTTCGCCACACCCGCTCCCAATCTTTCGGCAACCGCTATCACTTCGTCGGTCGCCGAAAGGCATCCGGCGCCGACCAGCATGGCCACTCGTTGACCGTGGTTTAGGATCTCGGCGGCGCGATGCAGATCATGCTCCTCCGGTACGATGTAGGGGCGCGTATAGCCGACGCTTGAGTGTATCGTATTGTGGGCACGGGGCGGCTTTTTGACGGCCCGCATCTCCTGCACGTCGTTGGGGAGAATGATGCAGGTCACGGTGCGCTCGGTGAGTGCGATGCGCACCGCGCGATCGACGATATGGCGGGCCTGGACCGGGTTCATGAGGGTATGCACATACTCCCCCGCGACGTCCCGGAACAAGCTATGAAGATCGACCTCTTGCTGATAATGGCCGCCCATGACCGTGGTCGCCGCCTGGCCCATGATGGCCACTACCGGCTGATGGTCGAGCTTTGCATCGTATAGACCGTTTAATAGATGGATGGCACCAGGTCCCGATGTCGCCACGCAGCATCCTACCTCGCCCGTGTATTTGGCGTGCGCACAAGCCATGAATGCCGCCAGCTCCTCATGGCGGACCTGAACAAAGTCGATGTCGGCACGTGCGCGCCCCATGGCACCCAGCAGGCCGTTTATACCGTCTCCCGGATAGCCATAGAACCGTCGTATACCCCATTCGCGTAGCCTCTCTAGCATGAAGTCCGACACGGTATCTGCCATTTTTCCTCCTTGGCTCCGGCCTGTACGGGGTTATTCTCTGAGGGTCATCGGGCCGATATGCGCGTTTGGCAATTGCCCGGAATCGAGCCGTGTAGGTTGCACTGCGACCGGCGCATAGGCTCGTATGATGCTGGAATAGCCCCCACCTTTGGGAATCGGTTCTCGATCGCCCGGATCGTTACGGTGCCCCTGACGGCAGTACCGACGGGCCATGGTCATGCGATACAGCCCAACGGGATCGCGGTCAGGCAAGGGCGTCTGCATTTCGACATAGGCCCAGACCTCGCCTGTAGCGGGCATGCTCACTGATTCGTGGCCTATCGTCTCCGGTGGTGGTCCGTTGCTCCAGGCGGGTAGATGGTCGTCGGCAACGACCCATGCGGTTTGGCCTATCACACGATTCCTCATTGGGCATCTCCATCGCCATTGCCGACAGGGGGGCTATCGTACGCCCCGTCACACGAGCGGTTATCCGGCTTATGTGCAAGGGGCGCCGTACCCAGCCTTTTGTAGAGACGATCGCCGCAGTGGTGTTCGTCATAGCCTGTGGCCGACCGATGGGCAGCGACCCGGCGGGCGATGGCCTCATCCCTGCAAGATATTTGGGCGATCATGGTGATGGTGGGCCGCGAACCCGACAGGTGTAGCAAGCCCCGAAGGTTCGTTGACCGACCGTGACCAAGGTATCGAGCGGGACTACCGCGGCGTTACGCGCAACACCCCCAACATCTTTCGCCGCCAGGGTTTCTTTGCGATCATGCCGACGCGGATGAGCAATGAGGGAGGGTTTGGCGCGCGCGGACGCGATCGCGGCCTTTCGCGGCGGCCGTCGGCGCGACCCATGCCTGTGGCGGTGCGCGAGGCCTTGGCTCATCGGTGCCGATGGGTGGCGTGCATGATGACATTTGTGACAGGATCGGCCCGGCAAGCGGCGCGCGCCTGGCAACCGGCAGGGGAGGGGCCGCGACAGGGGCTTGCCGGAGGAGGTCTTGACCGCTCCTGTGGAGATCGTAAGGCGTGCCCCTGCCCTGCGTGGCGATACGAAGTGCGCACCGTGGCGCGGGACCGATGAGCAACGGAGACAAGGAGGAAGCGTGGAGAATTTCGATGTACCCATCGAGCGGCGCAACACCGGCAGCGTCAAATGGGACCGCTATCGAGACCGCGACATCCTGCCGCTGTGGGTGGCCGATATGGACTTTGCCTCTCCAGACGTGATCGTGCGCGCCTTGCAAGAGCGCGTGGCGCATGGCGTCTTCGGCTATGGCAACGCCCCCAAGGGGCTGCTCGAGGCGATCCTCGCTTATGTGCATACCCATAACGGCTGGACGCTACGGCCGGACTGGATCGTGTGGTTGCCAGGCCTTGTCTCGGCACTGAATCTCGCATGTCGCGCCACCGGGGCTGAGGGTGACGACGTACTCACCCTGACCCCCGTCTACCCGCCATTCCTGAGCGCACCACGTCTTGCCTCGCGCCAACTCATCACGGTCCCTCTGGCCTGCCGCGCTGATCGTTATGTCATCGATTGGGAGGCCCTCGAGGAGACGGTCACGCCGACCACCCGGCTGTTCCTGTTATGCAACCCCCACAACCCCGTGGGAAGGGTATACACGGGCGAAGAACTCGAGCGCCTCGGCCGATTCTGTGAGCGCCATGATCTCATCATCTGCGCAGATGAGATCCACGCGGGCCTCGTGCTCGATGCCTCCTTGCGTCATCGGTCGATTGCCAGTCTGCACCCTGATCTGGCACAGCGCACGATCACGCTCATGGCACCTAGCAAGACCTTCAACGTGCCCGGGCTCGGGTTCTCGTTTGCAGTGATCCCGGATCCCACCCTGCGTGAGCGCTTCCGCGCCGCCATGAAGGGTATCGTTCCGGATGTGAATGTGCTCGGTTTCGCCGCTGCCCTGGCCGCCTATCGCGACGCCGAACCATGGCGCCTGGCACTGATCGATTACTTGCGCGATAACGCCGCGCTTGTGCTCGGCGCCGTGCGGGCCATGCCCGGGCTCAACGTCACGCCCATCGAAGCAACCTATCTCGCCTGGATAGATGCCCGCGCCCTAGCACCCCAGAACCCGCAACGGTTTTTCGAAGGTGCGGGGGTGGGATTATCCGACGGTGCGGATTTTGGGGCCCAGGGCTTTGTGCGCCTGAACTTTGGGTGCCGGCGGGCCGTGCTCGCGGAGGCCTTGGGCCGGATGCAGCGCGCCGTCGCGCATAGACAGGGGGCGGGATAGGGGCGCACAGGGCAAGGCCTGCCGAGGCGTACGGGCCCGCCCCTGGACGATGTCCGCGAAAACACGATCGGGATCATCTAGGGGATCTCACATCCTTCGGCCTCGAGCATGCGCACGAGCCGGATGAGGGGTAGGCCGATCAAAGTGGTCGGGTCATCGCCAATGAAGCGCTCGAACAGCGCGATGCCGAGTCCCTCGGACTTCGCGCTTCCGGCACAGTCGTAGGGCTGCTCCTTCTCGAGATAGCGGGTGATGCGCCGCTCATCGAGCGTCCGAAAGACCACCTCGAACAGTGCCACTTCCGACTGCACATGGCCGGTCTGGGCATTCAGGAGCGCCAGTCCCGTATATAGGCGCGCCGTCTTGCCGGATATGCGCCGCAATTGGCGGGCGGCCTCCTCGAACCCGCCCGGTTTGCCGACGATCTCGCCATCGTATTCGGCGACCTGATCGGAACCGATTATGAGGGCATCGGGCGCCAAGGGACTGACCGCCTGCGCCTTGGCGATCGCGAGGCGTTCGGTCAAGGCGCTTGCGCCTTCCCCGGGATGTCGGGCCTCATCGGCGTCCGAGACCAGGACCTCGAAAGGGATCTTGAGTCGCGTCAAAAGCTCGTGGCGATAGCGCGAACCCGAGGCCAGGACCAGGCGTTGCGGCACCGACACAGGCTAGCCGATCTCGACCAGGGCTTCGTTGGGGTTTACGCTGTCGCCCTTCTTGACATGAATGCTCTTTACCGTCCCCTTGATCGGGGCCGGCACCTCGTTTTCCATCTTCATGGCCTCGATGACAAGCACCGGATCACCGGCCTTCAGCACCTGTCCTACGGTCACGAGGACATCGACCACGGTCCCGGGCATGGCGCTTGTGACATCGCCGGCCTTGACGGCCCGCGGGCGACGAAGCCCCGCCGCCACGCTGCCTGCGGGCGTCGCGCTGGACTCACGGAAATCCCCGCCGGCGCCCTCGGTCGGCACGATACCCATGGTCTCCACCATGATCTCTTCAGGCATACCATCGACATAAACGTAGAACGGCCGCTGTTCCTCGTTTTTGTGCCCGGCGCCGCGGATCTTGATGTTGTAGGTCTCGCCATGCATCGTGACATTGAAATCAGTGGGCGCGAGATAGCAGGGGGCGGATTGCGCCTCGGGCGGCGGTAAAAGCTCCTCGGGCCGTAGCGTGCCGGCGGCGCGTTCCTCCAGAAACTGGCGACCGATCTCCGGAAACATCGCATAGGTGAGGACATCCTCCTCGCTCTTTGCCAAATCGCCAATCTCGGCACGCAATTTCGCCATTTCCGGAGGGATGTCATCGGCCGGCCGATGGGTTATGACCGGCTGGTTGCCGATGGCAAGCCTGCGCACACGGCTGTCTATGATCCCCGGGGGCGCACCGTAGCGGCCCTGGAGATACAGCTTAACCTCGTTCGTAATGCTCTTGTAGCGCTGCCCGGTCAGCACATTCAACACCGCCTGCGTCCCCACGATCTGCGATGTCGGAGTGACGAGCGGTGGGTAGCCGAGATCGGCGCGCACGCGCGGGATTTCGAGCAGCACCTCGTCCATGCGCGTAAGCGCCCCTTGTTCCTTCAATTGATTCGCCAGATTGGAGATCATCCCGCCCGGCACTTGATTGACGTGGACCCGGCTGTCGACCCCCGTATGGTCGCTTTCGAATTGGTGATAACGCTTGCGCACGTCACGGAAATAGGCGTTGATACGCTCAAGGCGCTCCAGGTCCAGCCCGGTATCGTGAGCGGTTTCGCGCAAGGCTGCGACCAGGCTCTCGGTGGGCGGATGGCTGGTACCTTCGCCAAACGCCGACAATGCCGTATCAATCAGATAACACCCGCTTTCGATCGCCTTCCACTGGCAGACGGTGGCGAGGCCCGAGGTCGAATGAGAATGGAGATGCAACGGAACCTTTACGGCCTTCACGAGCGCCTTCACGAGCGCCGTTGTTTTGGTGGGCGTCAAAAGTCCGGCCATGTCCTTTAGCGCGATCGTCTGGCAACCCATGGCCTCCAGTTCCCGGGCCATGGCTACGAACGCCGGCACGCTGTGCACCGGGCTTGTCGTGTAGCAGATGGTCCCTTCGGCATGCTTGCCGCTTTGCAGTACCGCCTCGATGGCCACGCGCAGATTACGCGTGTCGTTCATGGCATCGAATATCCGGAACACATCGACACCGTTGTCGGCGGCCTTGGCCACGAACGCGCGGACGACATCATCCGAATAATGGCGGTAGCCGAGGAGGTTCTGGCCACGCAACAGCATCTGGATGCGCGTGCGCGGCAGCGCGGCCTTCAAAAGCCGCAGCCGCTCCCACGGGTCCTCCTTCAGGAAGCGCAAACACGCGTCGAAGGTCGCGCCCCCCCAAGCCTCCAGAGACCAGTAGCCGACGGCGTCGAGATCCGGGCATGCAGGCAGCATGTCCTCGGTGCGTAGGCGGGTGGCTATCAGGGATTGATGCGCATCCCGCAGGATCACGTCGGTGATTTGTACACGCGTCTTTGCCACGATTACCTACCTGTCGTCACGAGTTCTTTATTATACCCCGGGGGCGCGCCTTGCGTCGCGTCCGTTGCCGGAGCTGCCGGTGTGCGTCTACAGCCCATGGTGCGCGGCAATGGCGGCGGCAATGGCCGCCGCAAGATGCGATGTGGGACGACGCGCCGAGTAGTTGCTGAGTTCCGGGTGGTCCTCGACAAAGGCGGTATTGAACAGGCCACCACGGAATTCAGCAGTCTTTAATATCTCCAGATGGTAGGGGATGGTCGTCTTGACACCCGAAACACCCATGTCGAGCAATGCGCGTCTGGCACGTGCCAGGGCCTTATCCCATGTCAGTGCCCATATCGTCAATTTTGCGCACATGGAATCATAATAAGGCGGGAACTCGTAACCCGTGTAAATGGCGGCATCGGTGCGCACGCCGGGCCCGCCGGGCGAATAGTAGCGGGTTATGCGGCCAAAGTTCGGCAGGAAATCGTTCTTCGGATCCTCGGCGTTTATGCGAAACTGTAGGGCATAACCTCGCCTTTGAATATCATCCTGAGTAAAGGACAGGGGGCTTCCGCTTGCGATCAGAATCTGCTCCTGCACGATATCGACACCGGTAATCTGTTCGGTAACGGTATGCTCGACTTGCAGGCGCGTATTCATTTCCATGAAATAGAATCGCTCCTCCTGATCAAACAGAAATTCGACCGTGCCCGCATTCTCGTAGCCGACCGCCTTGGCGGCGCGCACCGCAAGCGCGCACACTTCGGCGCGCTGCTCGTCTGTAAGTTGTGGAGACGGGGCGATCTCCAGCAGCTTCTGGTGGCGCCGTTGAATGGAGCAGTCGCGCTCAAAGAGGTGCACGACATTACCGAACCGGTCCCCCAGTATCTGCACCTCTATATGGCGCGGATTGACGATGCATTTCTCGAGAAAGACCTCGGCGGCGCCAAAGGCCTTGGTGGTTTCGGACACAACGCGATCATATTGGCGACGAAGCTCATCCTCGGAATCGCAACGCCGGATGCCGCGTCCGCCGCCCCCGGAAGTGGCCTTGAGCATGACCGGATACCCTATGAGCCGAGCGGCATCGATGGCCTCGTCCAGGCTCGCGACATTGCCCTCGCTTCCCGGAACGACCGGCAGGCCGGCGGCGATTGCGGCACTGCGCGCCAGGGTCTTGTCGCCCATCTGGCGAATGACCGCCGGAGAGGGCCCGACGAAGATCAACCCGCGACGGATACAGATCTCGGCGAGCTCCGGGTTTTCTGACAAAAAGCCGTAGCCGGGGTGGACGGCGTCACAACCCGCGCCCAGGGCCACGCTGGTGATGCGGTGGGCATTCAGATAACCACCCACGGGATCGGGACCGAGGTTATAGGCCTCGCTCGCCTTCTTGACGTGCAAGGCGTGGCGATCGGCATCGGTATACACCGCAACCGATGCAATCCCGAGCTCGGCGCAGGCCCGGACTATCCGTACGGCAATCTCGCCGCGGTTTGCCACCAGTAGCTTTTTGATCACCTGATACTGCCCCCATTAACCTGCACAAAACTGTACAGAGGATTTATCCGCACACGGTTGACGGCAGCCATCACCTACCACTCATGCGCTTTGACGCTCAGTGGTGCCCGCGGAACGGACTAACAGAATTCGTCGGACTTCGGTATACGGTATCCACCGCCCGATGCCGTATCAATGCCAGGCCGTAGCTTTGCGGCGCAGATCGGTCTGGGAAGACGTCTGTGCGGTCAGGACGCGGCTTACGGTCACGACAACAGTCCCTTGGGTTCCAGGCTGTCTGGGTAATCGTCCTTGATTTGCTTCTCATACTTGCGTATTTCGTACATCCGACCCCGGAAGGTATGTACGATCGCCAGCAAATCCTCGACCATTTCCCGTTCCGGCGACAACGATTCCTGGTTGACGACGACGATTTCGCAGCCCTGTTCGAGCGCCAGATGTTCGATCAAATCGAAACCGAAACGCACTAGCCGATCCTTATGTGCGATTAGCACCCTGGCGATTTCGCCGCGCGAGATACGGTCGAGAAGGTCCAGGAAGCGCTTGCGCTTGAAGTGCATCGCGCTGCCGACTTCCTTGATCCACTCGTCTACGGGAATGGCCCCGGCCAGACAGTACGCCTCCAGCGCCTTGACCTGTGATTCCAGGTCGTCTTTTTGCCCGACGTGGGAGACCCGGCAATATACGACGGTCAAGCGCTTCTCCGGCGCGCCGCCCAGCATCGCGCGCACGTCCGATTCGTCGAAATAACGATGACCGGACGGACGCCGTTTAGCCGTCAATTTGCCCTCGCGCTCCCATCGGCGAACAGTCTGCACCGATCTCCCAATGCGTTTTGCAAACTCACCTATCCCGTATGTCTTGCTCATAACGTATAACTATAGGCATATCTGGATAGAATTGCAGCACGCGCCAATTTCGCCCAAACCCATGCACGACAAGGCGGCGGCGTATTGTAAGGCTTTGGCCGCCACGATTCATCCAAGGGCGACCCGCGCGGCGGCTTGCGCCTACATTCCCTTCCGCGCGGTCGCAGGGCGCGACCGGGATTACGCCCCACCGGCAGCGGGGGCCCCCAGGACACCCCATGCCATCATCGATAACGACACCCAGCCGGATCGCACCCGACCCCGGGTCCGAGTTCCAGGAGGCGGTTGGTATCAGTGGTGTCGATGCTAGGCCGCATGGCATCATTCGGTCTGGCCGAGGCGGCCAGGGTTTCGGGCGACACGACACCGGCCTTTGTTGAGGCGTTCAGGTTTACGGTGGTGACCGGTTGCGGCCGTCAGGGACGGCCGAGATGGGGCCATGGTGTCTTAAATTCCGGGGGTGTCGCAGGGCCACGACCGGCGTCTCGGCCCGTGTGCTACCGATGCTGGCTGAGGCCGCCGTTCGCAAAGGGGGCGGGATGGATCGTAAGGATATCCCGTAGCGCATGGCCGGCCAGGTGTCCGCCCGGAAGCCCGCAGGCGCCAAGGCACGGCTGCCTCCGACATCGCCGCCAATATATTCTGGGCTCCACAGGCTTTGCCTGGACAATGGCCGGGCCTTGGACGCTATTTTGACAGCCCCCGGCCCCCTCTATATGATGGCGCATGGAATCGGGTTTCCTGCCAAGGTCTGTCGACCCGGAACGGGCCGCCGACCAACGTCTCGTGTTCGTCGGCCCGCTCGATACGGCGCCCCTGATGCGACTGAGGGAGTTGGCGGCGGGCGATGCCGGCCGGATCAGCGGCCGGCTGGCGTTCATGCGGGACGAGCAGGGGCGGGCCGTAATGGAGGGCCATGCCGAGGCCTTGCTTCCGCTATTATGCCAGCGATGTGCCGCCGTCTTTCGGTTCGAGCTCTATGCCGACTGGCGACGGATATTCGTGCGCTCGGAGGCCGATGAGCAGGATCTGGCGGAAAAAGGGGTCGATGTCTGCTATCATGACGGCCCGCTCGATGTCGCCGATGTGGTGGAGGAGGAGTTGATGCTGGCCCTTCCCATGGCACCGCGACACCCCGAGGGGTGCGTATCCGTCCTGCAACCGGCGGCCGGGACCCATCCATTCGCCGGGTTGGCGGGGTTATTGAAGCGCGATAGACGCGATAATAGGAACTGAGGAAAGAACACAATGGCGGTACAAAAGAGCCGTAAGACCCCCTCCAAGCGCGGCATGCGCCGCTCGCACGACGCCTTGTCCCGCCCGACCTTGTCCGTCGATCCCACGAGCGGGGAGACGCACCGTCGTCATCACGTGAGCCCGGACGGCTATTATCGTGGCCGCAAGGTTCTCGATACCAAAACCGACTAGGTCTGTCCCGGAGCCGTAAGTGACTATCACTATCGCCCTCGATGCCATGGGGGGTGATCATGGCCCGCGCGTCACGGTTTCGGCAGCGCTCGCGTTCCTGGAGTCCCGGCCCGAGGCGCATGTGGCGCTCGTGGGACAACCGGATGCCATTGAGGGTGAGCTGCGCCGGTTGGCGACGGGGTCCAACGAGCGCCTGCAGGTCGTCCCGGCCACAGAGGTCGTGCGCATGGACGAGCCCCCCGCCCAGGCCCTACGAACCAAGCGCGACTCGTCGATGCGCGTGGCATTGAGCCTGCTGCGCGACGGGCATGCGGACGCATGCGTGAGTGCGGGCAATACCGGCGCACTTATGGCGGTCGCGCATTTCATACTAAAAACGCTGCCGGGAATCGATCGACCCGCGATCGTGACCGCGCTTCCGACCCTGAAGGGGCATGTGCATCTGCTCGATCTGGGCGCGAATGTCGAATGTACTGGCGAACACCTCCGGCAATTCGCGGTGATGGGCACGATTGTTGCCACCGCGGTGGATGGCAAGGAGCGGCCGAGCGTCGGCCTTTTGAATGTCGGCGTGGAAGATATCAAGGGTAATGAGACGGTCAAGACCGCGGCGCAACTGCTTGCGCGCAGTGGGTTGAACTATATCGGCTATGTCGAGGGTGACGGAATTTACGCCGGACATGCCGATGTCATCGTATGCGACGGATTCGTCGGAAATATCGCTCTAAAGACCAGTGAGGGCCTGGCGCGCATGATTCGTGCGTTCCTGAAAGAGGAGTTCGGGCGCAACATACCCACCCGTCTGGCGGGCCTCGTTGCGCGCCCGGTCTTGAAGGCCTTTGCCCGGCGTGTCGATCCCAAACGGTATAACGGCGCCACTCTGGTCGGTTTGAACGGTGTCGTCGTAAAGAGCCACGGCAGCGCCGACGTGGTTGCCGTGCGCAATGCCCTGGAGGTCGCCTTGCGCGAGGTACGCTACAATATCCCGGATCATATCCGCCGGGAAATGGAACCCCCTCCACAGCGGGGACTGGCGTGACCTACGCTCGCGTCCTCGGCACAGGGAGCTTCCTGCCCGAGCGCATCGTGACCAATGCCGATCTTGCATTGACCGTCGATACATCAGACGAGTGGATCGTGTCGCGCACCGGGATCCGCGAGCGGCGCGTTGCCGGAGTCGGTGAGACGACCTGTGATTTGGCGGAGCGCGCAGCCCGGCAGGCGCTCGATGCGTCCGGCTGCCTTGCCTCTGAGATCGATCTCGTGATCGTGGCTACCACCACTCCGGATCGGGTCTTTCCGGGTACCGCCTGCCTTCTTCAGGAGCGCCTGGGGATTCATGGACCAGCGGCCTTCGACGTCCAGGCGGTGTGCACGGGTTTCGTGTATGCGCTTGCCATCGCCGAGAAATTCATTCGCGCCGGAGGCACGAAGCGCGCGCTCGTGGTCGGCGCCGAAACGATGTCGCGCATCGTCGACTGGAATGACCGGTCGACATGTGTATTGTTCGGTGACGGTGCCGGTGCGGTCGTGGTCGGGGCAAGCGATGAGCCGGGCATCCTGTCGTCACATTTGCATGCCGATGGGGCCTATAAGGATCTTTTGACGGTACCGGCGGGGATCTCGGAGCGTGGCGCTGCCACCGGCCACATCACGATGCGCGGAAACGAGGTCTTCCGGATGGCCGTGACCACGCTCGATGCGTTGGTGGCAGAGACCCTGGCCGCCCATGATTTGAAGCAGACGGACATCCGCTGGCTGGTGCCGCATCAGGCCAACATTCGCATCATAGCGGCGACCGCAAAAAGGCTCGGCATGGCGATGGATCAGGTCATAGTAACCGTTGACCGGCACGGCAATACTTCGGCGGCGTCGATTCCCTTGGCCTTCGACAGCGGGGTGCGCGATGGACGCATCCAGCGCGGCGATGTCGTGCTCATGGAGGCGTTCGGCGGGGGGTTGACATGGGGTTCCGTGCTTCTCCGGTATTGATGAAACGATCGAAGAGGTGACGATGAACGCGAAAGGTGACACGGCCTTCGTCTTTCCCGGACAGGGATCACAATGCGTGGGGATGCTGAAGGCGCTGGCGGCGGATCACGCGCAGATCGTCGAGACCTTTCGAGAGGCATCCGAGGTCCTGGGTTACGACCTATGGGATCTTACGCAAAATGGCCCCGAGGAGGTGCTAAACCGCACCGCCGTGACGCAGCCGGCACTGCTGGCCGCCGACGTCGGCTGTTACCGTGCATGGCGTGCGCGAAACGGAGTGCGGCCGGCGGTGATGGCCGGCCATAGTCTCGGCGAATACGCGGCGCTGGTGTGCGCCGAGGCCATGGATTTTCGCGAGGCCGTGCGACTGGTCGCGCGACGCGGCGAACTCATGCAGGGGGCGGTTCCGCAGGGGGAGGGGGCCATGGCGGCCATCCTGGGGCTGGCGGATGAAGCCGTGGAGGCCGTTTGTCGCGAATGTGCGCAGGGCGAGACATTGGCGGCCGCCAACTATAATGCCCCGGGACAGGTCGTGATCGCCGGAACCAAGGCCGCCGTCGACCGCGCCCTTATTGCGGCGCGTGCCGCCGGGGCGCGGCGTAGTATCGTGCTCGCGGTCAGCGCCCCCTCGCATTGCGGGCTCATGCAGGGCGCCGCGCGGGAGTTTGCCGAGACCCTGGCGCCTGTGACCTTGAAGGCGCCGGTGGTGCCTGTCATCCAGAATACCCCGGTGGCCGCCTTGTCCGAACCGGACCTCATCCGCGAGGCCCTCGTAAGCCAGCTATTTTCACCAGTACGCTGGGTTGAGACAATACGCTTGGTGGCGGCATGGGAGGGTATGTCGCGGATCGTCGAATGCGGCCCCGGGAAGGTGCTTACCGGCCTCGACCGGCGTATCGTCGATCTCCCGTGCGTATCCCTGGGGGAGCCGGCGGATTTCGCCGCAGCCCTTGGGGCCACGGGGTCTTAAGCCCACCACGACAAGAATCAGGGAGACAATCATGGGACTCGATGCTGATATTGCCTTGGTCACTGGCGCAAGCCGGGGGATAGGCAAGGCGTGCGCGTTGCGGCTTGCATCGCAAGGCGCGCGTGTCATCGCCACCGCGGCGTCGGAAAAGGGCCTCCAGGGAATCGCGGATTACTTCGCGACCCATGGCGTCCAGGGGTGGTCCTTCCCGCTGGACCTCTCCGATCCCTCCTCGATCGACGCGCTGCTTTCGGAATTGGAGACGCGCGCACAGTGGCCGAGCATTCTGGTGAACAATGGCGCCATAACCCGCGATGCGCTGGCCATAAGGATGCGCGACGAAGACTGGGACGCGGTCTTGGCGACCAATCTTACGGGCACGTTCCGCCTCACGCGCGGATGTCTGCGCGCGATGACCAAGGCCCGCGGCGGACGCATCATCAATATCAGTTCAGTGGTCGGCATAACCGGCAATCCCGGGCAGACGAATTACGCGGCGGCCAAGGCCGGTTTGATCGGTTTCGGGCGCGCCTTGGCGCGCGAGGTCGGCAGTCGCAACATAACGGTCAACGCCATCGCCCCGGGATTCATCGATACCGACATGACGCGTGCCCTTGGACAGGGGCAAAAAGACGCCTTACTGGCGCAGATACCGCTTGCGCGTCTGGGAACCCCGGAAGACGTCGCCTGCGCGGTGGCGTTTCTGGCGTCCCCCGAGGCCTCGTACATCACCGGGACGACCTTGCACATCAATGGCGGAATGTATATGAATTAGCCGATCGGCGCCCAAGGTAGACTTCGGCGGCGGGGATGTGATAACTATGCCGCCGCACGGCTTCGTAACGATTTTCTGGAGGAATGAAAGATGAGCAGCATCGAAGAGCGGGTAAAAAAGATTGTGGTCGAGCAACTCGGAGTCAATGAAAACGAGGTCTCGACCGATGCATCATTCGTTGACGATCTCGGCGCCGATTCGCTTGATACCGTGGAACTCGTCATGGCGTTGGAAGAGGAATTCGATTGCGAGATCTCGGATGACGAGGCCGAGAAGATCACGACCGTAAAGCAGGCGGTCGACTACATCACGGCGCACGCCGCTAATTGATTCGGGCTGCGATCCGGGCATTGCCGTGCGTTCATATCCGGGGAGATTCGTTTGAATAAGAGGCGCGTCGTCATCACCGGGCTTGGGGCGGTCACGCCTCTTGGCCTCAATGTCGCCGATAATTGGCGGCGGATCACCGCCGGCGAGAGTGGGATCGGCGCGGTGACGCAATTCGACGCGAGCGGATTTCCATCCACCATCGCCGGCGAGGTCCGGGGATTCGATACCAGCGCATTCCTGTCGGAAAAGGAAGCCCGCAAGATGGACCGGTTCATCCAGCTCGGCATGGCCGCCGGGGTGGAGGCCGTCAAGGATGCCGGCATCATCGTGACCGATGCCAATGCCGAGCGAATAGGGTGTTATATCGGCTCAGGCATCGGTGGCGTCCACACCATCGAGGAGACCATGCGCCAGTATCTGGAAAAGGGCGCGCGGCGCATTTCTCCTTTTTACATCCCCATGAGCATCATCAACATGATATCGGGGAATCTGTCCATATTGTATGGATTCAAGGGCCCCAACCTGTCGATCGTGACCGCGTGCGCCACGTCGACGCATGCCATAGGGGAGGCCGGCCGCATCGTCGAGTATGGGGACGCCGATGTTATGATCGCGGGCGGCGCCGAGGCCTCAGTGACGCCGACTTCGATGGCGGGCTTTGGCAATGCGCGGGCCCTTAGCTCGCGTAATGACGACCCGACGCGTGCCAGCCGTCCCTGGGATCGTGATCGCGACGGCTTTGTATTGAGTGAAGGCGGGGCGGTCGTAGTCCTGGAAGAACTCGAACATGCACGGGCGCGCGGCGCACGCATCTACGCCGAGCTTCTCGGGTTTGGCATGAGCGGTGATGCCTACCACATGACAAGTCCGCCGGAAGATGGGGACGGGGCGGCACGGTGCATGCGCTACGCCCTGCGCAATGCGGGTGTTGATATTGCCGATGTGTCTTATATCAATGCGCATGGAACGTCGACCCCGCTTGGCGACCGCGCCGAGACCGTAGCGATAAAGCATGTGTTCGGTGATCGCGCCAAAAAGCTAGCGGTCAGTTCGACCAAGTCGATGACCGGGCATCTTTTGGGGGCGGCGGGTGCCATAGAGGCCATCTACACGGCGCTTGCCATATGTGAACAGGTGGCGCCGCCCACCATCAACCTCGATCAGCCAAGCGAGGACTGCGATCTCGACTATATCCCGCACACCGCGCGGGAGATGCCCATTAGCTATGCGCTCTCGAACTCCTTTGGATTCGGTGGCACCAACGGGACGCTGGTACTCGGCCGTTTCCGCTAACCCCATGGATGGCGGCGTGGCGATTCGGGTGATCCCGGAGGGCGCCGACCTTCTGCGCCTCCATGAGACTTTTCCAACACGCTATCCGCATCTGCTCGAAGGCCGCGGAGGGGAGGGGTGGGGATGTGACATCCTGTTTGCCGAACCTGAGGATCCGGTTATTCTGCGGGCCGGCGCAACCCCCGCCGACTGTGCAGAATTCTTTACCGCCCTCGATGACCGCACGGGCCTTGCGGCGGGTGGCGCCGTGCCAGACGAGACACTGCCGTTTTACTATGGGCACTTTCTTTTCCTGAGCTACGAACTTATTACGGCATGGGAGTCACGGCTGGCATCACTTCCTTTGCCGGCGGATGTGCCGCTCGCGTGGCTACAAGGCTTTTCGGGAGCGGTTTTGCGGGAACGGTACTCGGGCCGCGCGATCGTCACCGGCAGGGATGCGTCGGTAGTCGCGAAGATTGCCGCCGATCTCAAGCGCCTTCCTGCCCCGCGGCCATGGCCGCCGGTAGTGCTTGAGCATCTGCATGAAGATCCCCCGGAGGACTACGAGCGCGGCGTGCGCGACATTCAAGCGCGCATCACCTCTGGGGAGGTCTTCCAGGCCAACCTGTCCCGCCGCTATTCCGGGCGTATCCGGGCCGATATCCCGGCCGGTGCGCTGCTCGAGGGCCTGCGCGGGCATAACCCGGCACCGTTTTCTGCAATGGCGCGCCTCGGCGATACCCTGATCGCAAGCGCGTCTCCCGAGCGGCTTCTCCGGCGCCGCCGATCCCAGGTAACGACTCAACCCATTGCCGGGACCTGTGCGCGGGGTTCCGGGGCCCTCGCCGACGAGTCTGCGCGGCGCGGGTTACGCACCGATCCCAAGGAGCGCGCCGAGCATCTCATGCTCGTCGATCTCGAACGTAATGACCTCGGTCGCGTGTGCGTGCCCGGTAGCGTTCGGGTTCCGGAGCTCATGCGCATCGAGAGTTTTGCCACCGTCCATCATCTGGTGTCCGACGTCGAGGGCACGTTGCGGGCCGATGTCCGGCCGTCGCATCTCATTCGTGCATTGTTTCCGGGCGGCTCCATCACCGGTTGCCCGAAGATACACTGCATGGGGATCCTGGCGCAGAACGAGCGCCGCGCGCGTGGCGCCTACACGGGCAGTCTCGGCTATATCAATGAGCGCGGCGATATCGACCTCAACATCCTGATCCGCACGCTCGTGGTGCGCGGATCCGAGATCGAGTTTTGCGTGGGGGCCGGGATCGTTGCCGATTCCGATCCGAAACGGGAGTTGCTCGAAACCCAGGCCAAGGCCGCGGGCCTTGTGCGTGCCCTGGGGATCGCCAGCCGTGGCTGATCGCTTAAGCCAGCCATGACCTGGAGCCGCCCATCCCGCGCGTATCGCCTTCGCCATCGGTTCCTGGCGCCGTGGCTCATGGCGTGTGCGGGCCATGGACCCGCTGTATGAATCCGCTGGCGAGCCTCGTGAACGGTCACGCACGGTCGCTGATGGCCGTGACAAGCCGTCTACAGTATGGGGACGGATTGTTTGAGACGGTGGCTATTCATGACGGCCGCCTGCTGCTGTGGCGCGAACATATCCGACGACTCACAGCCGGCATCGAACGGCTGGGGCTTAGCCCCATCGATGCCGCGCTTCTCACCGCCGAGGCCGAAAGCTTGGCGGCCACACAGAGCCTCGCTATCCTGAAGATCATCGTGGTGCGCGGGGCCGAGGGGCGAGGGTACCGACCAGTGGCCGCCCCGACCGACCGCATCCTGACGCTGTGGCCCTGGCCCGATCGCCCGGCAGACGACCAGGCGCCAGTCTTCTGGTGCCGTACCGTGCTTGCCCGGCAACCGCTCCTGGCCGGCCTCAAGCATTTGAACAGGCTCGAGCAGGTCTTGGCGCAACGGGAATTGGTCGACCCCTATTGGGAAGGATTGATGCAGGACACGCAAGGATGGGTGATAGAAGGGACCATGACCAACCTGTTTGTGGTCGAGGGCGGTATTCTGACGACGCCGATCCTTGATCAAGCAGGGGTCGCGGGGGTGATGCGTGATCAGGTGATGAGGCGCGCGCGCGAATCGGGTATGGTGGTGCGCCTCGACCATCTTACGAGCACGCGGGTTATGGAGGCAGACGAGGTCTTTTTAAGCAATTCGGTGGTCGGTGTACGCCCAGTGCTATGCCTGGGCGAGCGCCGGTGGCGGCGCGGTCCCGTGACGTCCCGGATGGCGGAGATCCTGAGGGCCTGTGGCGATGCGCCCGCGCTCTAAGTGGGGCCTTGGCGCCCTGGTCTTGTGTGGCCTTTCGGCGGCCGGATGGTATCTGCTCGCCGATCGCCCGTTACATCCGGGCGTAAAGACCTTCCACCTACCTACCGGGACCACCATGCGCGCCTTTGCGGAACTGCTCCAGAGGCGCCATGTGATCGATTCCGCCAACACCTTCGTGGCGCTTGCGGAACTCACGGGGGAGGGCGACGCCTTGAAGACCGGCGTCTACCGGTTTTCCGATCCGACAACCCCCCTGCGTATCCTGCACAGAGTGGTGACCGGGCAGGTCGTCGAATACCCGCTTACGCTTGTGCCTGGCTGGACGTTCCATCAGGTGCGTCAGGCCTTGGCGCGCGCGATACATCTCACAGACGATGTGAAAGGCCGTTCGCACGCTTCCGTGCGCGCCGCGCTGCATATGCATGCAAGTCTGGAGGGGGCGTTTTTTCCAGACACCTACTACTATACCTATGGCGCATCGGCCACATCGGTACTGGCGCGCGCCCACAAACGTCTGCGCGCGCTGCTCGCCAAGGACTGGCGCAATCGCGCCCCCGATCTACCCTTGCGTACGCCGCAGCAGGCCCTGATTCTGGCATCCCTTATCGAGAAGGAGACCGCCAAGGCCGGCGAGCGGCGTAAGATCGCAGGCGTGTTCGTCAACCGCCTGCGTCTTGGCATGCGGCTTGAGACCGACCCTACGGTGATCTTCAGTCTCGGCAAACGCTACCACGGGGTCCTCACCAGCGCCGATCTCGAGTACCCGAGCCCCTACAACACCTACCTCCATTATGGGCTGCCGCCAACGCCCATCGGTTTATGCAGCGCCCGCACCCTTTATGCCGCGCTCCACCCCGACAAGACGCGTGCCTTGTATTTTGTGGCCACCGGACGCGGAGGTCATGTATTCTCTGATACTCTCCAGGCGCAAGACGAGGCAATCCGCAAGTATGAGATCGACAGCACCCCGCCGGCCGCTGTTCCTGAGTCTCGAGGGGCTCGACGGGTCGGGCAAGACCACGCAAATCGATCGCGTCGTGGACTTCTGCGAACACCATAACGCCGCCGGCGTCGTGGTGACCCGGGAGCCTGGGGGGACGGAAGTGGGCGAGCGTATTCGCCATATCCTGCTGGAACACGCCTCACTGCACGCGCAAACCGAGCTTCTCCTGGTGTTCGCGGCGCGCATACAGCACGTCAAGGTGGTGATTGCCCCGGCGCTGGCGCTCGGCAAGACCGTCGTCTGCGATCGCTACCTGGACGCCACCTACGCCTACCAGGGCTACGGGCGAGGCCTCGATATCTCCTTGATAGACGCGATGACGCGCCTCCTCGACATCCCGCTGCCGGATCTCACCATCTATTTCGATGTCCCTGTGCCCGTGGCCTTGGCGCGGCGCGCAGGACGCGCCGCTGATCGCATCGAGGCTGAGGGTGAGGAGTTTTTCGAGCGGGTACGCGAAGGGTATTGGCGACGGGCCCAGGACGAGCCGGGACGTTTTGTCGTCATACCCGCCACGGGGTCCTTGAGCGAGGTCGGAGAGGCCGTGGACGCAGCCCTTGCACGGCGCTGGTAGGTCGCCATGTTGCCCTGGCAGAAGACGGCATGGGATCGCCTAGGCGACATAGAGCGCCTACCCCACGCGCTGCTCGTGAGTGGACCACCTGGCATTGGCAAACGCCTGTTCGCCGAACGCCTCGCGCGCCGACTGGTGTGCGAGCACGCCACGGCCTGCGATGCCTGTCGTGCCTGCCGACTGGCGGCAAATGATACTCATCCGGACGTTCTGATCGTGCGTCCGCAAGAGGGCAAGACCGAGATCACGGTGGACGATGCCCGGGCCGTCAATCAGTTCCTGGTATTGACACCCCATCTCGCCACGCGCCGCGTAGTGCTCGTCGTCGACGCCGACCGCCTCAACCGATCGGCCTCGAATGCGATCCTAAAGACCCTCGAGGAACCGCCCTCCGGCAGTTATCTGCTCTTGGTCAGCGATGCCCCGGCCCGCCTCTTGCCCACCATCCGCTCGCGCTGCCAAAACCTGGTCCTGCCACGACCGACGGAAGAGGAGGGGATTTCCTACCTGCAGGCCCATCGGCTACCGGACCCGGGGGGGCTGCTGGCGTTGGCCCACGGGGCGCCGCTACGCGCCCTGGCATGGCCACAGGACGCGCCCGCCATGGCACAACGACTGTTCGCGAGCCTAGAGGCCGTAGCGCTGGGTCGTGACTCGGCACTGGAGGCAACCGAGGACTGGCAGGCCGGTGACATGGACATGGGGCTCGCCTTCCTGACGGAGATCGCAGCCGCCTTGACGCAGGTGGCATTGACCGGGACCGTCGTCAGGGGTTGGCCTAATGCCCAGGAAGGGCGCTTGCGTGCTTTGGCGGCTCGACTAGACTTGGAACAAGTGCTTGGCCTCTGGGATGAGGCGCTCGAGGCCCGGGGCCTACTCGGGGCACCCCTGGATCGCCGCCTGGTGTGGGACCGGCTGTTTTTGCACGTTGAGCCGCGAGGGTGAGTAGTGATATGTCGACCGTAGAATCACAGACACGAGACAACCTAAAGGCCCCGGTACGACCCGGTGTCTTATCGCTCGTAATCAAGGACCGCAATGCCTTGTACACGGCCTACATGCCGTTTCTGAAAGGCGGTGGCCTGTTCATACCGAGCAACAAACCCTACAAGCTCGGCGACGAAGTCTTCATGCTGCTCACGCTCATCGATAGCAAAGAGAAGGTACCGGTTGCAGGCCACGTCGTCTGGGTAACGCCTCAGGATGCGCCTGGTGGACGGGCACCGGGCATCGGCATCCAATTTAGCGCCAAGGATGCCGAGGTCGCGCGCACCAAGATCGAGACCCTCCTCATAGGCCAATTGCAATCGGATCGCCCGACCCATACGATGTAGGGATGCCGTTAGTCGACTCACACTGCCATCTCCATTTCGCACCACTGCGTGACGATATCGACGCCATATTGGCGCGCGCCCACGAACGCGGCGTGTCACATATGCTGTGCGTCAGCGTCGGGCTCTCGGATATCGGGCCCATACAGGACATCATGCGTCGGGACCCGAGCGTCTTCGGCTCGGTCGGTATCCACCCCAATGAGGCGGGCGGCACGGATTCGCTCTTCGATACCCTCACGCACTTGGGCGCATACGAGGGCATCGTGGCCCTCGGTGAGACCGGCCTTGATTATTATCGATTGGAGGGGCAGGACGTCACCCGCCAACAGACACAGTTTCGCCAACACATCGCGGCCGCCCGGCGGGTCGCCAAGCCGCTCATTATCCATACGCGCGAGGCCGCCGCCGATACCCTGCAGATCCTGCGTGACGAACACGCGTGCGATATCGGGGGCGTCCTGCATTGCTTCACCGAGAGCGCGGATTTCGCGCGCCAGGTCCTCGATCTCAACTTCTATATCTCATTTTCGGGAATAGTCACCTTCAAGAACGCGCAGGCCCTGCGGGATGTCGCGCGCCTCGTGCCGGAGGATCGCCTCCTGATCGAGACCGACGCCCCGTATCTGGCCCCCGTTCCGCACCGCGGGCAACCGAACGAGCCATCCTACGTCTCCCATGTCGCGCAATGCCTGGCGGACGTCCGGGGCGTGTCCCGGGAGCGGATCGCAGAGACCACCGCGCACAATTTCTTCAGGCTTTTCAAAGACGCGGTGCCGGTCGACCCGGCCAGCGCGGGCCTCGGGGCATCGCCGGTAATAGCGACCGAGCCCTCACACGGATAAGCCAGGATAACACTGTTACATCAGGGTCTTACGTAAGATTCCCGATGGAGTGTATGCGCCCACCCGAAGAGTAGCCGCCAAGCCCTTATACGGACATGCGTTTGTGCCGACGGCGCTCGAAGAGATAGGCGATCATCAGATACAGATAGACCACCATGTAGATATTGGTGGTGCCGAGCATATCCCCGCGGTTGCCGGTACTTCCGAGCTGGTAAGGACCGCCCCAGCCCTCGGCCGTCGTCCATATCCCGAAGGAATACAGAAATCCGATCGGCAGAAACCATTCCTGCCAGCGCTTCAGGAGCAGGCTTGCCGCCAGGACCGTCTCGATGACCGCCGCGAAGATCCCAAACGCGGTCTGTCCTACGAGCTGGATCGCCGATATGAAAAACCCGATATAGGCTGCAATCCAGGCGGGCTGCCCGACATCGGCTTGCTGCAGATAGGACAGGCTATGTTCAAAAAATGCCGGCTCCCATTTCCAGAATGCATCGAATGCCCACAAAAGCCCGAACAGGATGCGCACGACCTCGATGCGTCCGGTGCCGACCACAGGTTGCGATTTCGGTCCAACCGAAAGTCGCTGTTCCGAAGGCACCGACAGAACCGCCAAGAATACGAGCGCATATACGATGGCGGTTCCCGGATCTGTGGAACCGGGCTGGAAGGGGCCGCCTAGGCCGCCCACGGTCACCCACAGCGCAAGGCTGTAGACGATCCCCAGGCGCGCCATGGGCCGCACGGCGAAGCCCGTGATGAGCGAGATCGCGAGCAGGCCATCCAGAACTATGGTGCCGATCGCCACGTGGCGCGGGCCTAGTACGGTCACCACATGGATGGCGCCATGAAGGAAGGTCTGCACCACATGTGGCTGCCCTTTGAGCCGCTTGACGATGGATGTCAGAAAACGGCCTATATAAGCGCTGTTGGCCTCGAGTATCGTGTTGATCAGCCAGATCACACCAAAGAGGATACGCATCCCGGCAAAGGCTAGCTCCTGATTCCCGGTGTAACGTGACGATCGGTCCTCAAACATGAAACAGGCTCTCCTTCCGCTGCGGTTGCCAATAAGATATCGCTCTCTCGCAATCGGACTATAGTACAAAGGCATAGTGCCTGCCCACCGCCCCATAGCCCCGGCCCCGTCTATCCCCGCAGCCGCGTCCTCGGCTCGGCCCCCGACCCGCCCCGTCGGCGCGGGTTTTACGCGCCGATCCCTGTCCGTACGCAACATGGAAGGCGCGTAGTGGGTGGGAGAGGGGACCTGCCCGGTTCACAAAAAGGCGTGAGAGGCCCTAGCCTCGCTGCGAACAATTGGCATCCAGCGCGAGGCAGGAGACCCGTACGGCGCAATGCGGGGCTCGCCGTCTGGTCTGCCACTCCATTCATCGACTCGATGAGCGCCGGCACTCGTGGACCCTTGGCTTGCCCAAAGGCTGCGTCTACCATGCTTGCGCCCACCCAACGAAAATATCCCCATGGGCAATACCATAAGGAGCGAGGAGCCCATCATGTCGAAATCGCAGCGGTTTCCGAAAATCGTGGCTCGCGGTCTGCTCATCCTGACCGGGACGAGCCTCCTAGCCGGCTGCTTCTTTGCCCCGCCAGGCGACTACGAGCATCGCGGATGTTACCAGTGCGGCGACTACCACTATCACTATGATCACCGCGACCATCACGATGATCGCGGTGATGACTGATAGGCCGCACCTTTAGTTTCCGCCTTCGCATTTCCGCCTGGGCCAACGTGGCCCAGGCAACATCCCCGGCGAACCGTATCATCCCTGGCCCCAAACGAAATCCCGTCCGTACAGAGATCCTTCGGTACCACGAGGGATGCGCTAAGAGATGCGTGCTCGCGTGTTGCCAGGCCTGCGACCGTACGGACCGGCGCCCGGGGTACCCTCCAGACGTGTCCTCGTTGGTTCGTATAATGTATATTATGTAAAATACTGGACGCGAGAACATAAAGCGAGTTAATGCCCACTCGCCCTTGAGTCCTTAGTAGCCGCCATTCCCATCGGGAGGCCGACGTCCCGCCCGGTCGGGCCGGGGCCGGATCCCTATCAAGGTCGTAGAGAGCGTGCTCAGCCCGGCACGTATCCCCTGCACGATTTTTGCGCGATAATGCAAGGCGCGAGGCCATCATGGAGGGGCATAATAAATGAGCACAAACGAAGGACTGTTGGATCGTGTCATTCGCGTCATCATTGGACTTGTCTTGATCGCGCTGGCCGTAACCGGTCGTTGGTCACCCTGGGGATGGATTGGCGTCTTGCCTCTCATCACGGGCCTTGTGGGGTTCTGCGGCCTTTACCAGATACTGGGCATCAAGACCTGTCCTGTAAGGGCGGAGAAGCGCCGGCAGTCGTGAATGGTGATATTTCTTGGCAGCGACCGAAACGGCGCCAGCGGCCCTTTTTCAGGTAAGGCCAGATGTATGCGGCTCTGGGCACGACGAGCCTCATGATCATGCATGGCGCGTCACTTCCGGAGGACACTCGATGACGGAGACGATCAACGGAAATGCCTTTCACGCGGCGTTGACCGGCCCTTTCAGCGGTATCGTGAGCTGGGCCCAGCTCACGGAATTATGGGCGACGATCCGTGCGCATCCAGAGGGATGGTACATCTATGCGATCGGCGAACCGGTGCCCACCGACGTGGCCGACCCTGAGACCTTGATACGATTCACCGAGGAGATCGATACGCTATTGCGGCGCGAGCATCGCGAGGACTACTGTGGCATCGTCTACGCCGACGATAAGGCGCAGCCGAGCTTCATCAAGATCTTCGACCCCCACAACCTGGGGAGTTCGTGCGGCAGTTCCGGCGTAAAGACTCTTCCGGGATGGCTACTGACACGCATGCCCCCGGAAACACTGGCCGATCCCCGGCCCTTGCCGGAGAGCCGAAAGCGCTGGTGGCGGGGACTCTTTCAGCGCCAGCCCGCCTAAGGGCGGTTTTGCCTTGAGGTTGCAGGTGCCACAATCCCCGCATGCGTCATGGGGTGCTTCGGTCCTGATGGCCTCCCCGCACCCCACCCCTATTCTTGGCCCATTGCGGGTCGAGGCCCGGCCTATGGAGAAAGGGAATTGCCCAAGACGATCGACCTCTATACAAGCCCCGGGTGCCCGGATTGCGCGGCGCTGAAGGCGTGGTTTGCGGCACGCAACATACCATTCACGGAACACGATTTGAGTCGACCGGGGGCGGCCGATAAGGCCAAGACGCAATTCGGTGTGCGTATCGCCCCCATCACGGTATACGAGGGGCAGGTGCTCTACGGAACTGCCCACGAGCAATTACCGCGATTGCAGCGCCTTTTCGGCCTCGATTGAACGTACCTCGCCCGTCAAAACGGCCTCGATCTTCCGCCAGTGCGCGGATAAGGTTAAGAAACAAGATTAAGACATTGTAATACCACCATATTGCTCAACGATTTCTTTGAGGATGAGTCTTTCCATGGGATACGCGCGACTCACGCGCGAAGCGCGGTTTTTGATCATTATTCGGGCCGCGCGCAGCGTAGGCCAAGGGGCGCTTGTCGTGGACTTCGCGCTCTATTTGCACGCGCTCCACTGGTCCGCCCCCGCCATCGGGGGCTTTTTATGGTGGCGCTGCTGGTGTCGGCGACGCTGGCGTTGTTCGTGGGACCGTTATCCGATACACGCGGGCGCAAGGCCTTCTTGCGGGCCTATGAGTGGGTCCAGGTGGTCGTCGCCCTCATGGCGCTCACGGATTCGCACAGTTCTGTGCTTGTGATCGCGGCCATCCTCGGGGGCTTTGGGCATGGCTTGAATGGGAGCGCCGGCCCCTTTGCACCGGTCGAGCTCGCCTGGCTTTCCGAGCTGGTCGAGGCCCGCGACCGTGCGGCGGTCTATAGCCTGAACACGGCCGTGGGATTTTCGGGGATGGCGCTGGGGGCCCTGCTGGCCGCACTCCCCTCCTTTCTGGGCACCCTCCTCCCAGGACCATTGGCTTATCGTCCGCTGTTTCTTTTGGTGCTTATGGGCGCGTTGCTTGCCCTCATGCTGCTGCGTGCCATCCCCGAGTCGGCGCGGCCGACATCTCCCCGCGAACCAGATGTCGATACGCGAGCCGCGGCCGATGCCATGACGCGCGCCGAGAACCGCAAACTGCTCAAGCTCTTTGGGATCAACGCGCTCAACGGGATAGGCATCGGCTTCATGGGGCCGCTGATGGCCTACTGGTTCGCAATCCGCTTCCACCACGGCCCGTTGAGCATAGGACCGATCATGAGCGCGGCGCTGATCGTCACCGCCATCTCGTCGCTGCTGGTAGGTCGCCTGACGCGTCGTTACGGGGTCGTGAGATCCGTTCTGGCCATGCGCTATCTGGGACTTGCGGTACTCCTGATGCTCCCGCTCTCGCCGTCGTTCCCGATCGCGGCGCTCCTCTACATCATCCGATCGGCCCTCAATCGCGGTACGGCCGGTGCCCGCCAGGCGCTCAATCTCGGTCTCGTCCGGGGCCATCGTCGCGGGCTCGCGGCAAGCCTTAACAACGTCTCGATCCAGGTGCCGCGTGCTATCGGGCCGGTATTTGCCGGCCTCCTCTATCATGCCGGTTTTCTGGCACTCCCGTTCTTCATTGCCGGCGGCTTCCAGGCGGTCTATCTCGTCCTCTACCGCCGGCTATTCCGGGACGCGCCGTCGGCACCCCTGTCCTCGCCCTCGGAATAACATGAAGAAAGTGCAGTAAAATATTGTTACAGCGTGTTATTAATTAACCTGATCAACACCCAATCAGTACCACTGGAAGAATGGCGGCTGGTGCGGCACCTCTATTGACCCTGTACCAAGGTACGGCCCCTAGACTCATCGAAATCCGGTGAATGGGGCTATCGTTATGGCCAATCCGAATGTGCAAATCCCGGTGACGGGTATGACCTGCGATGATTGCGCGGCACGCATCGAGAAGGCATTGGCGGCCTTACCCGATGTAAAGGCCCGGGTCTCCTATCCGCGAGCAACGGCCGTCATCGAAGACCTGGGACGCGCCACACTCCCCGAGATCGTTCAGACGATACGCACGGCCGGATATGGCGCATCCCTGCCTGACACCGCCCGGACACCGGTCCGTATGGGGGGTCGCGGCAGGGACCTGCATATCGCCATCATAGGCGGCGGCTCGGCGGCGTTCGCCTGCGCCATACGCGCCGCTGAGGACGGGGCGCGCGTGACTCTGATCGAAGGCCATTCAGTCATCGGTGGTACCTGCGTCAATGTCGGGTGCGTGCCCTCAAAGATTCTGATCCAGGCGGCCCATGTGGCCCATGAACAGGCGGCCCCGCGCTTCCAGGGCCTGCGGGCGCACACACCCGTAGTGGATCGCGCAGAGCTGGTTCGGCAGCAGCAGGCGCGCGTCGAGGCCCTGCGGCAGGCTAAGTATGGGGATATCGTGGACAGTCATCCCCGGATCACCCTAAGGCATGCGTATGCGCGATTCCTCGATGCCCACACGCTCGGCCTGCTCGATAGCGCAGGCGCCGAGGAGTCCCTTACCGCGGATCGTTTTCTAATCGCCACCGGTGCCTCACCCACCATTCCCGATGTGCCCGGATTGACGGACACCCCGTACTGGACCTCGACCGAGGCCCTGGTGGCCACGGAAACGCCCCGGAGGCTGCTGGTGCTGGGGGCGTCTGCGGTTGCCGTGGAATTGGCGCAGGCCTTCCGGCGACTGGGTTCTGAGGTCACGCTCCTGGCTCGCAGCCGTCTCTTGTCACGCGAGGATGCGGATTTGGGGGCGGGCTTGCAGGCGGCCTTCGAGGCAGAAGGGATATGCGTGATGACCGACATCGTCGTGCGCCGCGTCCATCATCAGGACGGGGTCTTCACGCTGACCACGTCCCGTGGGACCATCAATGGCGACCGGTTGCTGGTGGCGACCGGTCGTAGACCGAATACCGGTCGTGTGGGCGTAGCGCGCGCCGGCGTCCGCGTGGACGATCACGGCGCCATCGTGGTGGATGATCACCTGCGCACCAATGTGCGCCACATCTACGCCGCCGGGGATTGCTGCGCCTTGCCCCAGCTCGTTTATGTCGCCGCGGCCGCGGGCACGCGTGCCGCCATCAATATGATGGGCGGCGACGCCGCCCTCGATCTCCGCGTCATGCCCACCGTGGTCTTCACAGACCCGCAGGTCGCGACCGTGGGCCTTACGGAAGACGTGGCGCGCATGCAAGGTCTCGCCGTGGACACGCGCACGCTGGCGCTCGACAACGTGCCACGCGCGCTTGCCAACTTCAATACGCAGGGCTTCATCCGGCTGGTGGTGGAACATCCATCGGGGCGGATCGTGGGGGCCCAGATGCTGGCGGCCGAGGCCGGCGAGGCCATACAGACCGCCGCCATCGCCATAAGTCGGCGCATGACGGCAGGCGAGCTGGCGGATCAACTCTTCCCCTACCTGACTATGGTCGAAGGCCTGAAACTCTGCGCGCAGACCTTCACTAAGGACATAAAGCAATTGTCATGCTGCGCGGGGTGATCGAGCACACCGCGGCGCGGACGGTAGGATGGGCCTGAGGACCTTCACGGGTGCGTAGTCGCGCTCGAGGCCTGGCAGAGCGCCAGCAGAGGGTCCCTACCGATGGGCTCGTCTTCCAGGAACGGGACGATAGCGACCCGCGCGCTGTGACCGGTGGCGGCCTCGATTTCGCGCCATTCGTGGCGCGCCCGCTCCTGCAGGAGCGGCGAACGCGGGGACTTGGCGGCCACACTCATGTTGATCACCCATGCCCACGGCTTGATGCCGGCGCGCTGCAGATCGCGCTGCAATCGCGCGGTCTCGAGTACCGGTGTCGTTTCTGCAAGAGTGACCAGCAGGACCTTGGTTTGTTGGGGGTCTTGCAATTGCATCATGGGCGTCGTCGCGTGCCGGTCCGCTGAGCCCTGTTGCCGCGCGACCTCGCGATGATAGGCGCCTGCCGCATCCAGGAGCAATAAGGTGTGGCCGGTCGGTGCGGTATCCATTACGAGAAAGGATTTGTGGGCCTCGCGGATGACGCGCGAGAATGCCTGGAACACAGCGATCTCCTCCGTGCAGGGGGAGCGCAAATCCTCTTCCAGCAGGACGCGGCCTTCCGCATCGAGCTCGGCGCCCTTCGTTTCCAGTACGTGCCGACGGTAGCGATCGGTCTCGATGTGCGGATCGATGCAACTCACGGTGAGCTCGTCGGATGCACCGTCCAGGGTATGAACCAGATGGGCGGCCGGGTCGGATGTCGTGAGGTGTACCGGCAGACCACGGGCGGCCAGCGCCACGGCAATGGCTGCCGCTAGCGTGGTCTTGCCCACGCCACCCTTCCCCATCAACAGAATCAAACCGCGCCCGCCGGCGGCGATATCATCCACCAGGGTGGCGAGTGACGGCAGATCCCGTTCAAGGGGATGCTCGATGCGGCGCGCCGGTCGTGGCGATGGCGTCGTCAGCAGCCCCCGCAGCGCCTCCAGCCCGACCAGATTGAAGGGCATGAGACCTATCTCGTCGCGCGGCAGGTCTTTAAGGGTCTCGGGGATCATCGCCAGCGCCTCCTGGTCGCGGCGATGGATGGCAAAGGCCAACGCATCCTCTTGGGCTTCGGATGCGGGCAACACGCCGTTTATGACCAGGTACTGCCGCGATAGACCCAATGCCGCCAGTTCCCGGCGCGTACGCGCGACTTCCCGCAAGGCGCCCCGCTGCGCGCGCGCCACCAACACCAGACGTGTCCGCTGGGGATCAGCCAAGGCCTCCACCGCCGCCCGGTACTGCGCGCGCTGCTTTGTAAGTCCAGCGAGTGGACCAAGGCACGACGCATCCCCTCGGCCGGCTTCAAGAAAACCGCTCCAGGCCCCGGGCAATTGCAGCAGGCGAATGGTGTGGCCCGTGGGTGCAGTATCGAAAATGATATGCTGAAAACGAGAGGTGAGGGCCGTATCGGTCAACAGGGTGGTGAATTCATCGAACGCGGCGATCTCGGTGGTGCAGGCCCCCGATAAGGATTCTTCTATCCCTTTCACCACGCCGTCTGGAAGCAAGCCGCGAACCGGGGAGATTAAACGTTCGCGATAGGCCCCGGCTGCCGCCTCCGGGTCGATCTCAAGGGCGGAGAGCCGCGCAACGGCGGTGATCGGCACGATGTGATTCCCGATATCGACACCGAATACCTGCCCGATATTGGACGCCGGATCAGTGCTGACCAGAAGAACGGTCTTTCCGGTTTCGGCCAAGTGCATGGCCGTGGCGCAGGCGATCGAGGTCTTGCCGACCCCGCCTTTGCCCGTAAAAAACAAGAAACGCGACGGTTGATGAAGAAACTTCATTTCCCCGGGGTTCAGCAACACCGCCCACCGGAACAGCAGCCGCCCCCGGTGCTCGTGGACTCGGGTTCGCTAATGTGCGCCCAGCGCGCGAGTTCGGCGCGGCTTGGATAGCGCCCCGCCATGACCACTTGTTCATCGATCAGTATCAAGGGCAAGGCCTCCTGGCCGGAGCGCTCAAGAAAGGCGCTGACCGTTGCGTCTTGGGCAAAGACCAGCGGCTCCTGGGCGAGATTCATGCGCTCGATGTGAGCGCCGTGCTGCCTTGCCCACTCCACATCTGCCGCAAATCGCAGCAAAGCCTGATCAACGTCGACACCGCACACGCCGGTACTGCAGCAAAGGGCGGGGTCGAATACACGGATGGTTGTCATGAATTATCCTCACAAGTCCAGAATTCATAGGGCATTCAGGGAAGAAGGTCACCGATGCGGTCGAGCGTAGCCTTCAGGCGATCTCGATCAGACAGAGGATCGGTACGCGCAAGGGCGCAAAAGGCCTCCACGCGCGTGCGCAAGATCCGGTAGGCCGACACGAAGGCGGCATCGATGTCCTGATCGCTGCCGGTTGCCTTTGCCGGGTCTTCCACGCCCCAATGACTGCGTAGGACCGGCCCCAGGTATGCCGGACAGGTCTCCCCGGCGGCACTCGAGCAGACTGTTATGACCACATCCGGGACACGCGGCAAGGCCTCCCACGATTTGCTGTACAGCCCGTCTGTGGGGATTCCTTCCCGGACCAGGAGCGCCAGGGACCGGGGATGCACCTTTCCCGTCGGCTGACTGCCGGCGCTCATGGCCTTCCAGCCCGCCGGCGCCAGATGATTGAACAGGGCCTCGGCGAGAATCGAACGACAGGAGTTCCCAGTACAGAGAAAGAGCACGTTCATGGTGGATGTACCACTCTCCGAAGGGTGGGGAAAGGCTTGGGTGTCGGTGGCCCCAGGCAAAAGATCCACGCAGTACTCAGGGTGGCCGGCACAACATTCGGCAGTCAGATAGGCGACCAAGTCACGCATGAGGGAGAGATTCGGCCGGTAACGCTGAAAACGCCCCTCCTGTTTGACCGTGAGCAGGCCCACCTGCACGAGCGCCTTGAAGTGGAACGAGAGGTTCGTCGGCGGCAGATCCAGAGCCGCTGCAATCTCGCTCGCCACCAGCCCTTCCGGGCCCTTGCGTACGAGCAGGCGGTAAATATCCAGGCGTACGCCGGAGGCAAGCGATTCAAGCAGGGCGACGGCCGCATCTTTATGCATGCTCGTACTATAGATCGATTATTGAATCGTTGCAAGGCCCCTCCCCGCCCTGCGCACGGTCACGAGAGGTCCGCCATGAGCCCTGGGGACAGGGCGCAAGGCCTCGCGCGCTTGACGGGGACGTCCATCGCGATGTGCACACCTTGTCGCATGATCGTGAAGGCATCGACCGGAAACAACGCGGCCTTCACGGTCTCGGCGCCATCGGGAGACCTTGTGCCCTATCTCGGCACCGCTCAGGCGCCGCGCGGCTGGGCATCCAGTGTGCCATCCTGGCCGGCGCCGATATGCAGGACATTGAAGACCCAGGTGCCGACCACCGTGACCGCCAGATTGACCGCCAGGGCATAAAGCGCCGCGTAGGCCGGGAAGGTGTGCCCGGCGATGACCAGCGGATAGATCACACCCTTGAACGACAGGCTCGCCACCATACCGGTCCCGGCGATCATGCCGACAAGCCAGCCGAGCACCAGCGCATAACGATGCGGCCAGCGCGTATAGAGCCCGATCACGATCGCCGGAAAGGTCTGGATGATCCAGACGCCGCCGAGGAGCTGGAGCATGATTGCGTACTTTTCGGGGATTCCTAGTACGAACGCCAGCGCCCCGAGTTTCACAAACAGCGATGCAAGCTTTGCTGTCCTGGCCTCCCCCGTCGTGCTTACGCCGGGATCCAGGAAGGCCTTGTAGATATTGCGCGTAAATAGGTTCGCGGCCGCCACCGACATGATGGCGGCCGGAACCAGCGCGCCTATGGCGATGGCGGCGAACGCGAACCCCACGAACCACGAAGGCAGAAAACGCATCAATAGCGCGGGTACGGCATAGCTCGGCCCGTAGGCCTTGAAGCCCGCCTGGAATTGCGGCAGCGTGTTCACATGCGCAACGTAGGCCATGTAACCGAACAAGGCGAGCAATCCCAGAATGAATGAATAGGCGGGCAGGAATACGGCGTTTCTCTGCACTACACCTGCGCTCTTTGCGCCCAGCACCCCGGTGATGGTATGGGGATACATCATGAGCGCGAGCGCCGAGCCGAGTGCGAGTGTCGCATAGCCGGAATAGATTCCCGTGCTATGCGGCGGGGGCGCCGGGAAGGTCAGCTTGGCGGCCGGGATATGCCCAAAAATGCCCGCCCACCCGCCGAGATGAGCTGGGATTACGATGATCGCGGTCAGCACGGTCGTGTATATCAGGATATCCTTCACGATGGCGATAAGCGCCGGGGCGCGCAGGCCTCCCGTGTAGGTGTAGGCCGCCAGGATGACGAAGGCGATCACAAGCGGGGCGTCGGCCCATGTCCCGCTGCCGCCGACATGCAGGGCCGCCAGTACCACCTGCAGACCCACGAGCTGAAGGGCGATATATGGCATCGTGGCGAGGATTCCGGTTATGGCTACCAGCAACCCCAGCATCCGGCAATCAAACTTGTGCTCGACGAAGTCAGCGGCTGTCACATAACCCCGCTCGCGCGCGATCGTCCAGAGTCGCGGCATGATCACGAACATCACGGGGTACATGATGATCGTATACGGGAGCGCAAAGAACCCCAGGGCCCCCTGGCCAAACACGAGCGCCGGGACGGCGATGAAGGTATAGGCGGTATAAAGATCTCCACCCAACAGAAACCATGTCACGAAGCTCCCGAACCGCCGCCCACCGAGACCCCATTCACTCAGAAGGTTGAGGTCGCCCGGCCGCCAGCGGCTAGCCCAGAAGCCAAGCCCGGTGACCAAAACAAAGAGCGCGAGGAAGACCCCCAGGGCGGCGGTCATGAGCCGGCCTCATCGGTGCTATCCGCGCCTCGGCGCAGGCGGTAGACGATCCCCGTCAGAAGCACGCTCACCGGGACCCAGGCGAGCTGATACCAATAAAAAAATGGGAAGCCCAAGACAGTCGGCTGGACACGGTTATATAAGGGGTCATATAAAGTCCCCAAAAACGGAATGACCAGCAACAGATAGGGCCATCGTGACGCGCTGGCGCTCATACGCTCCTCCCCCGTTTCGTTATAGTGTACTGTTTAGTCCGATTAAGCGTACTAAACAGTCGACCGTTGGTCAAATCGGTGACGCCCGGTCCGCCATCGCCCGCCGTTCATCCAGAGGGACGTCACCTTTTGTTGTATAACGATGGCAAGAGGCCTTAAATGGCGTCTGTGTCCACCCTGCCCGACTCTTTTGTGACCAACGAAACCCATCCGTCATCGCTTTCCGGCGTGACCGCCGAAGGCGTCCTATCCTCGACCATGCGTGGCGCCGGGGAAGCGTATTTGTCGGCCTACGCGCTCTATCTGAATGCCACGGCCGCCCAGGTGGGGCTGATCGCCACCCTGCCCGCCCTGGTGGGGTCGTTTGCGCAACTGCTCGCCGCCTGGTGGGCTGAACGTCGTGGCGAGCGCCTGGGCCTTACCATCATGGGACTCGCGGCCCAGGGGTTTCTGTGGCTTCCGGTCATCGTCCTGCCGCTTCTGTGGCCCGGCCATGCCGTGGCCCTCCTTTTGGTCACGCTTACCCTCTACTACGGCGCGAATCATTTCGCCAACCCCCTCTGGCACAGCCTTATGGGCGACCTTGTTCCCGAGGACGTGCGTGGGCGCTACTTCGGCGAACGCTCGCGCCTCATGAATTTCGCCAATTTCGTGGCGCTCGTAAGTGCTGCCCTGGTGTTGCGACTTGCCAAAAGCCACGGACACACCGAGATCGGTTTTGTCGCCATCTTCACGTTTGCCATGCTTGCACGCCTGTTCTCGATCCCCAAGATCCGCGCGATACGCGAGCACGCCTTGCCCAAGGGCCGCCTGAGCCTGCACCCGGCGATCCTCTGGCGGGAGATGCGCGGCACACAGTTTTCGCGATTCGCGATCTTTACGGCGGTCATGACTTTTTCCGCAGGGATCGCCGGACCGTTCTACGCGGTGTACATGCTGCGCGATCTGCATTTCTCTTATATGCAGTTCATGGCTACCCAGGCGGTCGTAGTGCTGTCGCAGGTGGCGACCCTTACCCTATGGGGACGCCTGGGCGACCGGTTCGGTAATCGCTTCGTGCTCGCTGTTACAGGCTCCCTGATCCCCGTAGCCCCCATGCTGTGGCTTGCGACCACCCATTTTGGGGCCATTCTCCTGATCCAGCTTCTCAATGGTCTGGCGTGGGCCGGCTTTAATCTGAGCGCCGGCAACTTTGTCTACGACAGCGTGCCACGCGAGAAACGCTCCCTCTACAACGCGGTTCATAATATCTTGACGGCGTTTGCCCTCGCCCTCGGGGCCGGCCTTGGGGGCTTTTTCGCGGCCCATGTCCCAGCCACCACTCAGGTGTTCGGGCTTACGCTCGGCAATAGTCTCTTATGGGTGTTTTTGATCTCGGGATTGGCGCGCCTCAATACCGCGCTGGCCTTCATTCCCCTGCTGCGCGAGTTGCGCACCGGCACCGTGGCACCGCGGCGACGTCTTGCCATGCTGTTTATGGGGCGCACCGGCTCGGTGTAAATCGCGGCCCTTAGTCTTTCAGCGGTCCTTCTGAAGCAGGAACGGACCCAGGGCCAGGGCATCAAGGGGGCTGCTTGCGTAGGCCTCGATGGCGTCCGCCGGCGAGCACGCGCGCATGCGCCCGCGCGTGGCAAAGTCGGCACTCAACAGAATCGGCACGCCGGTCAGGGCGCCAAAGGCCTCGATCACATCATGAAAAAGCGGTTGCACGGCGCGCCCCACGGTCTGGACACGTGCAGTTCCATCGACATGGGTCGCGGCCGGGATGCGCGGACGCTTGTCGGCGCGTACGCGGGCGACAAAGGATCGGAAGGGGGCCGCGCGCACGTCCTCGAACCAGTCACCCACAGCGGTTGCAGCGACCGCGCATGCCACTGGCTCGAAGCCATCGCGTCCCGTGACATCAGCGAGCGCCCCGGCCATCGCCGGTAGCGTCGGTGCGGCCAGAACCAGGCGGCTACCCAGGGCTTCCCGCCCGAACTCCATGGCCCCTTGAAACCATCCCACGGTCTTGCCGCTCGCAAGCCGCGCGGCGACGGCCACGGTGATGGCCGGCGGCCGGCCATAGGCGAGATGGGCGCGCGCGAGCACGGCCTCGATTTCCTCGGCGGTAAACTGGGGCCCCCAGCAAGTATGCTCTACGGCGGCATGCGTCGCCGAACGGCGCAGGGTGTGATCAACCCATAATGCCGCCCCCACCGCGGTGCCGGCGGCCCCGGCAATCGGGGAAATCCACAACCTCTCGAAAAGTCCCGCGTCCCGCAGGGCACTATTAAGCAAGGCGTTGCGGAAAACGCCGCCGCCGGCGGTGAGATGGCGTGCACCGGTCTGGTGTTTCAGCCAATCGGCGAGGCCGACCACGGTCTCATTCAGGCATTCCTGCAACGAGCAGGCGATATCCTCATGGCGCGCCTCGATCGGCATGCCCGGGATACGCGGCGGACCAAGACGTTCACCGAGCTCTTCGCTAGCCACTGTATACTGGGCCGTATTCGGGGCACGGATCACGATATCCCTGAAGGCCGCGCGGAATCGCGGCTTGCCGCCCGCCGCCAGGGCGCTGACCTTATCCTCCCCGGAACCAGGCGTGAAACCAAGATGCCGCGTTACCTGCTCAAACAATAGCCCTAGGGAGTGAGCGGCATCGACCTTTCCTATGGTCTCGATGGCAAATCCCTGTCCCAGGCCATATGTGGTGCTTGCCTGCTCCCCGCGCGCGTTGACGCACAAGATCGCGGCGTTATCGAAAGGTGAGGTCAGATAGGTAGCCGCAGCGTGCGCCTGCTGGTGCGCAACAGCATGCCACACAGGGCGTGACGAGCTGTCGCCGCCGGAAAGGCTTGCCTCGGCCGAGCGCACATCGACGCAATGCCGAACCCAGTCGATAGCACCCAGCGGCAATGTTGCCCACCACGACTCCTTGCCGGGCGCGCGCGCTTTTGTCTGTTCGGGCAGGGTGGCCGCAGGCGCGACGAGCAGCGGGTCCCAGCCATAGGCGATATGATCGACGTCGGCCAACGCGATACCGCGCCGCGCCAGGCACCACGAGATGCTCTCTGTAGGCCACGCCGGACCAGGTTCGTGCACGGCCGCGGCCCCCTTATCCTTCTGGCGCGCCTCGTCCCCTTCGAGGGCCGCGACGATGTGCCCGTCTTCAACCAAAACGGCGGCCGGTTCATGGAAGGCTCCCGTCACCCCGAGCGTCAACATAAGGCACGGCGCCGCGCATTCGCGCCCCCTTGCAGGAGCTCGATGACGGCGTTTACGACTTGCCGTGGGCTCACGTCTTTCAGACAGCGATGATGCCCGTTTGGGCAGACGCTCTTGAAGCAGTCGCGGCACGGGACGTCCGCAGACAAGACCCGCGCCTCGGCCCGCCAGGGCGCATGCTGCGGGTTCGTAAGGGCATAGAGCACCACCACCGGCGTTGCCACGGCAGCGGCCAGATGCGCGGGCCCGGTATTATTGGTCACAACGACGTCTGCCGCATCGAGAATGCCCGCGAACTCGCGCAGCGAGACACCGCAGACCACGGGCGCCTCGCTGGCCGCGGCCGACCGGATACGTTCCAGGAGCGCGCGCTCATCTTCCGTTCCAGTCAGGATGCAGACGGCCTCGGTCTCGTGCTCGAGTTCCCGCAAGACCGCGACATAAGAGGCTTCCGGATAGCGCCGCGACGGTGCCGATGCCCCGGGGTGCATGATGATCAGCGGCCGCGAACCGCGCCGATACATGGCTCCCTGCTCGCAGAATCGCCGCGATAGTCGGATCTTCAAGCGATCGTCGGTCAGCGTGGCCCCGAGCTGCCCGACAAGCGCGAGCTGGCGCTCCACCTCGTGCCGTATGCCCTCCTGCGGCTCTCTTTCACGAACCCATGTCGTGAGTAGCGCATAAGGATTCTCTCGACAATGCGCGGCGCGGCGTGGAATGGCCGCCAGATAGCATAATAGGGCCGCCGGCAGCGGGCTCTGGCTAAACACCGTGAATATGACGGCACCATCGAAGTCTCGTGCGCGCAAATGGGCGATGAGGGCCTGATCATATTCAGGATCGCTTCCGCTACCTTTCATCCAGGGCGCTTTGTGGACAATGAAGTCATCGATCCCCGGCAAAAGCGCAGCACATGCCGCCGCCGCCGGCGAGACGAGCGCAGTCACCGTGCGTCCCGGGACGACCTCTTTCAAGGCGCGCAGGGCTGGCCCTGTCATGAGCAGATCGCCCATACCGTCTAGCCGCACCGCCAAGATCCGTCGCGCACCACTCCAGTCTTGTGCGATCATGGGCGCGCCGTGGAGTGTGGACGTACCGGACGCCCGGGTCCCGTGGCGTCTATGATGAAATCGGCGGCCTCGTCGAGATTGCGCGCGATGTAGTCTGGTACGCGCCGATCGGAGAGTTGCCACTTGGTTTCGTTGCCGTTGTCGATAAGAACCGTGCGGCAGTGGGCGGCGCAGCCTGCCTCGATATCGTCCAGGATATCGCCTACGCACCACGAATGGGTCAGATCGAAGTGTCCATCACGCGCCGCCCTTTGCAGGAGGCCGGGGCGCGGCTTGCGGCAGGTGCAGTCCGTGGCGTAACGCTTGACGCGCCCCAGCGGGTCGTGAGGGCAATAATAGAAACCTGCCAGCGGTACGCCGAAGGCGCGCAGTAGATCGCGCAGCCGCTCCTCGACGTCGCGCAAGGCATCTTCCGTGAAGTAGCCACGCGCCACGCCGCTCTGATTGCTCACTACCACCAGCCGAAAGCCGCGTTCATGGAGACGCCGCAGTCCGGAACGGCTTCCTGGCGCAAGCCGCATGCGGTTTGGGTCCACGTTGTACGGGACATCGTCTATGAGGGTGCCGTCCTTGTCGAGAAAGACGGCGGCATCGCGTATCAGGGCCATGAGGTCTCTCGCATCGGCAACACCATGATTTCGGGGATGACCGTCTCCGCCGGCTGCGACAACACAAAACGCACGGTGCGCGCCACGTTCGCGGGATCCTGCAAGGTCGCTTGATCGATGTCTGGGAATCGGTCGAGCAAAAACGGGGTGCGTAGTCCCCCGGAAATGACGGCCGTGACCTTGATATTTAAGGGTCGGGCCTCGACATGGAGCGCATGACTCAACCCTAGGAGTCCCCACTTGCTGGCGTGATAGGCGCTGGCGTTCGGCCAGGCGCGCTTGGCGGCAGTCGAGACGATATTTACGATATGCCCCCCGCCCTGTCGGCGCATGTGAGGCAAGGCCGCCTTGGCAGCCAGGAACGGCCCGGTCAGATTCACGCCGATGATGCGCTGCCATTCATCGATCGGCATCTCCTCCACCGATACCGTAAGATCCGTGCCGGCATTGTTGACGAGGACGTCGCAATGGCCGTGATGCGCGATGATGTCCGTGAACGCGGTGCTCACCGAGGCCGGGTCGCCGACATCGAGCGCCCGCCCCTCCGCGGAATACCCTTGTGCACGCAAGCCCTGGGCGAGCTCTTGCGCTTTGCCCTCCCGGACATCGCCGGCGATGACAGTGGCACCCGCCTCCGAAAGGTCGCGGCACAAGGCCGCACCCAGACCCTGGGCCCCGCCAGTCACGAGCGCCACACGCCCGGCAAGCGGCCCCGGGGTCGGGTCGCGAGCCGCCGGCTTGTCCTTCCCGCATTGCGTGCGCGCCAATGAATCATCCATCGATGTGTCCTCCTTTTAATTCAGAGATGAACGAGGCGCCTCGGGAGAGTCGCCACATAATGCCGGCATCCCTCCAAGGTTCGCGCGGTCGCGCGCCTTCAGGACCTCCCTATATGCGCGATCGACCAGCGCTGCGACCTTCTGCCAAGTAAATAAGGATGTAGCCCGCGCCAGGGCCTGCTGGCCCAGTCGTTGTCGTTCCTCGGGGGCACGCAGGGCATGGGCCATGTAAAGGGCGACGGCCGCTGGGTTATGGGGCGGGACGAGATAGCCGGTCTCTTTGTGGCGCACCGTATATTTGATGCCGCCTACGGCCGACCCCAGGACTGGCGTCCCGCACGCCATGGCCTCGAGCGGCGTGATTCCGAAAGGCTCATACCAAGGGGTCGTGACAAATAGATCGGCGGCGCTATAGTAGGGGCGTAGCTGATCGGGCCTACGTCGTCCGACGAATATCACCTCGTCGGACACATGCAGGCGCGCCGCCAAGGCCTTGAGTCGCCCGATCTCGGGGGTTACGCGATCGTCCGGACGATCGGTCTCCCCGCCTACCACGATGAGACTTGCCTTCAGACGGTGTTGGTCTCGGAGCCGCGCCATGGCCTCGATGATGGTATCTATCCCCTTGCGGGGTACCATGCGCCCCACATGCACGAACAAGGGCTCATCTGGCGCCACGCCGATTTCGCGTCGGGCTGCGCCCTTATCCATGGCCCAGAACTGCGCGGGATCGAAGCCGCACGGCACGAGTCGCAATTTGTCCCAGGTGACCCCGTAAAAGACCCCCAGATCCTTGGCATCCTGAGGACATTCGGCAAGAATGGCATCGGCATCGGCCGCGATCTCCGACTCGATCAGGTTACGCTCCCTTGGGAATTGATCGCTGATGCCCTGATGGAGTCGGCGGACCGCCCCCAAGGCATGGAAGGTCATGACAAACGGGATACCCCAACGCTCTCGCAGTTCGCGCGCCACCATACCCGACATGAAGAAATTGGCATGAATCAGGTCGTATCGCCCCCGACCCTGTTTGAGCCATGACTCCATGTACCGCCCAAAGTCCCTCATGTAAGGCAACAGATCTTCCTTGCGCACGGGACGCGCTGGCCCTGCAGGGACATGGATGATGCGCACCCCCGGCGTCCAATCTACGATCTCGGGTAAGCCCATGTCGTCGCGCCGCGTAAACACATCCACGCGATAACCAAGCCGCGACAAGCCAAGGGCGAGCTGACCGACATACACATTCTGACCGCCGCAATCACAACCGCCGAGGATCGCGAGCGGCGAAGCATGCTCACTTATAAGCGCAATCCGCTTGCTCATTCAGGCCTCCTGCCGCTATTTTCTCGTTGTAAGGCGTCCGTAGCTGGGCCGCCGCCGCCAACGCCAAATCCCAGTCGCGCGCGAATCGTGTCAGGGAAAAAAGGAGGGACGCGCGGCGCCGCGCGCCCTCACCGAGGGCCTTCGCCCGATCCGGTCGCGCGAGAAGCTCCCGCATTCTGCGTACCGCCTGTTCCATGTCGGTGTAGATGTAACCGGACACCCCATTTCGTATGACACACGGCATCTCGGTAGTCGCAAGCCCCACCACGGGGACTCCTGCGGCCATGGCCTCGCACACGGCAAGACCCAGGCTCGTATAGCGGATCGGGTTGAAAAAGAACCGATAGCGCGCCATGAGTCCGGGAAGCTCATCTGCAGCAATCTCCCCGAGCCCGCCCAAGGCCTCTGAACCCATGCCGACGAGATCGAGCGGTACGCGGCGGCGGGCGTACTCGAACACATCGCACCCGAGCCTGCGGCCGCGCTTTGGCAGGTCATTGACCACCACGAGACCACGCGCGATCTCGCCGGTGTAACGCACATGAGGTGTCACCGCCACCCCGTGGCGGATGACGTGCACGGGCGTACGTCCGTTGTCCCACATAAGAGCGTTGAAGTGGGTCACATGCACCAACAATACCGTCGGATCATCGACGATGTGGCGGGTGTCTGTCGGATGGCCTCGTGGCGGATCGTGCTCGATATAGATCTGCGGAAGTGCGCGCTGCGCCGCGGTGAGCAGCTCGTACTGGTCGTGTTCATAGGGCCTGGGCGACTGAAACACGACCGCATCCAGTGCTAGGTTGCACACTTTATCGGCATCCACCTCGCAAAGATTGGCGGGCCACGAGCGCCCACCGCGACGCCCGCCGTAACCCTCCGGCCGCCCTGGTTTTACCGGGACATAGAACAGGTATGGCAGCTGACTCAGGTAATAGAGATAGCTGCCATGCACATGCCACGTCAGGATGCGCAAGGGTGAGCGTCTCGTACCGCCGCCTAGCACACAGCCCTCCCCGTATCCTCGTACAGGTCTTGCACCATGCGCAGGAATCGGGCGCTCGCAAGCCCGCCACGGGCATCGAGCACGCGATGGCGCAAGGTATTCTTGGGGGCCCAGCGCGCTGGGTCCGATGCGCTCACTGCCACGAGACTTGGGGTGCCCAGAGCGGCCGCGAGATGCGCAGGCCCGGAGTCGTTGGTGACGATACAGCGCGCCCTGGCGATGAGCACTCCGAGGTCTACGAGCGAAGTCATGCCCGCGGCGTTGATCGCGCGGGTTGTGTTTTGCGCTATATGTGCATTGCGATCCCGTTCCTCGCGGCCACCGGTCAGCACCACGCGCGCCTTGCTTGCAAGCCAGGCCACGGCCTGCGCAAAAAATGCCGGCGCCAGGCGGCGCTGCGGATTGCGGGAGCCCGGGTGAACGATGACATAGGGGGCATCGAACAGATCCGAGAATGGCGCCGTCCCCTGGAGGCGTGTGAAATCCTCGGCATGAAGCGGAAACTCGAGATCGACAGGGCCATCGCCGGCGAGATACCGCACCAGAGCCAGAAGCCGGTCGATCTCATGGCCCGAGGGATATGGCAAAAAGTATCGGTGACACCCTCCGCCGCCGCGTGCAAAGCCTGCCATGTGTTGTGCAGGCCACTGCCCAACGATGGCGTTCGTCACGCGGCCGTCGCCATGAAGTTGGATCAACCAGTCGAAATCCTTTGGGAACGCCTCCCGGAAGCGCCCGTAGGCGGCGTACCCGACATCGGTCTCCGGCAATTCCGGGTGTCCTGGAAATGCCAGAAAATCGTCGACATAGTGACGGTAGCGAGCGATGAGTTCGCGCGCCCACGGCAGGCCTATGACCGTAATCCGAGCGTCTGGACAGGCCGTACGCAGGGCGCGTAGTGCGGGCACTGCGCATAGCATGTCACCTAGATGGAGTGCACGGAATACGCCTATGCGTCCCGTGCAACCGCGCAACGGCAAGGGGTTCTCGCGTGTCTTAAGCCGTGGGTCCGTCACGTGCGCCCCCTGGAGAGTTTGCGGAATCGCGCACTGCGGCGATTCAGCATGTATCATTGGAAATTCATGTTGGCTCGACTGTATAGCGGAAGGCCGTGTACGGAAATCGGTCGAACGACGGAGCGCTAAGGTCGCTCGGCGACGCGGGGCTTACCCAGATGGGGATGAAAGGACAATGATCGAGCGCTACGGGGATCATGCCGCAAACGAACGCACCTACCTCGCGTGGGTGCGTACCGGGGTTGCGGTCATGGCATTTGGTTTTCTAGTCGAAAAATTCGATATTTTTCTCGTCTACATCGGCAAGGCGCTGCATAAGGGGACCGGCGCGCACCATGGGCTGCACGGAGCGGAGATTCTGGGAATGGGGCTCGTCGCCTTGGGGATATCCATGATGGTCGGGGCGTCGATACGCTTTCTGCGCACGCGCCGCGCCATCATGGCCGAGGGCCCCGCGCGGGGCCCGGGCAACCCGGCCCCTTATGTTGCGATGGTTCTGGCGCTGGTTCTGATGGGGATCGCGCTGCTCATCTACCTGGCGCAGGTGAGCGGCCGCCCTTGACCATGATGGCGCGGCGTGCCGCGATCACGCGGGGTTCTCCTTGAGGGTCGGCAACCAGTTCCACATGATCGTAGGCCCCGGAACGCCCCAAAAGGAGCTCCAGGGAAACGGCCTGCCCGACGCCGACCTCAAGAAGCAGCCAGCCGCCGGTCACCAGAAATGGGGCCGCGTCACGGATGAGCCGCTGGTAAATGGATAGGCCATACGGGCCGCCGTCGAATGCCTGGCGCGGTTCGTGGTCCAGGAGGTCCTGGCGATCGCGGCTCAGCCTATGGCTTGATATATAAGGCGGATTGCACACGATCACGTCACAAGCCCCCGCCTCGCTCGCGGCGAGCGGCTCGAACAGATCACCGGATGCGACATGGATACGGTCTGACAGCCCGAGGCGTTGGGCGTTACGCAAAGTCAGTGTGGCGCAGTCCTCCATGAGGTCGCTTGCCCAGACCTCCGCACCGGGAATGGCATGGGCAATGCCACAGGCGAGATTGCCGGAACCACAACACATATCGATTACGCGCGCGCCGAGACCGTGAGCGCCGCGCGCCTCGCGTAACCGTGCCACCGCCTCCCACCCCAAAAGTTCGGTCTCGCTGCGCGGAATCAAAACCCCGGGGCCGACTGCGATCTCGATCCCCATGAAGCGTTGGCGTCCGAGGACATAACCGAGCGGGATGCCGCTTGCGCGGGCGCGTGCCATCGACACTGCCCGCTCTCTCACGCCCATAGGATCCAGCTCCATCTCCCGGGTCTCGCTCACGATCCGCTCGCTTTCGGCTATCGGATCGTCGATACCGCCTGCAATGAGAATATTCTGTATGGCCCCCGTTAACGCCCCATCATCCTCGGCAATATCCATAGCCGCTCTCCTTAGCATCCCGATCGCGCCCGAAGCCTTGCGGCTGCACGATCTTCCGTGCCTGAGACTGTCTCCCATTTCCTGGGCTCAGTTCAGTCCGTCATTGGCCGGATGGGCCCGCGATGAGCGCACCATTCACCCCCCGGCAGAGAAATACCGGTAACTTTTTTGTAGAGGGATACTGCGTAAGTGTCTGTCATTCCAGATACAAAATCTGTCAAGCGCAAGAGGCGCTGGTAGGGATCTTCATGGACTCCGCCGTTTGGTCCGAGAAACTGTGTCGGCACGAGCTTCAGGCGCATACGATCGCGGGCATTGATCCGACCGCGGGCCTGGGCCTCGATCGCTGCCCCGAACACCGCAAGCAACCCGGCCAGGACCTCAAACCCCGCAGCCTCGATCTCCACCACCGGCGGCGCCATGTAGATACGCTGCTCGCCGAGGCCGCGCAAGGCCTGCATGCCGCCTGCGGCGCTCACCTCGGCGAGTAATGGGACATCGCAATCTCCGGCGCGCAACCGATCCTCGATCGCCAAAAAGCGCTGGGCCGCCTGCTCTACCAGGGTATTGATGCTGCGCGCGCGCAGATATTCGATGCGCCCCTTGTCGTCATTCATGCCGGCTAGGCGCCGCGGCAACGCCGGATCATCGATGATCCCAGCCAATACCCCCTCCACATCCTCATAAGACAGAATGCCGAGTCGATAAGCATCCTCCACGTCGACGACGTGGTAACAGATGTCATCGGCGGCCTCGACGAGGTAGGCCAGCGGGTGACGCGTCCAGATACCGTCGGCGCGCGCAGTGAGCTGCAGCCCCATGGCCGCCTGCGCGAAATGCTCCTCGTCGGCCGCCATAAAGCCATGCTTGCGCAGACTGACCGCCCCCGGAACGGGATCGTGACGTGCGCCGCGGGGATATTTCGTGAAGGCGCCGAGGGTGGCCAGGGTCAACTGCAGGCCGCCGCGATTGTCTGGACTCTGTAACCGGGTCAGGATTCGAAATCCTTGCGCATTACCCTCGAACTGCAAAAAGTCCGCGCGCTGGGCCTCGGACAGGGATGCGAGAAGATCCGCGCCCGTAGCGTGGGTCTCGAAGAAAAGGCGGATGGCATCTTCACCGGAATGACCGAACGGTGGATTACCGATATCGTGGGCGACGCATGCCGCCGCGACGATCGCGCCTATGTCGGACGGCGACACCTGAAGATCCTCGATCTCAGGGTAGCGCGCTTTGAGACCCGCACCGACAAGCGTGCCGAGTGAGCGCCCGACACTCGAGGCCTCGAGGCTGTGCGTAAGACGCGTGCGCACATAATCGCTCTCTGCCAAAGGAAATACTTGGGTCTTGTCCTGGAGCCGCCGGAAGGCCGAGGAGAAGATAATGCGGTCGAAATCTCTCTGAAATTCACTGCGCCCGGTGGTGGGCGACCCGCGCACCGCCGATACCCCAAGACGCGCCGACGTCAGTAATGAGTGCCATCTCATGGCCTCGCCCATAGCCTGCCCCCGACCTCCCTCCCGATCCACCGCCGCCTCCACCGATACCGCCAAACCATGATCCTAACATGGCTGTGTGCGATATGAGCGCACAGGCGCTGTTCGTTGGCTCCTAGCCTCCGAGGGTGCGGTCTTGTGCACGAAACCAGCGGAGCGCCGCCTCGAATTGATCCATGGTGAAGTCCGGCCAGTACTCGTCAACGACAAAAAAGTCCGCGTACACCGATTGGATCGGCAAGAATCCGCTCAAGCGCCGACCGCCACCCCAGCGCACGATCAGATCGATCCTGGACACAGCACCCGAGCGCAAGCCTCCATGGCGCAGGCCCTCTATATCCCAATCCCAACCGTAATTCACGAGCAGATTGACCTTCATGCCGACCCCCTGCCGCTCCCGATAGACCCGCAATTCCTTCGGGAATACACCCGAGTCTTCATCGCCGAGCACGAGTAGTGCCGCGCCGCGCCCTTTAATATCATCGACAAAGCGCACGCACGCCTCGGAAAACGCCACCTTCTGGGCCGCCGGCCGCTTGGTATTGTCGCGCGTGAAACCGTAGATCGACATCTCCTTTACACCGATGTCCCGGCAGCGCTCGAACAGCCGCACCCCCGGCTCTATCCCGAACCCATAGCCATGCTCGCGCGCAAGCCCCTTGTCTTGCGCCCAGCGCCTGTTGCCGTCGGGAATGAAACCTATGTGTTGTGGAAGCGCAATTCTCATAAGCCCCTCGATATCAATCGCCTGCGAGTCTACGCACACTCCCGGCGCCTCGGCAGCGCCTAAAGGAGTCAACAACCCCGCCCTAACAGGCCATAACGGCCTGCAATGAGGACGGAGCTTGTCCCTGTACTAAGCCGCGATCGTGTGCGGCGGTTCCGAGACTTTAGGCCGGTCGACAGCGGCCCCGGCCCGGGAACGGATGTTCCGGGCCGCGCTCACATCCGCGGGGTCTGTGTGTCCACAGACCCCGCAGCGGAACTCGGCTTGGGAGGGGCGGTTGGTTTTGGCGACGTACCCGCAGACAGCACATTCCCGGCTGGTGTTGCGGGGGTCGACGATCTCCAGCATCACCCCGCCCCTTTGCGCCTTGTAGGCGATGAAGGTGCGGAGCTGATGGAAGGCCCAACCGCCCATCCGCGCCCGGTGTGCCTTGCGAAACCGTGTCCGGTCGCGAATGCCCTTCAAGTCTTCGAGGGCCAATCCGCGGCCGGTGTCTTGGGCCTTGGCAACGAGCGTTTTGGACAGGGTATGATTGACGTCTTTGCGAAAACGGGCTTCCTGCCCGGAGAGTGTGCGCAGTTTGCGGGCGGGGCCTTGGGCCGGCGCCCGCGGCGCTTGCGCCCCGCCGCCTTCTGCAGTCCCTGGCGCCGGGTGTGGTGGCGGATGCGACAGGCCTCGACGCCATCTCCGGAATGTTTCACGCCGTCGCTGTCGGTAGCGACGTTGGCCACGCCCAGGTCGACGCCCAGGAAGTCGGTCGTGGAGGTTTTGGTGCCATCGGGGACGTCGACCGTCACCAGCAGGAACCATTGGCCGTCGCGCCGCCGGACCAAATCGCACTGGCCCTTGGCGGCGCTGAACCGTTCGGACTGGTATGTGCCCATGATGAACGGCACGAGGATCCGGCCTTGAAGCGTCAGAAGACTCACCCGGTCCAGCCCCTTGAAGCTCATCAGGCGCAGGTCTAAGGGATAGAGGCGCAGGGACGGAAATGCGGCCGTTTCTTCTTGTCGCGTTTATAGGCCTCGCAGGTCTGGGCGATACACCGCACCGCCATCTGCGCCGAGAGATCGAACCGGGCTCGCAACTCCCGATAGTACAACTGCTGCAGAAGGACCTTGTTGGCGGTCTTTCGGACAAAGGCCTCGCCCGCCAGCCAATCCGCCGCGGCGTTGCAGGCGCGTAGTGTGGCCTCCAAGGCCATCACCTGGTCCGGTGCCGGCAGAAGACGGGTTTGCAGGGTCATCTTCATGGGCACAGTACAGACAATATCCATCACAGAAGCAAGGGTCTGGAGGCAAAACCGGCGCTTTCCCTCCCCGGCCTAAACGCTGGGGCCTCTCGCGCGAATCTGGTGAACGCAACGACCTCGGCCGTAGGGCTCGCGCCATGCTTTAACACAGCCGCCCACCGGGACCGTATCCCATAAGGGACCGACGAAGACCCGCAATACCGAAGGCGCCTCTTGGGGGCTGTGATTGCGCCTCCATTCTGTCCGGGCTGCCGACACGCCGGGTCCTATGAGCACGCCCCGCGTGACGCCTCTCTTTTGCCACGCGTCTTGCCATATACCGGGAGGCCCATGGCGAGCGGCATCGTGCCTCGTTTGGGTTCTCGCACCAAGGCCCGGGACTGGTCGCAGCACAGCGCTATCGATTACCAGACATCCGTGTGGCGCCATGACTCGGAAATCCCCAGCCTTCAATCAAGATCGGACCGCCCATCGTTCGGATACCGCCGCGTATAGACTTGCCTCTCGCACCCATGAATGCCGAATCGTCTCCGATGCGCCGACGTGTCATTGCCAAAAAATGACCGTCCGTCGGCCCGCTTTAACCGGACGCTTCCACACATCCCTTAGCCTTGGGACTTCATCAGGAACGGCTATGAGACATATTCCTGTGTGAGCCACCATGCATTCCGTTGCCAGGGATCGGGAAATCACGTTTGTGTGGACCTGCCTTTATAGGGATGAAACTCGCAGGATGATACCTTGACGGAGAAAGTCGCAATGGTTGGTACAAATACGTCTTTCCTGAATACCAGTCGCTCGTTCAAGAAACTTTTGCTGCCCCTGGCCATCGCCGCCTCCCTATCTGCCTGTGTGAGCGGAGGCACTGGTAGTGGCACCGGGACCGCGGCAAGCCCTGGCGCCCAGCCATCCAGTAGCGGCGCACCAACGAACACCAGCGCCAATAATAACGCCAGCACTACCACCCCTATCACCGGCAGCACCATCCCCATGGGGCTTGCCTTGAACACCCCGGGTGCTGGTACCGGCCAGACGTACTATGTCGCCACGACCGGCTCGGACAGCAATAACGGGCTAAGCCCGCAGACACCGTTTCTGACGATCCAGCATGCCATCGAGACGGTGGGGCCGGGCGGCACGATCGAGATCATGGGCGGGACCTATCCAGGCGGCATCACCATCGACCACCCAGGCACGGCCAACGGCTGGATCACCATGGAGCCCTACCAGAACCAGCAGGTCACGATCGACGGCAGCAACACCATGAACGATGTGTTCTTTTACAACGCCACCGGGGCGCCCACCTACTGGGAGGTCAAGGGGCTGAATATCACCAATGCCCAGCAATACACCGTGCAGATCTCGGTCCCGGACGTCAAGCTCGTGGACAATGACATCTCCGGCGCCCATAACGACCTCGTAAAGCTCGTGCAGGCCGCCCACAACGTCGTGATCTGGGGCAACAAGATCCATAACAACAACGCCGCCCCCGGCAGCAACGCCCAGGGGGTCGACATGGTCGGCTCGCAAAACGTGCTGGTGGCCCACAACACCGTCTATAACGTCGCCTCGATCGGCATGTACTGCAAGGGCAACGCCGGCAACATCACCTTCGAGGACAACACCCTCAACAACATCTACAGCCGCGGCATCATGCTCGGCGAGTCCACAGGCGTCCAGTACCTGCTCCCCGGCCAGACCTACGAGTCCTACAACAGCATCGTCAAGAACAATGTCATCACCAACGACCAGAGCGCGTGCCTGGCTGAGTCGTCTTCCTACAATGCCGAGATCTATAACAACTCGTGCTATAACACGGCGATTGCCCGTCACGGCGGCATCATGATCTCGAACGAATCCGCCCTCAATCAGGCCGGCACCAACGTATACATCCGCAACAACATCCTTTATAACTTGACGAATCGCCCCATGGAGGTCATTGCGCCGCACGCCATGACCAACTACGCGACGCTCCATATCGATTACAATATGTACTACAACCCAAACGGAGTCACCTTCGAGTGGGACGACAAGAACATCTACGGCATGCCGTTTGCCACCTGGCAAAAGACCACGGGTCTTGACAAGTATACGATTGTCGCCAATCCGCTCTACGCCAGCACCTCGACCCTTACGCTGAGCGCCAACAGTCCCGCTATCAACGCCGGTATCGTCCTACCGTCCGTGACGCACGACTTTAACGGCGTGGCACGACCGACAAGTGGATCCTACGACTTGGGCGCATACCAGTCCGCACAATAAGCGCCTTCATGGCATCATCCTTTGCCCCGGCCTCGCCGGGGCTTTTTCCTTGGTGCGCCCGGCAGGGCGCACTCACTTGGAGGTGAAAGTCCTCTACTCGCCCGGCAAGGGGAAGAGTTAGCCGAACGGCAAGGGTGTCGCGGGCGACTGCGAATCTGGAGGAAGCCGAAGGCAAAGCGCTGGCCTGACGAACAGGAAGCGGATATGAGGCGTTGCAACGGGGTAAGACGGCCAATATCGTCAAAGCCCGAAACTTGTACGGAACGTTGCAACGTATATCCGACGGGCATAAGCGTGAAGGTGGGTGCGTCATACCCGGGGAGATCTGCAAGGGCGCCGAGCGTGACCTCAGTGCTACTGGCATCGAGAGGTGCCGGGATGCCCCTGCAGAAGTCAGCAGAGGCCATAATAGGCGTCAGGACGAGCCGAAGGGCCGAACATTGAAAGCCGCAAGTAGGCGGCGGGAACACGCGGACAGCCGATGAAGGCAGAAGAGACACGGCAAGTGCCTACCAGTGCAGCGAGCCCGGGGCGGAACCCTGGGATGGCTGCGGCTGGCGCCGAGACTGACGCGACGACCCGCAGGCGGACGAAAGCGGAGTCGAGCGGGTTAATGGACGCCGTAGTAGAACGCGGCAACCTGATGCTTGCGTATCAACGGGTGGTCAAGAACAAAGGCGCTGCCGGCGTCGATGGCATCGGCATTGCGGAGTTCAAAGACCACCTCAAGCAACACTGGCCGACGATCAAGGCCAAGCTACTGACCGGGGACTACATGCCCCAATTGGTACGCCGGGTGGACATACCGAAACCGCAAGGTGGAGTGAGAACGCTCGGCATCCCAACGCTGACGGATCGACTGATCCAGCAAGCGCTGCATCAGGTGCTCTCACCGATCTTCGAAGCGGACTTCTCGGAATCGAGCTACGGCTTTCGGCCGGGAAGGAATGCCCACCAAGCGGTCAAGGCGGCCAAGCAGTTTGTCGCCGAAGGCCGGCGGGTGGTGGTCGATATGGACCTGGAGAAATTTTTTGATCGGGTCAATCACGACCTGCTGATGGAAAAGCTCTCGAAGAAGATCGACGATGGACGGGTACTTCAACTCATCCGCCGGTATTTGGAAGCGGGCATGATGGCGGAGGGGATTGTCTCCCCGAGGACGGAGGGCACGCCGCAAGGCGGACCCCTCTCTCCACTGCTGTCGAATATCCTGCTGACGGGACTGGATCGGGAACTGGAGCGCCGGGGCCACGCCTTCTGCCGCTATGCCGACGACTGTAACATCTACGTCAGAAGCCAGCAGGCAGGGGAGCGGGTCATGGCGAGCATCACCCGGTTTCTGGCGGACACGCTCAAGCTCACGGTGAATGCGGCCAAGAGCGCGGTAGCGCATCCGTGGCAGAGGAAGTTTCTGGGCTACAGCCTCACGTGGCACCAGGCTCCGAAACTAAAGATTGCGCCGACCAGCCTCCAGCGGCTGGAAGACAAAATCCGTGAAGTACTCAAAGGTGCGCGGGGACGCAGCCTGAAGACAGTCATCGAGGAACTCAATCCGATCCTGCGTGGCTGGATGGCGTATTTCAAGCTGGCCGAGACCAAGAAGGCATTGGAAGGTCTGGATGGCTGGATCAGGCGCAAACTGCGCTGCATTTTGTGGCGGCAGTGGAAACGCCCTTATACTCGTGCCAAGAACCTGATGAAGCTGGGACTGACGGAAGAGCGGGCGTTTCGCTCGGCCTTCAATCAACGCGGGCCATGGTGGAACAGTGGTGCGAGCCACATGAACCAGGCCTTCCCGAAGTCCTTCTTTGATCGTTTAGGTCTGGTGTCGCTGCTCGATACGACGCGACGACTCCAGCGTGTTCAATGAACCGCCGGATGCGGAACCGCACGTCCGGTGGTGTGGGAGGGCGACAGGGGTAACCCTGCCCCCTACCCGATAACGTCCCCCTTCCGTAAATATCCGGCGCCGAACCGCAAAAAGGCGCATCCCGCTCCATCGCCGCCCCTTGATTTCGCGACAAAAGACGATTGATTGCCACCAAAACAGACCAGGCCCCGTTGCCATGCGCGCCCGGAAGCTCTAGTCTTGTGGTCTTGCCCGAGTGGCGAAATTGGTAGACGCAAGGGACTTAAAATCCCTCGGTCGTAAGGCTGTGCCGGTTCGAGTCCGGCCTCGGGCACCAAGAAAAACAATGCCTTACCGACTTTTCCTCCTATCGGTTCACTTTTCATCTGGCCTTTTGCGACAATGCCGCAACAATCCGTGAGGCATGTACCGCTCATCCACACGCGGAGGTGTCGCATGGCGACGTTCGGCAACGGAAGGGCCCTAACGGCAAGCGGGTCTGGCAGGCGCTGGTGCGGCGCCGACGATACCCCCGGCAAACCCGCAGCTTCGACACCAGGGGGCGACCGAGGTCTGGGCGGACGGTATAGAAAGCGAGATGAGTCGGGGCACCTTCGTCTCCCCCACCGACGCCGAGGGCACGACCCTGGCCGAGGCCTGGGACCGTTTACCTCCGTGAGATCACGCCGACCAAGAAACCGGACGGTAGCGCGCGAGAAGAACGTAAGCGCTCCAGCAACCGCACCCTGCCCGCGATCCTCTAAGTCGCTTACGATCCGATCCATCACATTGATGGAGACGGATGGATGGCAAAGATCCGCAGTAATGAGGCTTGGCAAGAGCTCTTTGCCGAGTACGAGGCAAGCGCAGAGAGTGCGCGCGACTTCTGTGCCCGGCATGGACTACGGTTGACGTACTTCTATCGGCGCAGCCTGGAGCTTCGCGGGCGTTCGGCAAGCCGCCGGGGGCAAGAGGTCAAGCGTGGCGCACCCCCCGCGGCCTTCGTGCCGGTGACGGTCACACCCCGGGGTCTGCCAGCACCGGTCGGCCCCAAGCCAGGTGGCCCCCACTGCGTGGGGGATACGGTCACGCTCACTATCGGCAAGGCCTCGCTGGCGTTGTCGTCTGCCGTGCCCCCGGCGTGGGTGGCCGCCCTCCTTATGGCCCTTAAGGCCTGATCCCCATGCGCATGTTCATAGACCCCTTGGCCGTGTATCTGCACCGTGATCCCATCGACTTCCGGGTGGGGATCGATGGGCTCGCCGCCCGTGTGGAGCAAGAGATGGCCTTGTCCCCCTTAACGGGCGCGCTCTTTATCTTCACGAACCGCAGGCGCGACCGCGTGAAGATCCTCTATTGGGATCAGACCGGCTTTGCGCTGTGGTTAAAGCGCCTGGAGGCGGCGCGCTTTGCCTGGCCGCGCAAGGTCTCGGAGGCGGTCCTGACACTCTCGGAAGACCAGCTCCAGTGGCTGCTCGCGGGGTATGACATCACCCTCATGAAGCCGCATCCGTCCTTGGTGTATCAGCGGGTTTCCTAGCAAAAATTGTGGCCATGGGGGTGCAATATCGATTCGACTGTCGTATAATCGTGGCTATGACGGACGGCATACGGGACACGGCGCTACCCAACGACATCGAGGCCCTGAAGGTCTTGATCGCCGTGCGCGATGCCACGATCGAGCGCTTGACCCGCCATGCCGAACTTCTGCAGGAACAACTGAACCTCGCGATCGCTCGGCGCTATAGCGCACGCAGCGAGAAGGGTCCAAGCCCGCAGATGGGGCTCTTTGAAGTGGTCCCTACGCAGCGGACCTCATAGACGGGTCTTGATCTGGGTGTTGCATTCTGCGCGCATACTCGTTGGGCGACAAGTATCCGAGTGATGAGTGCAGGCGGACAGGATTGTAGAATCCGTGGATGTATTGCGCGATCGCTCTGTGGGCGTCCTGTTTTGTCGCATACGGCTCGGTCGCTTCTTCGGTCTTCAGTGTTGCGAAGAAGCTCTCCGAGACCGCATTGTCCCAGCAATTTCCCTTGCGACTCATGCTGGCCACCATGCCAAGTGCGCCGAGAGCGTTGCGGAAATCATCGCTGGCGTACTGGCTGCCGCGGTCGGAATGAAACACCGTACCGGATGGCGGTGTCTGGAGATGGCAGGCATTGCGCAGCGCATTGAGCACCAGCTCATCGGGCATGCGATCCGAGAGGCTGTAGCCGAGCACCTGGCGTGTCTGTAAGGCGATAATCACCGCCAGGTACAGCCAGCCCTCACGAGTGGCAACGTACGTGATGTCGCTTGTCCAGGCCGGCACGGCTGTGTCGACGCTAAATCGCCTCTGTAGGACGTTCGGGGCGATGGCGCGCTGATGGGCACTGTCGGTCGTGCGCGGCACGAAGCGCCCTTTACGCACGCCTCGCAAGCCTTCCTCGCGCATCACTCGATGCACACGTTTGGGGTTGATGCGCATGCCCTGTGCGCGCAGGGCATGCGTGAGGCGCCGGCGACCATAGCGGCGCCGGCTTTCCTCGTGGACCTGTATGATCGCTGCACGCAACGGAGCGTCCGCGTCGCTCTGTGGCGCACGTTCTCGGGCCTGCCAGGCGAAGAATCCCGACGTCGATACCTCAAGTACCCGGCACATGAACCCGATCGGGTAGTGAGTCCGCTGCGAGGCGATATAGGCGTACTTCACTTGGACTCCTTCGCAAAGTACGCTGCGGCTTTTTTTATGAAATCGCGCTCCATGCGCAGCTGAGCATTCTCGGCTCGAAGCCGTGCATTCTCAGCTTCCACATCGCTCACAGGACGGCGCTTCCCGTCCTTGGCGAACCCTGCTCCATCACGCGAAATGCGGATCCAATTAGCCAGCGTCTTGACCGAAATACCGAGCTTGCGGGCAGCCTTTGCCGCTCCGAGGCTCTCTGCCAATGACACTGCCTGCGCCTTGTAATCGGCGGTAGTGACTGCCTCACGCAGCCGGTCACTGGCCTCGCCCAAGGTCGCGCCCTGACTGTTGGCGCCCAGCAACCCCTCGACGAAACGGATATATCCTTCCAGTGCCCTGCGAAAGGCGGTAGTCAGCTCGATGTGCACGATAAGCCCTCTATCCTTGTGTTACCTGGGTTATTCTAGCACCCCGCTCCCCCGCAAAACTCGTTTTTCTATTCTGGGCCGCCACCCTGACGATTCGCTCCGCTCGTGTAATGCCGCCCTCCTCGCCCGCTGTTAACGATCATGTCAATCCGCGTCTTTGTGTCAAAAAGGCGCGGGTCTTGATGATCGTCTACAAGCCATAAGGCCGCTGGCGGGACAATGTGTTTGTCGAACGCCTTTGGCGAAGCGTCAAATACGAGGAGATGTACCTGAAGGCCTCGCTGTGCGCGCAGGGCGACGAATCGGTTCCTGAAGCAAGAGTCTCCCTTGCCAAATACTTCGAATTCTACAATAATGAGAGACGCCATCAAGCGCTCGATCGACAGACACCGTGGCAAGCTTATGCTGGGGTGCCTCTCGGACAAGCCGCTTGATCAACCCGGCGGATGATCCACTTAAAGATCCGGAGATTTTGTCCAAGGGTTGGGGTCCACCTCAAAGGTAAGACGTCGTGGGAAATCGCCAAGCTCCTCGGCATCACCGAACGCACCACCATATTCCATCTCAATAACACAACGAAAAAACTGGGTGCAATCAATTGGCAGCATGCGGTGGCCAAGGCGCTCATGCTGAACATCGTCAAGCCGAGACTATACCGAAATAGCTGAGCCGATAAACTGACGCAGCGGGTAGGCCGTGCCGTGCGTCGCCTCTAGCATGGCGATGCTCGCGCAGTAACCGGGCTCTGTGTCTACCGCATGCAGACGGTAGCAGCCCCGCAGCGCGTGGGGCGTATCCGTACCCGCGACTACGCGCGCGCGCAAACTCGCATCGTCATCCAGTGTGCGAAACTTGCTCAGGTCGCAGCGCAGGCCCTGTCCTCGCACTTTCGTGATGGCCTCCTTCCCGGTCCAACAGCGGAAAAATGCCGCCGCCTGCATCGCCTTCGGCCGGTTCAGAATGGCCCGCAGTTCGCTTGCCGAAAAATGCCGCCGCGCGATAGCAAGGTAGTCGATGTCATCACGCAGGAATTCGATGTCGATGCCAACCTCGCCGTTTGCGCTCAGGCCGATCAGCAACCGGTCGTGTGTGTGTGACACGCTGAATTGAATTGCCAAGAACGTCTGCGACCGTGCGAGTCTTGGTTTGCCGTGCCGGCTGTAGTCGAATGTAATGTCGGCGGGGGCGATACCCGTGTAGCCGGCGAGCAGGCGCCGTATGGCGCTGTGGGCAGAGCAGAACCGTTGGCGATGCCGGTCGTCGCGGATCTCGTCGGCTCGACGCCGTTCCTCCGCGCTAAGCAAGGTTGAGTCGGCATCGGCGTCGATTGCTAACAACCAAGTGTGGACCTCGCCGGCTGCCAAGCCAGGCAAATCGATCGCGTAGCGCGTTGATTGGCCAGAGTTCGCACCATTCGACGTCAGCCCGACGATGCGCAGGCACCTCATGACATGCCTGCGACGAACTCAACTCGCACATCGCCGAACGCGTAGACGCAATATGCTAGCATCTCATTGATCCACAAGATCGGGTGTTGTGCGCGAATGGCATGACCGTCGCGGCGCAACCAGTAGCAATAGGCGTCCGACATTTACCGCAGATATCTTGGCAGCGCGAGTTGTGAATGCCGACGTAGGGGCCCCCGGTCAGGCCGAGCAGGCTCGTAGCATTGTCGCACACGTACAGGTTGCGCCGCCCGCCAAAGCGGACCCGACCGGGCGACAGGCAATGTTCCGTAGTAAGTACGGTCGTCCCCTCCATCGGGCGAAAATGCTCGCTATCCGCCGACACGAGATCAATATGGTTGAATGGCCAGCGTGAACACAGTCCTCTGCCCCGCCATTTTTACGGTAAATCGCTCATGCCGCGCGTGTCAGCGCATCCGGTTGAAGTTGACCATACCCAAATGCGTATCACGAAACGATGTAGTCGATTTCAGGCCGAAGCCAAGGCTGCGATCCATGGCAACATGCGCGGTCCAGATCAAGGCAGCGGCGAACGCATGGTTACCGTCCACCCAAGGTGCCAGCAACACCAGCAAAGCCGGGCCGATATAGCTATGGGTGGTGTTGTAGGCGCGTGCGCCTACACGGCTGCCGGCCACGTAGGCGAACAGTGCGATGTCTGGCAGCAGGAAGGCATAAGCGAAGGCTTCCCAGGAATAGCGGAGGTGCTGGTAGATCGCCAGGCAGGCCGCCAGGGCAAACAGGTTTTCCAAGCGGATGACGGGTATGTATTTGTCGTACATGCGGTCTCCTTGTAGGTGAATCATGTCGTCGCGCGGTGCGTCGCCTGTGCCGGGCGCAGGTCGGTTTGCTGCGTACTCAGGCTTGTTGAGCCCGCATACCTGGCGAGCTTGTCGGCAAGTTCGTGCAGAAATGGGGCCTCTGCCGTACGGATAAAAAAGTGGCCACCGTCGAATAGCGTCATGTCGAGCCGATACGTTGTGTGGCGCTGCCATGCCGCAATGCACGACGGATCGATCAGGCGGTCGCTACGGCCGACGAATGCATGGACTGGCAAGTCCAGCACTGGATAGGGTGCCTCGTGTGAATGTGTTTCACACAGTTTCAGGTCGTCGCGTACCCGCAGCAACATCCAGCGCACCCACTCCGCGTGCGCAAGCATCTGTGCGTCGACGCCGTCGAATTCCTGCATGAATTCGAGGAGGTTGTCGTCGCTCATCCGGTCACAGCTCGGAAACGGATATACAAGATGCGGCGCGTGCTGCGCCCCAACGCACAGGCAGGCGGGCGGAACCCCCGCTGCCGATCCCGCCACGGCGATGCTGTGAGCAAGCCACGCGCCCATGCTGTGACCATACAGGCAGTAATTTCTCCCGTCGACGGCCGTGATAACTGTATCGGCCAAATTTCCCGCAAGTGACGCGAAATCGCGGGCGCGCAATTCGTGGCGCCGCCCTTCCCTACCGGGTAGCACCACTGGACAGACGTTAAGCCAGGCTGGCAGCTTGCGACGCCAGCCAGCGAACGCGGCGCTGCTGCCGCCGGCAAATGGCAGGCAGACAAGGTTCAAGCGCCCGTCTCCAACCGGAGCGTTGGCGAACCAATGATCATGCATGGCGATATTCTCGGGCACCTTGCATCGCCGCCCGGACGCGCCATGCCAGTTTCACCAGTCCCGCCTTGATGCGCTGCCGTGGATCGGTGGCTAGAATGGTCGACACGATCCACAAGGACATGAGTCCCAGGTGGTTTGGCGATCCGTGCACGTCTGGCAGGCGATAAGACCGCAGGTCGCTTGCTAGCCACCCAAGGGCGGCGACCTCGCCTTCAGGGATTATCTCGTCCCACTTGCTTTGCAGGTAGTACACCGGGACAGTGATCGGCGGCAGATCATCGGGCAATGCCCAGTTGCGCATCTCTTCAAACAGCGTTTCCGGCGTGTATCTGGTCAGGTGCGCCAGCGTGCGCTTGGTAACTTCTGGCACTTGCGCAAACCACGCTTCATCGCGGAAAAATCGGACGACCGGGGCTCCGACAGTCGTCACGCCGATAATCCGTTGGTCCACGCTCGCATGCAGCAGCGCCAGATGGCCGCTGAAGCTGAGCGCCAGCAAATGGCAATGCGCGGTATTGGCGCGCTGCACCAGGGTGTCGAGGATCGCGCCATACATCGCATGCGCCGAGGGGTGGTAGCACAGCGTATTCTCGCCCACGCCCGGCATTTCGGCCACGACGACACACAGTCTGAGTCGCTCAGCGAGTTGCAGGAACCGATGCCACTGCTCCTTAATCGACACAATGCCCCCGGTGACGATCAACATGGGCCAGTCATGGTCCAGTCCGGCCGCATAAGCCTTGAAGGCGCCGCCGGCGATGGTCAGCGTTTCGACGCGCTGCCGTGTTTGGTGAACCCATGCGGCGAACGAGGCCACGCAGGCGTGATGCGCGCGCCGCTGGCCTTCGCGCTGCACGAACGGGAAACGCGCCAAGTTAAACATCTTGACGGCATCCAGCCATCGCTGTTCGCGCCACGCAGCCTCACCCACTTCGCTCCATGCTTGGGTCCAGCTACCCGCACCATCGTGCTCCGCGCTCTCGATCGCCGCGAGCACCGCCGCCGTCAGCCTGCGGTCTATCGCCTGCGCGCGACTGTGCAGATGCACTAAATCCTTCAATTCATCCAGATATCTCAACTCCTATTTACTCCACATTGTTTTTCTACGGTGCTGGTTTGTGTAAAGCCACATTCGAGCGCCATTCCAGAATTGTTTGTGCATTCGTCGAAATGCAGCATCGCGCGCTGGCGCTTATAGGCGATACGGTCACTGATCCTTTTCTGGACGAAGCGCAGACGGTGAAGCGCCGCATAGTTGGTGCGCCGCACGAACTGCGCCCACGATGATTCGGCGCACAGCAGCCGTTCCTGCCGCATCTGCACTTTCATCACGAACTCGATGTCTGGCTGCCTTTTCGCCTGGAACTCAGCGAAAAGCACAGAACCGAGGCGGTCCTGGCACAGCGCGTTCGCCAGCATCGGCGCCAACTCCATCGAGTCCTGGATTGCCAGATTCACACCTTGGCCCAGCAGTGGCGTAACCGTGTGTGCTGCATCGCCGATTAGCAACAGCCCATCGCGGCTCCAGGACGGCATGTTGATGGTGAAGATATCGAGCAAATGGATATCTCTCCAGTTTGCCACATGGCGGCGCACATGGCTGCCGAACTCTGGATCGATCCCATCGACCAGGGTGTAGAAAGCGTCGATACCCTGTCGCTTCTGGCCGGCGAAGCTATTCTTTGCAATATTGACACCTGCGCGGAACAGGTCGGGATACGTCGGTAGCAGGATCAGGTGCCGAGCACCTTTGAGCATAATATGCGCTGTATGATTCGACCATCCTTCGGGCACCGGCACCTTGAACCACAGTACGTCGCGGTTCATTGGCAGCTTGGTGTATGGTAGCTTGCTCATCTCGCGCACGCGGCTGTAGCGCCCATCGGCGCCGATCACTACGCGCGACTCAATTTCGCCGCTTTTTCCATGGCCGCGATAACTAACCCCAGAGACCCGACCATCGCGTTCCAACAAGCCGGTGCAGGCCGCACCGCGCAGCACACGGGCATTGGCATGGTCGGCGATGCGTGCCTGCAACGCCTCCAAGAGCACGGGCTGCGGGATATCCATCACAAACTTGTGCCGATAGGGGGCATCGGAATAGTCGATTGCCAGCAACAGGCGTCGGCGTTCGGATATCTCCATGCGGTAGGTCTCGACGCAGCCGTGCGCCAGCAAGGTTTCGGCGATACCCAACTCGTGGAAGATGCCTACCGTGTCCGGCTGCATTGATTCGCCGCGGAACGAGCGCTCGTAACTTTGCGCGCTCTCGAGCAGGGTCACATCCACATCGAGCCTCGCCAATTGCAGGGCCAACACAGCGCCGGCCGGGCCACCGCCCACGATACATATATCGGTCTTCATGCTGCTTGCTCCTCGTATCGATAATTTTCGAGCTCACGCTTGATGTCGACTAGTATCTCGGCAGAAATGGCGCCATCCAGCACCCGATGATCAAATGCTAACGTCAGATTGAGTATGGGCTTGAGTTGCACCGCGCCATCTACTACCACGGCACGGTCGACAATTGCGCCAACACCCAGTGTCAAGGTCGCGCCCACCTGCGGGACGAAGCGAGATATCGGCTGATGCCCCAACGAAGTAACGGCGAACGAGCCCTGCAGGCGCCCTTTTGAGGCGGGAGCACGCATCGCGCGGGCAAACATCCAACGACCCAGCCAGACAGGAAGCCGCTGCAGGCGCAAGAGCGACGCGAACTCGGGGCAATCAGTGACTTCACGTTGCTTGAAGTAGTCCAGTCGCTGCTGGATCTGGTCCAGCGTGGCGCGATCGGCGTTTCTGACTACCGCAGACACAACGATACGTTGGCCGTTCAGCGGCTTGTCGAGGGTGAACTTGGCGTCGACACCAGGGAGTCGGGACAGGCGCGGGAATAAGCGTCCGGTGATCATGGCATTGGCTTCAGGAAATCGGGCAACGACGCGCCCCACGGCCTGAATCACGTAGGCGATATAGCTTCGCTTGACGCTACAGACTTTGCGATGGGCGATGACCTGGCTCATATCGATCTCGGTGTCAAGATATACAGGCCGATAGGCAGTCGCTTGCTCAAGAAAAAACAGCGTGTGGCGGCGCTCGCGCGGAAAGGTGTAAGCGTCGCTCATGCCGGTACTATCGAGCCGATCAGAGCATAGATCTGGCGCAGGCTGGTTGCTTCGATGAAACGCGCGATTGGCACCCGTATGCCGAATGAGCGCTCTAACTGCGTCATCATCCGCACGGCGTTCAGCGAGTCCCAGTCATCGATGTTAACCAACGGTCGATCCAGATCGGCTGTGCTCAGATCGGTGCCCATGTGCTCGTTCACCCTGTCGAGAAAAATCAGTTCGTCAAGCATGTGTACTGCTCCTGGTAGGTTGCGACGATGCGCAAATGGTCAGGCAGGAGGCCAATCCGATCGAGCGCATGGCGGTACGACGTTGTGTCGCCTTCTTGGACCACCTCGAATCCGTGCCTGTCGTAAAAGGTGGCGAAATTGCCATTCTTGGCAGTGAGTACAAACCACGCGCTTGCCTCGCTACAACCAAGCCGCTTCGCCCAGCCGAGCAGGTGCAGCAAGGCCGCCGTTTCGATCGCACGCGAAAACACGCGGCAACTCAGCAAAAAGTTGTCGATGTGTAGCACGTCGTCGTGGACGCGATAAAAGACACACCCAATCAGGCCTTGGTCACCGAAGCGGTCCTCGCAGTGCATGGCCACTATGCCGTGCCCCGGCTGGTCGAGATAGCGCCGCACCTCGGGTTCCGTCATGCGTTGCGTTGTCAAGTTGAACTGGTTGGTGCGCAAGGTCAGTTGCGACACGCGCGGTAGGTCCCCTTCGCCCGGCGGGAACAGTCGCAGCGTCAATGCCAGCCCACGCAGGAAGTCGTCGGCCGAGCCACTATTCTTGAGTAGGTCCTGCCGCTTTGCCTCGGTCTTGTAGCGCGTACGACGCAGGTAGTCCTCATGGTTTAATTCAAGCTGTTCAAACGCATGGGCGCGCAACAATACGCCGACGTGCTCGGCCGGCTCCTCGCCAAGCGCAAGGATCTCCACATCGGGGTGGGCCGCACCAACCTCGGCGCGCTCGAAGGCGCTGTCGTCGACGAAGACGAGACTGTCGCTGTCGATGTTGAGCGAGCCGGCGATCTCGGCCAGCGCCGCGCTCTTGGGCTCCCACCCCACGTAGATCGCCGCGAAGTCGTCTTCCTTCAGCACCATGTCGGTGCGTTCAGCCAATAGTCGCCTGACGTTGGCGTCATCGTTTTTGCTGGAGACTACGAGCAAAACGCCCTGCGTAGCCAAGCGGCGAATCACTCGCTGAAATGCGACGAAGGCCTCGCCGGCCGCGGAGTTTGACAGTTCGATCCCATCGATTCCATCGTCGCCTAGGACGCCACCCCATAGCGTGTTATCCAGGTCCAGAACCAGGCACTTGCGCGCCTTGCCGGCCCGCGCCATTGCAAGGTCGGCCACTTCCGTCGCAATGGCGGCCAGCAACTCGTCGCCCAGGTGCAGCTTCGCGTAGAAGCTCAGTCTAGCGTTGCGCAGGGCGACGCCGTCGGCCAGCAGCACATGCGTATCGAGAATGAAGACATGTGCTAAGCGCTCGGCCAGTGCGCATAGTCCGGCATTGAATTCCGCCCAGGCCCGGCTGATGCGCGCCCGTCCGCGATAATCGAGCCGCTGGCGGAGGGTGTCGCCGCTCAAAGCAATCGTATTGAACACCAAGAGTCCACTACCGTGCTGGCCGTAGCGCTCCGCCAAGTCGGTCAACTGCGCCAGCTTGACCACCAGCGCCTGAGAAAACTGCCCCGGGTGCCATTCATCGGGCATTTCATCGAGCACGCAATGCTCATCCAGAAGACATAGCGTCAAGTCCGGCTGGAAGCGATACAAGGCGCTGCCTTGGTCCAGCAGGTCGTAACTGTATTGATTGTAATCGCACATATGGATCGCAGGCAGCAGCCCGCGACCGAGAAGGCGCGTGCGCAGCAAATCGTCGATTGCCTGGCAAGAGAAATTACCAGTGACGGCAATCTTGATCTCGCTGCCACCTTCAGCTAAATAGTGCTCGCGATTGATCGTTCGACACAGCTTGCCAAGCTTGACTTGCATCACAGCATCGGCAGCGCCACGCAACAGTTCCCTCAATCGCGGCATTTGTGCATTGGGCCACCCAGCGGCTCGGATCGCCGCGACGGCGGCGCGCGGATCAGTCTGCCCGATCGATTTATTGGCGCGGGGGATCATACGGACTCGCTATGCAGGATAAAGCCCGCGCGCAACCAACGAGAGGATTCGATGGCAATGGCGACGGCACGCTGCCCAGGTTCGATCACATCGGCCAGGCGGGCAAGCTGGAAGAACGCCAAGGCATTGCCGTTGTTGCCGGTGTCGGCAACGCAGTTGATCGCGCGCGATTCGGGCAACCCGAGACGATCGACGAGCTGCTGGGTCATCCGTCCCGACAACTGCGGTGGTAGGAACCATTGCACGTCTCTGATGCTAGCGCGCAAACAGCCGAGCAGGTGCCGCAACACCTCTTCGGCCAGCACCGGCACCTTCGCCTCAATGGCCTTGTAGTCTTCCCGCAACATTTCCCCCTGTTCGGCGCGGCTGCCGCGCCATTCGACCACCTGCCCTGGCGCCCAGCCCCGGTCGGTGAAGGTATAGTGTACGTGGGAGAGCGCTAGTTGCCTGGCACCGCGCACCGACGACAGCACGACGGCGCCCGCCCCGTCGCCGAACAGCGCGTAATTGATAAGCTCGCTCGACTTAGCCTTACCATAATCAGCCGCTGGGTCGATAAACTTGTTGCAAGCGTCTGCGCCAATTACTAGGCCGCACCTGTTGCGACCGCTCTGCAACAGCACGTTGGCCAAATCGAGTGCCTGAATGGCGCCTGAACACCCCGATTGGAGCTGATAGGTCTGGACGTCGCGTAACTGAAGCTGCGTGGCCACCTCGTTTACCGTCGCTGGCATCAGCCGGTCAGGCGTAGCGGTAGCCAGGATGACAAAGTCGATATCGCCGCGCGCGATGCCGGCATCGGCAAGGGCGCGAAGCGCGGCATCGGTTGCCATGTCACAGAGACTATGCGTCTGCTCGCCGGTACGAAGGTTGGTACCAAAGTGTCGGGTACGATTGCCTAGGAACAGGTTGATCCACTCTTCGTTCAGTGAAAAGCACTTCGCCAACTCCTGGTTGTCTACTGCGAGCCCCGGTAGGCTGATGGCTAGCCCGTTTATATAGTTCGTCATATTAATTCCTGTATTCCATATAACGCATGGTAGCCAAGCGTCAACGTAAGTGCTCAGATGATTGCCAAGGCATCCATATGTTCGCACAGATCGCCCACTGTTGATATTCCGATCGCATCCTCAAAGCGAAGTGCGCGCTCCGGTGGCAGGTGGCTATTCAGATTTTCTATCAGCTCGACCAGGGTGATGGAATCGAGACCGAGGTCCTCCGATAGCCGTGCTTCAGCCGCGATCGCCTCGACGCTACAAGCCAGGACGGCAGATAGGTAGCGGTAGGTCAGACGCGTCCCGTTGACCGGTTCTTGCGCGGCCATGTCAGGCCTGGGCACCGACACCGTTGCGATATGCTGACGCATGGTATCGCGCACCCCTTCATGCACGATACGTTCGCGAGCGAAGGCGTAGGGCGGCAAGCGCTCCTCACCGACCGGGCCATACAAACCATCGAGTTGCAAGCGCCGCCCGGCCCGGAACAGTGCCGCCAGGGATTCCAGATGTGACGAAGTATCTTCCGGCCCGGTCTGGACGCTCGGCAGCCAGAGCGTTTTCTGGGGCAAACCGCTTCTCAGCGCTAGTGCGGTCAGCACGGCGCTTGGTCCGACCTCAATACCCACGGCTTGTCGCACGTCCATTCCCAGTTGCTGGAGGGCCGCAAGGAACTTGATGGGCTCGACAGTCTGGCGTGTCCAGTACTCTGCATTTAGTACACCGTCGAACATCGTGCCGGTCAGCGTCGATGCGTAGCGCAGTCTTGGCCGCCGGAAGGCAATGCCTCGGCAATGCTGTTGAAAGTCCGCCAACACCGGGGCCATCAACGGCGAATGGAAAGCGTGGGTGACGTCTAGCCGGCGATGCCGCAAGGCAAAGCCTTCGGCCTGGGCGCACGCAGCGGCGATGGCGTCTGCGCTACCAGAAAGCACGAGATTTTGATGACCATTGACCGCTGCGACCGCTAGTGTCTGATGACGCGATTCAAGCAACGGCACGAACGGCTGAACGTCGCTATTTACCGCCAGCATCTGGCCGCCAACAGGTATCCCATCTATCAATTGCGCGCGTTTGGCGACCAAGGAAACAGCCTCGGCAAGCGTGAAGACGCTGGCCAGACACGCCGCTGCAAATTCGCCAGTGCCGTGGCCGATTACCGCCTGAGGCTTGACGCCGTGGCTGAACCAGAGTTGGGCCATGGCGTATTCGAAGGTGAACAGCGCCGCCTGCGCGAACCGCGCATGGCCAAGCAGGCCGGCCAAATTGGCATCGAACATCACCGGCAGCAGCGCCTGACCAAGAAGCGGTTGGAACAGCGCGTCGCAGGCGTCGGCTGCCTGCCGAAACGCGGCGTGGCGCGCGTACAGGGCACGCCCCATCCCGGGATATTGCGACCCGTCCCCAGTGAACAAGAACACGACCGGCGCGTTCGGCTCTACCGAGACATCGTGCGGCGCCGACTCGCTCGCCAGCGCCTCCAAGCCAGCGCACAGCGCATCGCAATCGCCTGCGACGAGCGCCTCGCGGTGGGGCTGAAAGCGCCGTAGCGCATGACTACGTGCCGCCAACGCCGGTAGGTTGACCCTACCGGCCGCGCGCAACTGCGCCGCGAGATTGGCGGCCTCCGCAGCCAGTGCGGCGGGCGTGTGGCCAGACAACAGGAAGAGTTCGGCATTGCTCGCCGGGTACCGTTCGCATGTAGCCGTCGGCATAGTGCGCTCCAGTACCACATGGGCATTGGTGCCGCCAAGACCAAATGCGCTCAGGGACATAAAGATGGGCTCACCTACCGGCAGGTCATAGGCGCGCGCAACGAGCTGCACGGGGCTTTCGTCGGTCAACACTGGATGGGGCGCATCGGCGTGGAGGCTGGCCGGAACATGGCCGTGTCGCAGCATCAAGGCCACCTTGATGAGGCCTGCCATCCCGGCGGCCGCCTCTGTGTGGCCGATCAGTCCCTTGATCGAGCCTATATGACACGGATTGCCGCGTGCTTCGGCGCCATGCACGCTTTGCAAAGCCCGCAGTTCGATGTGGTCGCCTAACTGGGTGCCGGTCCCATGGCACTCGATATAGCCAATCTGCGCGGGCGCTAGCCCGGCCAACGCGTACGACTGTGCTAACACTGACTCTTGTGCGAAGCGGCTCGGGGCAGTCAACCCATTGGCGCGGCCACCATGATTCACCGCGCACGCGCGGACGACAGCGTAAGGTTGGCTAGCCACGTCCGCCCGGCACATCAGTACCACGCCAACACCCTCCGCACGCACGATGCCATCGCCATCGCGGCTAAATGGTTTGCAGCGTCCATCGGCTGCAGCGAGCCCCGCCCGTTGGTAGAACACCTGGAGGGTTGGCGTGACGATGGCGTTGACGCCGGCAACGAGTGCGTAGTCGCACTCGCCAGCCCGCAGGCTGTGAATGGCGTAGTGCAGCGCAACCAGAGAGGACGAGCAGGCGCTATCCAGCGTCAAGCTCGGACCCTTAAAGTCGAACTGGTAGGACAGTCGATTCGCCAGCAGCGCCAAGCCATTGCCGGTCACCGTCTGGCTATTGAGATTGTCGGTGTCGGGCAGGTAGATGTGTGCCCAGTCGTTGGACATGGCCCCGACGAACACGCCCGTTCGGCTACCACGCAACGTGTGCGGCGCGATGCCGGCATCTTCGATGGCATGCCACGCGTTCTGCAACAGCAGCCGTTGCTGGGGGTCCATCAATTGCGCTTCCCGCGCCGAAATCCCGAAGAAGTTCGCATCGAATTCTTCCACACTGTCGATGTAACCGCCCGCGCGACCAAAGCGCCCGCCGTGGGCGCCATCCCGCACCGCGACCCGGTTGTCTCGGATCAGATTCCAAAACGCCTGAGGGTTGTCGGCACCAGGAAACTGACAGCTGATGCCGACGATGGCGATTCGCTCCATGCGTTGTTCCTTTTTGTGCATATTGATTATTGCCTTGACTGGCCTGGACGACTCCAACGCCTAAGCCGCCGATTCCGACGCACGCGTCGCCACTTCACCCGTCAGGAAGTCCGCCATCTTCTCGATGCTTGGATAATCCCAGGCGATCGTCGTATCGACCGGCACCTTCAGCCAATCCTCCAGATCGGCACACAGGCTGATGGCGTTGACCGAGTCCACGCCATAGGAGGCGAGCGGCGCATCCACGTCGATGATGTGCTTGGCTATGCCGATTTGAGGCGACACCTTATCGAGTATGAAATCAATGATCGCGGTTTTACTGTAGTTGACAGACATGGCTTGTGTTCTCTACGTGATGGGTGACAAAAAAGTTTAGGCGCTTGCTTTGGCGCGCCCGATCAAATCGTCGACCAGCTCGCGCTCGATCGACGGATCGATCTGAAAAGGGGTCTGCGCAATCTGATGCAACACAAAATCGAGCAAGCAGGCCATGACCTTCGGATGGGTGGCTACGCCAGTCGCCCAGCCACCCATCCATGCCCCCAAGGCCGCCATTGCGCACTGCACCCAGGCATAGCGGCGGGTCGCTTCAAATGCTGCCTCATCGTGAGGCTCGAACCTGCTTTTGCGAAGTCCAGCCACCTGCTGCTCCAAGGCCGTGACCAGACGTTGCAATTGGGCGTAGTCGGTTTCGTCGAGCACACCGTCTCCGCGCATGCCTTCCAACCGGCGCGGCCAATGCCGAAGACTTCCGAGCAGCGTGTCCTTGCCGGCACAGGAAAGACGAAGCCGACCGATATCGAATCGTGGCAGCGGCGAATCGTCGAACAGAGCCATTGTCCATTCTGACTGTTCTATCGTCCCTCCATAAAAGCGTCGCAAGATTTGTGGCAATTGCGGAATAATGGCGGCTTGACAGCTCAGGCTACTGGCGTGGCCTAGGCTGACTGCGGGATAGTCACGCACCACCTTTTCAAACAGCGCCGCCTCCCCTTCGCGCAGGTAGTAGCGGGACCCTAGCACAAGCGCCAGACGTTTGAGCACCGCGCGCATGCGCAATGGGACGATGAACTTGCACACAGACCCGAGTATGCTCATCTCCTCGGGCACTACATGGAGCCCCCGTGCGGAGGCCCTGCAAAGCCGCTTGGCTAGCATCAGTTCGATCCAGGATTCGGCCAATTGCGCGCGGACGTGCGGAATGTCGAGCGCGGTCGCGCCGTAGAGGCGCCGCGTCCCAACATAGCGCACGGTCGTATCGAGCGCCCGCGCGATCGCGCCCAGGCTCGCGCCGGGCAACAGGCCACGGGTTATTTGAAATGCGTGGAAAGCGTGGTCCGTTCCGCTTCCCACCTTGCCCATCAAATACGCATCCGCGACAAAGCAGTCGCGAAAGCGAATCCCCGCAATCTGGCAACCGCGCACGCCATCCGTCTGGACTCGAGGAAGGATATCGAAACAATTCGGGTCTAGATCTGCCTTGTCGATAAGAAACAGGGAGTGGGAGCGTCCGCCTGGCGCTTTGTCGGTGCGCGCTTGGAGCACCAGAGCAGCGGCACGGCCGATATTGTTGATAACTGATTTACTTCCGTTTAGAAGATAGCCGCCCTCCGTCCGCGTGGCGTACAGGGCGTTGCCCAGCATATCGTTACCGTGCGCTAATTCGTGGTAGGCTATCGACACGCGCCGCCCCGCGCGCAGCCAATCACTCAGGCGCCGGCGCTGCACCGCGGACCCCGCCTGCCACACATTGGTCGCCGCCATGAAAGTGGTAATCATGTAGCCGAGACCGAATCCGAGATCCTTACCGCAGACGGTCCGCAGCAAACCCATCAGCTTAGGCATGCTGGCGGGGATGCCGTCACCTTCGTCGCCCACCAGCATGGAAGAAACGCCCATGGCGTCCAGCTTTGCCTCGGCCGCCTCGTTCAGCGTGGCTGTCTCGTCGTGCGCCAACAAGGCAGCACTGGTAAAGCACGGCTCGTTGTAAAGTAGTGCTTCGATACGCGCGATCGTGGTATCGAGAGTCAAGGGTGCACCTCTTCGGCCAATTCGCGAGCCAGCGAAAACGGAAAAATCGATATCAGCACGTTCTCGCGAACGGCCACGTCGAGGTTTTGAAGCAGAGTTTCGTAGCTCGCGCGCGCCGGGTCAAGCAGATGCGTAAGGCATTCGGCAAGCCATGCACCATCGCGCAGCGTTGCGTGAACGCGCCCGCGGTTGTAAAGGAATGCCTGGATGCAGCACGACGCGGCGAAGACCTTGCAATAAGACTCAGCCATATCGAAGTATGGTTTACCGACCTTCCGTGCGGGGACCACATTGTCTCTGAAAAATAGATCGACTTCGATCAGTCTCTCGATCAAGAACCCGGTCAAGGATTGCAATTGTTTCGCCACATCCTCCGCCACGCCGGTCATTTCACTCAGCTTCCCTTTGGCGTCCAGCACGGAGGACACGATCGTATCCTGCCCTCGGCTCGACAGCGCCAATTGGCCCCGAACAAGCGGTGGACATGGAGCGCCAAGGTCGAATAAAGCTCGCAGCGAGGCATCCCGCGGCTCCGCTTGCCCGCGCCGGCGACCGATCTGCCCCAACTGCAACATCAATGCCTGCAGGTTAACAACGGTGTTGCCGTCGAACATGCTAACCAACCGGCAGTCCCGCAGCAGCTTGGCGAAACTGACGTACTCCCCCTCAGCGTCGACATAGGCGCGCGCGCCCAGAACGTCCACCAAACTCTCGACCGCAAACTCGATGCGTGGCGGAACAAATGCCTTGACTGCCGCCGAAATGACGCTCATCTGCCCCGGCAACACGTTGATTGCCCGGCTGGCGAACAGACCCACGACGTCTGCGACAAGCACGTCAGCGCAGGCTTGGCCGAGAGTCCGGCGGATTATCGGCAGTGATCCCAGAGTTTTGCCATAGAGTTGGCGCTGCGCCGCAAAGCGCGCGGCGAGCCTCAGGGCATGGTCGCCCGCCCCACAGCACAAAGCCGCGCACAGCGTGCGAGTAATCTGAAAGCCTTTTAGCACGACCTCCAGGCCGCGCCCAACACCGCCGATAATCGCGTCTGCCGCAACTGGGGCATTGTTAAAACGAATACCGCTGATGTCGGCACCCTTAATTCCGTGCGTCAGGCTCTTCGGCAGCACGCTGAAACTCGACATGGGGAGAGCCGTCTTATCTACGAGGAACAGGCTGAAGTCGCGTCCGCCGTGTGCCGTGGCGGTGCGCGCGAACACGGTCACCAAAGTGCAGCGCGTGGCATTGTTGATCAGATATTTTTCGCCGTTGAGCAGGTAATGGTCCGCCATTAGGGTCGCGTAGGTCGAGCTGGCCGATACGTCGCTGCCATGCTCGCGTTCGGTCAACGCAAGCGACACGACCTCGTTTTGCAAAACTATTGTGGCAACGGCGCGGCATTGGGCATCCGCCCCGGCGACCCACGCGCTGACAGCGCCCAGCATCGTCTTGCCATGTCCAATCGCCACTGTCAGATCTCGGCGCGCCACCAGCCGCATAATATGGAACGGCTCGTCAAAGCCCACAAGCTCGCCCCCAAACGAAGCCGGCACGTAATAGCGCGGTAGCCCCCAATCGTCGAGACTAGCGGCGATATCAGCCGGAAAGGCTGAGCGGTTGTCGAGCTCCGCGCATGTGGGATAGCTGAAGCTATTTGATGCGCGCATCGGATCACCAAATCGCGATTCGAAACTGTTGGTCAATGCCTGCAAAGTATCCATCTCGTTTCCATAGTGGGGTAGTGTAGGCCTAGGCAGAAACTGGCGGCTTTCGCCGGCGCCTCCGCTGCTCGGTGGAGAGTTCCAGAGACTGCCACGAATGCGCCTGGCCGCCGGCCAAACGACTCTCGTAAAGAGGCTCTAGAGCTGCTTTCGCCCACAGCGCCTTGGTCTTCCCTCTCTGGATCTTACCGCTAGTGGTACGAGGGATCGTGCCGAGCGAGGTCAGGACGACGCTTGCGACGGTGACATCGAAGTTATTGGCGACCTCGCGCCGCACCGCTTCGCTCAGAGACACCAGGGTCTCGCGCTCAACGCCGCCCCGTGTGTTGACCTCCTGCACGATCACCACCGCCTCACTGGTTCCGCCATCGACCGCGAAAGCTGCAGACAGGCCGGCCGCAAACCGGCTGTTGATCCGGCTGGTCAGGTATTCGATATCCTGCGGATAGATGTTGCGGCCGTTGATGATTACCAAATCCTTGATGCGGCCTGTGATGTACAGCTCGCTCCCGTCCAGAAAGCCTAGATCACCGGTACGCATATAGTGCGTGCCCAGTTCGCCCGCCACGCTTGCCCGGAACGTATCATTGGTCTTGTCAGGATCCTGCCAGTAGCCAGACGCCACGCTGCAGCCGTGAACCCACACCTCGCCTACCTGACGCTCGCCCAAACGGGAGTCTGTGGACGGGTCAACGATTGCCACTTCCAGATCGTGGGGCCGCCCGCTACTTACTACTGTATACGCCAGCGGATGGCCCTCGACCACCGGCACTACCCGATTGAGTTCCAGCTCATCGCGATTGATGCACATCTGCCTTGCCGCCACGCCAGGCGTCCCTCCAGACACGAACAGAGTTGCCTCCGCCAGACCATAACATGGGTAAAAGCTTTCGTAACGGAATCCATATTTCGAGAATCGATCTGCGAACGCACGCATCGACGAATACTTCACGGGTTCCGCGCCGTTGAAGCAAATCCGCCAGCAGGACAGGTCGATTCCCTCAATCTCCTCATCGCGGATCCGTGCGACGCAATGCTCGAAGCCAAAGTTGGGACCGCCGGAAGAACTTATGCGATACCGGTTGATCGCACGCAACCAATTGGCCGGCCTCTTGACGAACGAGACCGGCGCCATCAGCACCAAAGACGCACCAAGATAGATTGTCTGAAGGATCAGGCCAATCAAACCCATATCGTGGTAGAATGGAAGCCACCCGCCCACCACAACATCCGCGTCATGCTGATACTTGTACTTGATGACCTGCTCGTTGTGAATGAGATTGGCATGCGTCACCATTACACCCTTAGGATTACCTGTAGACCCCGAGGTATATTGCAGAAACGCCAGATCGTCCGCCGCCAGCGTGGGCACCACCCACTCGGGTCCCGGTTTGGCGCAGTGTGGCACAAGGCATTCGAGATCTCCCAACGGACTGTCCTTGAGCCACTCATGGATATCCGCCTGCCAGTCAGATGCCGTAATGACCAGAGCGATGCCCGCGTCCATACTGATATGCTCGATGCGGCGCAAGTGATGGGGCTTGCGCGAAGACAACGATACCGGTACCGGAACCATGCCCGCATATTGGCAGGCTAGAAAAGCAACAATAAATTCTAGGCCAGGACGAAATAACATCAGCGCGCGATTTCCGACTTCGTATCGCAATTGCAATCGGGCGGCAATGCAGCGCGCCTTTTCGTCCAAAGTGGAATAACTCAGCCGCTCGGCCTCTTCGCCTCGTTCGTCAAGCATTATCAAGGCGGTCTTTTCTGGCCTCGTTCGTGCGTGATTATTGCAAATCTCTACGATTGTCTCCATTTTCTTACATTCCGCACCAATAGTCGATGAGAAGAACTATGTTATTACGGTTTGCATTGCCACCGGTCTATGTTATTCCCCAATCCATCAGCTTACGGACGATTCTATAGACATCGTGATCATAGAAATAGATAACCTGTCATATATGACAGGTCTCTGGCACAGCCCCCTCTCCAGTATACCTTCACCGAAGCTGATTGAGGCGGCCCGTGTGGTCCGAGAAGCATATGAGAGAAATGGCCGGCTGACCGATAGCTGTAGGAATGCCGATTCCTCGGCACCCCCCGCACACATCCTGACAGGCGAGGCTCCCGCATCCGGTTCCACCCTTGAGTATTTGGCGTCAAAGCGTTGGTGAGGGTAAGGATGCACGATGGTAGCCTTTGGTATCCAGTGATCCGCGATCTTGCCGAAACGTTCCCAATTTAGTCGCTTGCGTTGACTGCGCCGACAGAGCGCCCGGTACCAACGAAGCCGTACCTCGTAGCAGAAAAGGCTCAGAGCGGCACCGTTCAAGGGGACACCATAATAATTCAGATGGCCTTGAACGACGCTCCGAAGCCAGTGGCCCGTGGCACGAACAGGTTGGTGAAGGCGCTTTTTCAGCTCTTGGCTTAGCGCCTTGAGCTTGTTCTGTAGGCGATCTCTCCGCGTTTTGCGGTGAATCAAGAATCGTCCCTGACGGCTCACCCCACAGATATGCGTAAAGCCCAGGAAGTTGAAGGTCTCGGGTTTGCCGAGGCCCCGCTTCCTGGTCTGCTCATGGGCGAACTTGCCGAAACGAATCAGCCGGGTCTTGTCGGGGTGGACTGCCAGACCGAATTCCTGAAAACGGACTTCAATCTCGCGCCGGAAGCGACTGGCGTCATCAGGGTTTTGAAACCCTACGACGACATCATCGGCATACCGTACCACCACGATCATTCCCCGGGCGTGTCGCTTACGCCATTGCTGCACCCAGAGATCGAAGATGTAATGCAGGTAAACATTGGCCATGAGAGGTGAGACGACCGCCCCTTGCGGGGTACCGATCGTGCCCAGCACTCGATGTCCGTGTTCATCCAGCACGCCGGCCTTCAACCATTGGCGCAGAAGGCGCAAGAGCCGCCTATCCTGGATACGGTGTTGTAGGAATCGGAGCAGCCATCCGTGTTTGACAGTGTCAAAGAATTTTCGAATGTCCATGTCCGATATCCAGTTCACCGGCTTACGTTCGATCCCTACGATCAGGGCATCGAGCGCGTCGTGCGGGCCGCGACCGGATTGATCCCCATAAGAGAATCCCAGGAAGTCGGTTTCATAGATGGCATTGAGAACCGTCACCACCGCCTGCTGGACGATTTTGTCTTCCAGGCAGAGGATATTGAGCGGTCGCTCGCTCCCATCTTCCTTGGGGATCAGGACCCGCCGCGCCGGTTGCGGGCGTGTAGACGATCCCCCACCATACAATCCTGCCTAAAGCAGCTTGCACGCCTCGGCGGATACCTCGACCGAGCCAGTGATCCTCCGCCGGGCAACATCGTCATCTGGCGCGGGATGTTAGGCTTCAGACATTGCGTTTGGCTTCCAGCTTGGCGCCACAATTGTGGGTAAATGAAAGGTTTATGGAGCCGATACGTTCATTCTCGGTGATATGTGATTTGCCGTTCTCTGTGTTTGGCGCGTAGCGCCTTGTGGTTCACATAACGCAGCTATAAATTGGGTCATCAGACATCGATCCAACACGCAATCACTGGACTCCCCTCAATCAAAACTGGGGGCCCCGCCCTGCGCCCCTCAATGCCTGCGCGCCGGATGAGCCGTTCGACGCCTAGCGGCGACACGGTAATGAGGCGCTTCGCGCCATGGGCTGCCGCGCATCGTATCGTCTCCCGCAAGAGGGGTTCCGCAATAGGCGACAGCATCGGGTTCAGGAGAGAGCGGCTTCCGGCTTTGTCTTTTGCATCATCGGGGCGACCGGCCGCGAAGCGCGAGAGTTCCCACACGTCGGGGGAACAAGGCACCGGCAAGCCGTTGAGAAGCTGGGGGAAGACCTTTCCCAGGAGATAGGGGCGGTGGGTGGGAAGCAGGCGCGCGCAGCCTATGATTTCGTCCTTGTCGTTTTGAGCTACGACATAAACGGTGTCGGGGCGGTCGAACTGGTCGGCCTCCATGCCTTGGAACGTGGGTAGCGGCCAACCGAGACGTTCCACAAACACCTGCCGACGATATCGGGCGGCTTGTTCGTAAAGGCCCGCGGGAAGCGTTTGCGACACTCCTGACAATAGTTGCATAAGGGTTCCCTTCAAGGTGACTATCCTTGCAGGGAAATCTAGGGAATTAGCGGGCGCTACGGTACTGACAGGTCTGACAGGATGCTAGCGATAGTGGGTAGCGAGATAGGCGCCAACGATGTCCTGCCAATCCCTTTGATCAATCACGTCGCCGAGTAAGCGGGCGGTGTCTGCGACGCCGATATCGCGGCCGTCCTGATCGACCAGAGTGATATTGCTAAAGGGGGCCTCGCGACGTCGGTAACCGGATCGGCCGGATACAAACTGCCATCCCCAGTCCCAACCCAAGGTGATCTGCGGATAGGTCTCACTAACCCATTCTGTATAGCCGTCCAAGCACGTGACAGTAGCACCAGCGCCGATACCGATGCCGATCCCGCAGGTCATAGGATCTTCATAGAGGCCGGAGATTATGTGCTGGAGCGGAGTTTTGCGCAGCAGCGACTCGGTCATACGGACAGCACCATCCTGGCCGAGCACGGCCCGGTGGTTCGTGACGGATGCTTTACGGCTCACGGACCCCTCCTCGATTCTGTGAGGATAGTCATTATGGGCATCATGGTTCGGACCGGCCAGTGCCAGCATTGACAGGTAGTCGGGGCCCAGATATAAGACATTTTTCGGACACCATTGAAGGCACTTTCGTATGACGGAAGAACAGGACGCCAAAGGCGATCGGCCCGACAATCCAGAAGACGCGTTCGCGCAGCTCGTCGATCACGCCCAGGCGCTCGGCTTTGAGTACTGCGCCTACGGCCTTCAGGTACCTTGGCCACTGACGCGCCCGCGCACGCACATGTTCAGCAATTATCCGACGGTCTGGCAGGCGCGGTATGCAGAACAACACTATCTGGGCATTGACCCCACGGTCCACCACGCCCGCACCTCCGTAGCCCCGGCGATCTGGTCCCATCGTCTGTTCGCCCATACGCCTGCCTTATGGCAAGAAGCCCAAGACATGGGTCTGCGTGTAGGCTGGGTCCAGGGAGTCCGGGACGTCGGGCACAACGGCATGCTGACCCTTGCTCGCAGCGGTGAACCTCTCTCGGCAGCGGAGCGCCGGGAGAAGGCCTCGCAGGTCCTGTGGCTCGCCCATACAGCTCATGACACCATGAGTTGTCTCCTCCCTCCGGTTATCGCCTGCGAAGGTTTAACCTCTTTGACCGAGCGAGAACGCGAGATCCTTCGCTGGACCGGTGACGGCAAGAGTGCGAGCGAAGTCGCGGCGATCCTTGAGATCGGCGAGCGAACCGTGCACTTCCATGTCCAGAATGTCATGGCAAAGCTGGGTGCGGTCAACAAGACCGCCGCGGTCGCGCAGGCGGTGGCCCTAGGGCTCTTATGAAGATCAGTCGGGCTTCGGCAAGATCGGGCAGGGCTCCGCCAGAGCGGCCTTCCCTTTCGTCAGGGATGGGCGATGGCTCTCCGCGAGGTGCCGCCCGGCACGGCCAGCCCTCTCTACCCAAGCCACCACGACACCCTCGAAATAGCGGGCTGTCGCACAGAGAGCCATCGCGTATGCTCCCGCTATGGAACCCCTTTTTCTGGAACTGTATCGCGACACCCGCACGGGTGATGCGTTGCTTTGGGCTGGGCAAGCCGGACGCTATGTGCGACTCCGTTATCTAGGCGCGTCGCCGGGGGACGAAGATGGCGTGCTGATTTACGATACAGCGACGTTCCTGGGGTTGTTGCGGCGGCGGATCCTGGAAGTGATTCCCTATGTCGTCGAGATGGATGGATGATCCCGCGCCACTTTTGTAATCACGTCGCCATAACAGCGTGGTAACCGAACGGTTCGACTTTTGTCCCCAGACCTGTCCACAGAATTTGTGGACAACCCAATCATGAATAAAATCATTACAGATTCCTGGATCATGGGCGATGGCGCTGATTCGGATGAGGCCTATGTGGTTCATACGACCGCTCCGCGCTTTATTGCCAAATGCGCGAACTGCGACCCCGAAAAGGTTTCGGAGAGCTATGGCGTGTCTGTCGCCGTTTATATCGATGACATCGTGTTTTTTGACGTCAGTTGGATCGATCCGGAACCGACCTCTGACGAAGCCTTGGTGGCGCTTTTTACGGCCGCGAATGCAGCGGTCAATCGTTGTCAACCACTCCCCCTAAGCCCTAACGGGCTCTAGGCGGAGCTTGTGAAAGCAGGCTCCTGGTTGACCAGGCTCAGTCTCAAAACATCGAGACTCCGTTATTAAGGTCATGACACCCGGGAATGCGTTGCCAGTTCCCGGCTCTGTCGGCAAGGATTAAACAGCGATTCGGGAGTATGAGCCGTGTCCTTGCCGCAAAAAGCCTTGATAACTTTGCCGAGGCGAACATAACCCCCGCAAGGGGAGACTGAAAAGGTAGCGACTATGCAACGAGTATTGGTCTTGGACAAGAACCGGCAGCCGCTCATGCCCTGCCATCCGGCGCGGGCCCGGGAACTGTTGCGGGAGGGAAAGGCGGCCGTGTTTCGGCGCTTTCCCTTCACGATCATTCTCAAGGACCGGACCGGTGGCGCGGTTCAGGATGTCTGCCTAAAACTGAATCCCGGCAGCCGAGTAACAGGCTTGGCGCTCGTGGCACAGTTTATCCGGCGTGGTTCCACGGTCATTTGGGCCGGAGAATTGGCTCACCGTGGCGCCGCCATCCGCAAGGCGCTGGAACAGCGACGTGGGCACCGGCGCCTCCGTCGGGCCCATTTGCGCTATCGGGCTCCGCGCTTTGATAACCGGACGAAGCCCGAAGGCTGGTTGGCGCCGTCCCTGCAACACCGGGTGGACACCACGATGACCTGGGTATGTCGGCTGCGGCAATGGGTACCCGTCACAAACCTTTCCACAATGCTCCACCGCTTCGACACTCAGGCACTGCAGAATCCCGAGATCAGCGGCGTCGAGTACCAGCAGGGCGAGCTTCAGGGCTACGAGGTCCGCGAGTACCTGCTGGAGAAGTGGGGCCGGCAATGTGCGTACTGCGATGCGGAACATGCGCCCTTGACCATCGACCACATACACCCCACGAGCCGGGGTGGCAGTGATCGGGTGAGCAACCTCACTCTGGCCTGCTTTCCCTGCAACCAGCGCAAGAGCAATCGACCGCTCACGGAGTTTCTGGCTCACGACCCGAAGCGGCTGGCGCGTATCGAAGCGCAACGGAAAGCGCCGCTACGGGATGCCGCCGCAGTTAATAGCACCCGATGGGCCTTGTTCGGCACTTTGAAGAAAACCGGACTGCCGGTCGAGGTCGGGACGGGTGGCCGGACAAAATATAACCGCGTCCGACAAGGGTACGTGAAGGCCCATTGGATTGACGCGGCCTGCGTCGGGAAAAGCGGAGATGCGGTCAGTCTCCATTCTGAACAACGGTCACTGGCGATAGAGGCCATGGGCCATGGCGAACGGCAAAGAACCAGACTGAACCGGCACGGCTTCCCCGTTGGACACAAAACGGGCACCAAGTCCTTTTCTGGTTTCCAGACCGGCGATCTGGTACGGGCCCGCGTTCTCAAGGGAAAACACGCAGGCATCCATGTCGGCCGCGTCGCTATCCGATTCCGACCGTCGTTCGCGTTAAAGACAGCGGCTGATATCTTCGATGTGCATCCGAAATACTTATCACTTATTCAAAGGAGTGATGGTTATGCGTACCAGTAACCGCAATGAGGGGGCGCTTCCGCTCCCGCTAAGCGCCTGGCGTTGTAGCGGGAGTACCCGCGCCGAATTGTGATGGAGAGCGTCTCGAAGAAGAGACGGGAGACACTGTCTGTACCGGGACTCTGAATTGATCATCCCAAACAATCACCCTGATCGCTGTTACCCTTTGGAGGTCATCCCGTGCGGCTTTCCGAACTCCTGCGTTTACTGGGCACGCTAGCTGCTGACAACCGCGCCGACCCGGAAATCGTCATTCCCGTTACAGATTATGGCGGGCTGGGGCCCACGCCAGCCGTTTCTGTCGGGGCGGCGTATCGCGGAATCGATTGGGACGCCGACCGTGTGTTTCTTCGCCCGGGTCAGCCGTTAAGCCGTCTATCCGAAGCGGATATTCAGGCTATCCACAAGAGTCTACGCGGCGCGCAGTCCTGGCACGCCTACAAGGCCTACAAGGCCATGGCGGAAAAGGTCCGGGCGGCCGAAGAGCGGGCCGAGACGACGCATAAAGACTCCTCCGGCGGCAACCATTGTGATCTCGTCGCGCATCTGCGCCGTCAGCAGGACTTTTCCGAACGGACGTTCGGCCCCGGGCCGCGTACGCGCGGCGTCTTGGACCATATCGCCAAGGAACTGGCTGAAATTGCGGAGCACCCGGACGATCTCGAGGAGTGGATCGACGTTGTGCTGCTGGCTCTCGACGGGGCGTGGCCCGCGCGCCACGCCCCAGAGGCCATTGCTGCGGCCTTGGCCGCTAAACAGGCCAAAAACGAAGAGCGGGTCTGGCCGGACTGGCGTACTGCTCCCCCCGGGCAAGCGATTGAGCATGTGCGGCACCAAGAACATCCCGCGCCACCCCAACAGCCTTGCCCCTGCCGACACTGTGAGGAGCAGCGGGGTGACACCATCAACGGATTCCCGTCTGCATGGTCGCACATGATTGTGTGTCCAATCTGTGGAAACAAGCACTGCCCGCATGCCGACAACCATACCTTTCCTTGCACAGGCAGTAACGCGCCAGGGCAAGCCTCTGGAACACATCAAGAAGGCGATCAAGACGACTCACAATAGAACCTGGGCCAGAACGTCCAATCAAAAATACTCGCGGTGATCGCGCATGATGACGCGGCTATGGCTGTGAGTCGTCTTGACCCGGCGCATCCCTGGACTGCTCGCCGGCCATGGCCGCGCAGGCGCCCCAGAATGTCTTGAAGAGTTTGGCTCCCATGGCATAAGCCTCGGACCTGCGCCTCCCGTAGTAGAAGCCAAGGTCTTGCATGACGGGTTGGGTTACCTATTGCCGTTGATTTCCTGGTCGAGCACTTCGTCGCCGCCGCCTTTCTCTTTCTGCCGTTTCCGCCTTCGAAAGGGGTGGCCGTCCTTACGGACGTGCTTGGGGGTGCGCTTTTGCGCAGGACGAGCCGGCGCGCGCTCCACCAACGCATGAAGACGGTCTACGGCCCGCTCAAGCTCGCCACACGCCGCCTTCTCCTGAATCTCCTCGACGCTGCCACCGATGACCGTGCGGACCAGGACCTTGGCCTCGGCCTCGGTCTTGCCGAGATTCAGGGCTTCCGTAAAGCACAGGTCCTTGAGGCTGAAGATGCGGCGCTTGAAGACGGAGGCCGCCAGGGGGTCTCGTTCGCTGCGGGCCGCGAGCGAAAACAGCGGCATCGCCATCAGCTCTTCTTTATGGGCCCGTTTGTAGCGCCGGTCGTGATCCGGCATGGCGGGGTCATGGGCCTGCATGAGGGCCACGCGCCGCTCGAGCACGGCGAGCGCCAAGGGATCTTCGTCCTCATAGGCGAGGACCCAAAGGTCCGGGAATGGGAGAGCAAAAAGGTCAGATTCGTTCACGGTATCCAGATGGAGTACGTCGTTACCTTGAATGATATCACTGTGAGGCCCAGGCCTCACACAGCCGATAGCCCCCTCACCTCCATCAGGAACGGCGGATCACGCGTGCCCCAGCTCGGCACCCTACAAGCCCAACACCATCATCAGGACCAGCATCACGAGTACCATGACCCCCAGCGGGAACGCCAAGCGATATATGGAGCTCTCAACATTCGGCGCATGCAGTAGTGCGGCACCCATCGCGATTCGCACAGGCGAAAGCAAGGTAAAGTTGCTCCCCGCCGTGTTTTGCATTGCCGCCGCCCAGCCAGGACTTAAGCCTCCGCTTTTCGCAAGAGCCATCTGCAAAGGCATAACCAGCGCGTTGGAGGCCGTATTGCTTCCTGTCAGAAACCCCGCGATGGCGCTGAACACAGGACTCGCCCAGATAGCAACCGGGCCCGCAAAGTGGGCCCACTGCATGGCCAAATCGGCAGCAATACCGGCTCGCGAAATCCATTGCGCCATGACGACAAACGCCAGGATCACCATCACCGGCGCGCGGCCCGCGTGCCATACCCCGACACCAACCGCCTTCCATTGGGTCTTTGACAGACGGATCTTTAAGCCATACACGATTGCGACAGCCAACAGCCAGAAACTGACTTGATAAAAGACCGAAAATACGGGCCACGCGCGAGACGGCTGAATAAGCCACAACCCCCGCAAAAATCCGCGCAGAGGCGGAAATACGCGGGTTACCAGGATGATAAGGGTCAGCCACACATAAGGCTGTGCCACCCGAATAAGCGCTTGCCGCGCAGCAGCGGAGATCCGAACGTCCCGCCAAAAACGCACCCCCAGCAAAAGACTCGTTGCAATCAGTCCCGCGGCCTGTACTTCCACGAATTGATTGCTAAGATACAGCATCACTACAAGCGCCCCGACCCACGCCACATCGTCGATTCGCTGCCATAGATCGACGCGCCAACCCTCGCGGTGCGCATAACTCCAAAATACGATGAGGTAGCCAAAGAGCAAAGGCCCCGTTATGAGCGCGCTGCGAACGCCCACGGTATGCAAAGGGACATCCGCAAGTCCGGCCCCTATCACAGTACCGATGGCCAGCGCACCCCACGGCACCAGGGTCTGACTGAATAGGGCCAACACCGCAACCATGGGGCCCTTCACCCCCATACGTAGCAAAATCGGGATGGTAATGATCAGAGCTACGCCAAAACCGGTTACAGACTCCAGGAACGGACCAAGAAGGAAACAAACCGCGAAGATCTGCCGATAGGAGAAAGCGATCGGCGAATACGTGTCCCCAGAAAACAAGACCTGATCCGCTACCCGTAGCACGTTATAGAAAATAAGACCCGCCAGCACCACAGAAATGGCTTGCCAAGCCAACCATGCCCCTGCGGCGGCGTTGCGCATAAGGAACGTCAGTAAAGGTTTGGTAGGCCCGAGCGCCATAGCGACGGCCGGTATCGTCAGCAACGCACCCGCCAGGCCGGCCTGCAAAACCGTCACTCTGCGCGACGCCAGCAGGATGACCACAGCCGCCACCGGCAATATTTCCAGCTCAATTATCACGGCTGACGAACCCTTGTCTTTGCCTTGTGCAATTTGCGCACACGATCCGCCATAGTCTCCATCCGCCCATGGGGCTGACGTGAGACTTTAGCGGAACCATGGGGTCGCGTGAGATCTGCGCTCGTACCACCTCTCACATATCGTTCATGCACTTGAACAACAATGTCATGGACAACAAAGCGAAGGCGAGATGCCCCCTGAGGGCCCGCACGGTCCGGGCAGACGACAAACACGCCAACTACTCCCAGCCACCGGGCATACGGCCGACCCTAAGGACGCCCACTCCAATATGGTACGTTAGCTGTTAGTGCCCAATGGTAATGCCTACGGTTGGTCCGCGGCGCGAAGGCCAACCACCATGCAGCGGTGTGGAAAAATCAGGAGCGGCGCTTAAAACCAAAGGCGCGGGCGCGATTCTCGCGTTCCGTCGCACATATTAAAGCCCATGGACGCCCGCATACTCCGCCAAGCATGCTCGCCCCTTACAACGTAATCCGCCCAAACTTTGGTTTTGCCACTCCGATAATCTCTTTAATATCCACCCAATAAGATTCAGTAAGACAGCCGGACCCGATAACAACGGCGTCGCTTATCGCCTTAAAGGACCAATCGAACACATGTTGTGCGCCTCCCTCTAGGCAGATTGGCGGAAATGACCCCGATGGGCATGACATCAGACGCTCCGCTTCCCTCCGCGGCATAGTCCAGATTCGCCTCAATCCTCCTACATTACGTACCGCATCATAAGACAGTCGCTTATCCCCAGGTATCGCGCAGAGCAATCTAACCTTCTCATCGCTATGATCTAACCCTTCAAGCAATAACACCTTTACAGCCAGGCTCGGGGCGTGCCCGCGCTCCGCCGACTGATCGACCGTTGAGCCCCGAATTTTATGGTGAACAATCCTGAAGCGAATATTCGCGCTCTCCAACAACACACGCAGATTCTCGCCATCGCAGCGGTCTGGCACGTCCATTGTCTCCTTACTTCAGGTGGAGGCGACGAAGCCCGACTGAGTTCTAAGATGCGCGAATCCGTGAAACGTGTGAGGCTGCCCAACCGAGACGCCCCATTCATCTCGAAGAAACCTTGCCTCCAGCATCTGAGACGTGTAATTGGCCAGAAGCATATAGCCACGAGATAGAAAGAAACGCTCCACATCGTCCGCCTCAAGACCAAAATGGTGTGGCTCTCCGATCTCCGTAAGAATCCTCTTTAGCTCATCAGCGCCATAATAGCTTACTGAGCCATCAATATAGCTTCCAAACGCATAATCTAGATAGACGTCGACTGACAACTCAGATAGAGACGATATATCCCTCATGGCGATATCGATTTGCGCTGGCGTAAGAAAGTAGGTCACACCTTCCCAAAGCACAAGCGTCCGCCTCTGCGGTTCTAGGCCACACTCAAGTAGCCTATCAAGAAATGAATCCCTATCGAAATTGCATGGAACGTATACCGCGCGGTCATCGGGCAGGCTGTGCTGTTGTATTACTGCTCTCTTGTGGTCTATCATCCCCTGAAGATCGACTTCGAAAACACGTACGTTATTGAGCACTAGAGATTTCCGAAAGCGCAGAGCACGACTATCGAATCCACTACCAAGTATTACCACCTGCGCCCGAGGTTGCCGGTCAACAAAGCGCGAAAACACCTCATCGAAGGCCTTCGTCCGCAAAAGATGGTAGTACATCCCGCCCGGGAAGCGAGCCTGGAATTCCGCACGCGCATTCTCCGGACTCCTAAGATATTCCGCCCACCTATCGCGCACAAAGTACTTTGCAAGATTGTCCGGGTTACGACGGCGACCATCTGCGTCAGCCAGCAGTGCCCGCATGAGCGCTGTAATACTGGCGCTATCAATTATGTCAGTGTCGCTTCGCTTCGGCGATTCGGCATCTGTCTTCATTGCCCATTCCCCCACATTTTTGCAAGCACGTCCGCGTTTCTGATAGTCCCATCTGACGTATACATGCCGCCGTCTAGGAGCGCCGCATCATATATGTACATATTCGGAATCGGATCAAGAACTGCACAGTATGGTGGTCTCTCAAGACCAGTAAGGGCCAGCGTTATGCGCTGCGCGAGGAGCCCCTCCGCCAATGGAGGAGCGCCAGCGAAAATCGGAAGGGCGTCATGCTTATGGATCCAGTCCATCACAGCATCGAACGTCGGAAAGTGTGGAAAGCGCGGCGCCCACAGTTTCAGTAGCCGCTCAGTGCGGGCATCGGACGCCAGTTATACAATGTTGGAATGGTCCACCGGATCGTACCACTTTCGAATATGCATGGACTGTCGTGTAAATTTATAGAGATGCGCACTCCATCCGATTACGGAGCATGCGAGTATCGTATGTGTAACCTCTGATTCGTGAAATGCGTCATGGAGTGCGAATTTTTCGTCGATTACAGAGAAGTCCAGTTGATCGAGAACTAGGTCACACCCTGCGACAAATTCCGCCGCATTTTTATGTGATATGCCGTCCTCATACACTTCAATTCTAGTATCCTTCGCTATGTCAAACGCCATTTGCCCGACAGTGGACGCCTTATTTTTTCCGATATTGTCATATGATGCACCGATCTGCCGGTTTATGTTGGAAATCTCAAATACGTCTGGGTCCGCAATTTTTAGAGCGCCAACGCCGAGTCGGCAAAGTCGAAGCGCAATGGCACCACCAATGCCGCCCGCCCCGGCTATGCCGACGGTTGATTGGCGGAGTTTAATTTGAGAGGAATGCTGGGTAGCTATGCACTCTCCGAGGAAGGTTTGAGTCCTATTCACGCGCTCCTTAAAGAACTCGTTGTCTAGCTGAGTAGGACTAAGTACACGCTTAGCCATAGACGGTCTCCCATTTGGCTGCTGGACGGTATGTGAGAAGCTCAACGTCACCATACTCGGGCGAGCAAGCCCCGGACGCATATTTTGTGAATCCTTGGCTTTCGAACAGGCGATCGACTGGCGGATTGCAGTCGACGATTAGGATGGAGTTCTCGATTCTATCAATAAAGCATTTTGCTCTACTGATAAGAGTCCCGGCGATACCCCGCCGACGATAGTCTTTAGCCACCATGAGACGAGTACCGACTGCGACCTTAAGCTCTTCGTATTGGGATAATCCATATAGCGAAACGTAGTGATGTAGAGGCTGCTTGTCCCAGAATGATATCCGGAAGGTTCCCACCATGGTACCTTTGCATGTGGCGCAGAATATCCAGGAATTGGGCTCTAGGTAATCAGAGACAACCTGTTTTCCGAAATCCGCTGTAGCGAGATTGCGGCTCATTTCCAGCACATAAATCCGAAACCAATGTTCGTACACAAGTGTTCTGTGGCCTTGAGCGAAGGGAGGCATAACGGTAATACTTACCGTTGGCGACTGTCTTGAATAAGGCCTAGATATCATCATGCGCGCTATCTCCTCTAGATTAGCCTCAGAGCATGTCTATGTACGAATGGGGACCGGCGGCATCTCTAGCGCGGGGTGCCTGGGAACCGCTGAGATAGGCAGGGCGCTGAATAGGTAAGCGAGTCCAGTTGTCCCCCGGTGTCTTAAGTGATGGCTTTTCTGTTATACTCACGATGCATCTTGCCTCCGCGATCATTCGTAGCATGCGCCTTCTGAGTTGAGCAGAACGTCTCTCTGTCTCCACCCTAGCGCTTGGTTTAACTTACCGCGACTCCGTACGCCACTGTCAGTGTTTACAGGTGGAAAAGTCAGGCGACGTCGTGGAGATGATAGAAGGGGGCCGCCAGTCCCCTATCTGGCATCAAGGGTGTCCGAAGAGAGCGCGTGAGATGCCACTGGCAGGTAGACGGAAAGGAATGCGATAACGGCCGGAGTGAGCTCCCCAGAGGCTGTTTTGGTGTTTACGGTATGGATGGGCGCCCTTCCGGTAAGCATGCAGGAAGTGGTTTTTTGCCCCTGCTAATGTCCGCTGCGTACTCCAACCGATAAGGAACGCAGCGAATGAACAAGACGAGAGAGACGGAACCAGGACGGGATGGCGACGAGACCCCAGAGCAGACCCAAGCGCTCTTCCAGCGCTGGCGGGAGAGTCGTCGGCCGGGCGCGCGTATCCCCAAGGTCTTATGGGCGGCGGCCGTCAGAATGGCCAAGAGAGATGGACCCCAATTCTTGGACACTAGCTTAGGTGATTATCTGCCCTTACAGTAACGCAACAAGGAGCAGAAATCCTATGAGCAAGACACGACGCAATCACGCCCCGCAGTTCAAGGCCAAGGTGGCCCTTGAGGCCCTGGCCGGGGAAAAGACTATCCATGAGATCGCAGCCAAACACCAGGTCCATCCGAACCAGGTGACCCAGTGGCGCCGGCAGTTGATCGACCAGGCGGCGAGCATTTTCGGCAAGCCCACGGGGACGACACCCACCAGCGATCGCGAGGCCTTGCTGGCCAAGATTGGAGAGCTTACGGTCCAGAACGATTTTTTCGCACGAGTGCTCGGCAAATGACCACGGCTGAGAGACTCCAACGGGTCGAGCGCGAGAATCCGGTGGTGCCGATCGCACGCCAATGCGCGTGGCTTGGCGTGCCCCGCTCAAGCGTGTATTACCAGGGGAAGCCTGCGGTCTCCGAGGAGGATCTTTCGCTCATGAAGCGGCTCGATGCCCTCCACCTCCAGCATCCCTTCCTGGGCTCGCGGCGCCTTAGGGACCGGCTGGAGCGCGACGGCGTGTTCGTAAACCGCAAGCGCATCCAGCGGCTCATGCAGGTCATGGGGATCAAGACCCTGTACCCCAGGCGCAAGACCAGCGCCCCGGGTCCGGGTCATCGCATTTATCCCTATCTTTTGCGAGGCATGACCATCACCCGGCCCAACCAGGTCTGGTGTGCGGACGTGACCTACATCCCCATGGCCCGGGGCTTTTGCTATCTCGTCGCCATCATGGACTGGGCCACGCGTGCGGTGCTCTCCTGGCGGCTGGCCACCACCCTGGAGGCCGACTCCTGTGTCGAGGCCCTGGAGGAGGCCCTGGAGCTCTATGGGGCCCCGCAGATCTTCAACACCGACCAAGGGGCGCAATTCACCTCCGAGGCCTTCACAGACGTCCTGAAGGCCCACACGATCGACATCAGCATGGACGGCAAAGGCTGCTGGCGTGACAACGTGTTCGTCGAGCGGTTGTGGCGCTCTGTCAAGTATGAGGAGGTGTATCTCAAGGCCTATGCATCGATACCTGAAGCACGGGCCTCTCTTGCAAAATACTTCCATTTCTATAATCATGAGAGGCCTCATCAAGCACTGGATCGACGGACACCGTGGGAGGCTTACACCACAGCGTCCTGGGATCTAGCCGCTTGACCAACCCGGCAGATAATCCACCTAAGGATCGGGAGATTCTGTCCAGGGGTTGGGGTCCATCTCAGTCGGGCGGTCCTGCAAGAGAATCCCTTCCAGGGGACGGTGTTCGTGTTCCGCAGCCGCTCGCATACGGCCATCAAACTCCTTATTTACGATAAATGGTACGCACCGAGTAATGTGGAGTGGCCAGTCGGTCGCGCTTAAGCAGCCGAAGAATTATCCGACCCAACTCCACATTACTACTCGTCACTTACAGCGATTCGAGCCATTCAAGAACTGAAGTGTTTTTGTGCCACTGAGTCGGGCGTCCCAGAGGACTGTGGGGCGCGGCCGCTTTGGCGAGGGCCTGTCGCTTCATGTCCAGATCGATCGTCGCATAACGGTTTGTCGTGTCACTGCTGGCATGCCCTAACCACTTGCTGATGTCGGCAAGCCCTACACCCGACTTGAGCAAATAGTTTCCGCATGGGACAGCGGTGCGATCGAGGAGACGACCTGCAAAGCACAACCTAGATTCCTTCGAATCGCGCCGTTAAGTCTTCTATCGCCACGAGGTACGGCATAGGACCGTAACTCACGCGCGAGACACCCAGCCTGGCCAACGCCGGAATGGAATTCAGTTCCCCCGTCATCATGATATTGACGGGAAGAGAAGACTGGCGGCAGATTTCTGCTATTAGCGTTGCGTCGGTCAAGCCTGGGATGAAAAAGCCATCGGCCCCTGCCTCTGCGTAGGCTCTTCCCCGCGCCAGCGCCTCATCCACGAGATCCGCATGCGACACTCCCGAAGCCGCCTTCAAAAATACGTCGGTGCGGGCGTTTATGAATAGTGCCCTGCCGGTATCATTTGCGGCCTTGCGCACGGCTTTGAGCCGGGCCACCTGATCCGGGATCGTGTATAGAGCGGGCCCCTTAACGACCTGGTCCTCGAAGTTAATCCCGGTCACACCGACTTCGATTACCCGCCGAACGTTAGTGGCGACATGCAGAGGGTCCTCCGCATATCCTCCTTCGAAATCGACCGTGAGCGGCAAGTTGCTACTTTGTGCGATCCGCTCGACAATCATCAGGACGAAACTTAGGGGCATCTCCTCACCATCCGGGAACCCATGCGCTGCGGCGATGGACCAGCTGCTCGTTGCGATGGCGCTCGCGCCCGCCTGTGCCACGGCCTTTGCTCCACCGGCATCCCAGATGTTGTAGAGAACGAGGGGGTCGCCTGGAACGTGGAGCGCCTTGAATTTCCGGAACCTATCAACGTTATGCATTGTTATTTTTCCTATTTTAGTAACACAAATTGGCGCTCAATCTCAATCAGGCGCTGCTTTCGCCAGAGGCCCCCGCCATATCCGGTCAGAGCGCCATCCGCGGCAATGACGCGGTGACAGGGAACCATCAGCGCGATCTGGTTGGCGCCGTTGGCGCGGGCTACCGCGCGTGCGGCCGATGGTTTCCCTATGCGGCGTGCAATATCCGAGTAGCTGCGGGTCTCTCCCACCGGGATGCGACGGAGCTCCCCCCAGACTTGCCGATTGAACACGCTGCCTTGAAGCACCAGAGGAGTTTCGAAGCAAGCCTTGCGACCGGCGAAGAACGCAATCAGCTCTTCTTCCGCCTGCTCGGTCGGCCCCAGACGACCTATGCCCATCCCTCCCTTTGTCCGTGCCTGAAGATTTTTTAGCTCGGTTCGTAGTGCCCTCCGGTCGGTAAATTCCAGCAGGTGCAGGTGCGTGGGGCTGCTGACTGCAATCATGTCTCCCAATGGCGTGGCGATCCAATCTGCGAGCACCCCCCCTTCTTGCTAAGTGATGCAGGGGTGCACCCTAGGAGTCTCGCGAAGGCCACACGAAACGCGCTAGGTGAGTCAAAGCTTGCCTCATGCTGGGCCGTAATGACCCTACCACCGCGAGAGAGTACCTCAAACCCTCTCCGAAGTTGCGTTTGCCGAGCCATCCTCAGGAAGGTCGTACCAAAGTGTCGCTTGAAACTACGGCGCACGGTGGAAAGATCAAACCCTAGTTCCTCTATGTGCCGTTCTGACCAACGAATACCCGAGCGCTCGGCAAGCGCCGCCAGCAATGCCGTGATTGTAGGATCGGCCGAGGCGGCTGCTTGCAGCGGATGACATCTTTTGCAGGCACGGAACCCGGCCTCAATGCATTCGCTGATCGTCGAGTAGAATAGACAGTTTTCTGGGTTTGGCTTACGAGCTGGACACGTGAGCCGACAAAAAACGCCTGTGGAGGAAACACAGACGTAGACCCGCCCATCGTAGCGCTCATCCCGACTAAGGAGGGCCAAGTAGAGAGTATTATGGTCCGGTAAATCGAAGAGCATGACTCATCCTATCATCTAACCGACCGCGCCATCGCCTGAAATCGGGCGTATATTTGGACGCCGCGTGCAGGCCTAACCAGTATTCTGTCTGCAACTGAGAACGGCCCCTCCGGTAACGCGGTCGGTTGCATATTTTCTGGAAACAAATCATCCCCCTATATATCAACCCGCTCCCGGTGACGGCGGGTACAAACAGGATGAGCAGCGCGGCATTAGCGGAGCATAACCTCTCGACGTCTATATGGGCTGTGACACCAGCTACTAGAAGTCCGAGAGTACAACCACCGCCAGCTCACCTATGAGTTGGCGCGCCCGGCCGACGGGTTCCCCGAAAGCTGCCCTCGCGTCACTTCGCAGTCGCCGCATTACCCTCATCCCCTCTAGAACGAGGCGGCGCAGAAAGTGTGCTGTTCATCACCACTTTGGCCACGTCCGGGCCTGGAAAGCGATCGATACGGGCCTGCCGACATGGCGCCAAGCACGAGACGGCCGCCTTCCGACGCGACCCGATAGTCGCCTGAACGCAAATAGCGCGCCGATACTCGTTGGCCTGTCAGACGCACCGCTTACGGCACCCCCTGCGGCTTGAAGGCCAGCAATACATTTCAAAACTGAAGTGGTCCCTACGCAGCGGACCTCATAGACGGGTCTTGATCTGGGTGTTGCATTCTGCGCGCATACTCGTTGGGCGACAAGTATCCGAGTGATGAGTGCAGGCGGACAGGATTGTAGAATCCGTGGATGTATTGCGCGATCGCTCTGTGGGCGTCCTGTTTTGTCGCATACGGCTCGGTCGCTTCTTCGGTCTTCAGTGTTGCGAAGAAGCTCTCCGAGACCGCATTGTCCCAGCAATTTCCCTTGCGACTCATGCTGGCCACCATGCCAAGTGCGCCGAGAGCGTTGCGGAAATCATCGCTGGCGTACTGGCTGCCGCGGTCGGAATGAAACACCGTACCGGATGGCGGTGTCTGGAGATGGCAGGCATTGCGCAGCGCATTGAGCACCAGCTCATCGGGCATGCGATCCGAGAGGCTGTAGCCGAGCACCTGGCGTGTCTGTAAGGCGATAATCACCGCCAGGTACAGCCAGCCCTCACGAGTGGCAACGTACGTGATGTCGCTTGTCCAGGCCGGCACGGCTGTGTCGACGCTAAATCGCCTCTGTAGGACGTTCGGGGCGATGGCGCGCTGATGGGCACTGTCGGTCGTGCGCGGCACGAAGCGCCCTTTACGCACGCCTCGCAAGCCTTCCTCGCGCATCACTCGATGCACACGTTTGGGGTTGATGCGCATGCCCTGTGCGCGCAGGGCATGCGTGAGGCGCCGGCGACCATAGCGGCGCCGGCTTTCCTCGTGGACCTGTATGATCGCTGCACGCAACGGAGCGTCCGCGTCGCTCTGTGGCGCACGTTCTCGGGCCTGCCAGGCGAAGAATCCCGACGTCGATACCTCAAGTACCCGGCACATGAACCCGATCGGGTAGTGAGTCCGCTGCGAGGCGATATAGGCGTACTTCACTTGGACTCCTTCGCAAAGTACGCTGCGGCTTTTTTTATGAAATCGCGCTCCATGCGCAGCTGAGCATTCTCGGCTCGAAGCCGTGCATTCTCAGCTTCCACATCGCTCACAGGACGGCGCTTCCCGTCCTTGGCGAACCCTGCTCCATCACGCGAAATGCGGATCCAATTAGCCAGCGTCTTGACCGAAATACCGAGCTTGCGGGCAGCCTTTGCCGCTCCGAGGCTCTCTGCCAATGACACTGCCTGCGCCTTGTAATCGGCGGTATATTGAGCACGAACCTGACGTTCCATAGTGACCTCCAAGTGGTTGGTTTAATCCATCCATTAGAGGTCCGTCAACGGGGGACCACTTCACCCCAACCTTTGCGCGCGGGATAGAAGTCAAGATCCCGGTTTCGACTTCGGATAGTACGTTTCGACACGTCATCAGCGGTTCACTCGCGTTCGTCTTCTCGATCCTCACCTGACGGAGTCGAACTCCGCCTTTTCCAGCAACGCTCACCACATGAGCCCTTAATTCACGCCACTTGTGGTGGTTTGAAGCCTGCTCCTGCAAGCCGACTCCGAGGGGCCCGCCCTCATCCTTGGTAAAGCATCGCGATTGTTCTGATCCCGAACTCTCGCGTTCGTAGCACACCACCTCCTCATACTTGACAGAGCGCCACAACCGCTCGACGAACACGTTGTCACGCCAGCAGCCTTTGCCGTCCATGCTGATGTCGATCGTGTGGCCCTTCAGGACGTCTGTGAAGGCCTCGGAGGTGAATTGCGCCCCTTGGTCGGTGTTGAAGATCTGCGGGGCCCCATAGCGCTCCAGGGCCTCCTCCAGGGCCTCGACACAGGAGTCGGCCTCCAGGGTGGTGGCCAGCCGCCAGGAGAGCACCGCACGCGTGGCCCAGTCCATGATGGCGACGAGATAGCAAAAGCCCCGGGCCATGGGGATGTAGGTCACGTCCGCACACCAGACCTGGTTGGGCCGGGTGATGGTCATGCCTCGCAAAAGATAGGGATAAATGCGATGACCCGGACCCGGGGCGCTGGTCTTGCGCCTGGGGTACAGGGTCTTGATCCCCATGACCTGCATGAGCCGCTGGATGCGCTTGCGGTTTACGAACACGCCGTCGCGCTCCAGCCGGTCCCGCAGGCGCCGCGAGCCCAGGAAGGGATGCTGGAGGTGGAGGGCATCGAGCCGCTTCATGAGCGAAAGATCCTCCTCGGAGACCGCAGGCTTCCCCTGGTAATACACGCTTGAGCGGGGCACGCCAAGCCACGCGCATTGGCGTGCGATCGGCACCACCGGATTCTCGCGCTCGACCCGTTGGAGTCTCTCAGCCGTGGTCATTTGCCGAGCACTCGTGCGAAAAAATCGTTCTGGACCGTAAGCTCTCCAATCTTGGCCAGCAAGGCCTCGCGATCGCTGGTGGGTGTCGTCCCCGTGGGCTTGCCGAAAATGCTCGCCGCCTGGTCGATCAACTGCCGGCGCCACTGGGTCACCTGGTTCGGATGGACCTGGTGTTTGGCTGCGATCTCGTAGACATCGTAGGCCGCATGGCCTATGGTCTTTTTCCGGCCGGTCGTCGGTGGTATCGCCAGACCCCGTTACCATGGCCAGCACGTCGAGGTGAACGGCCCCGAACACGCCGATCAGGGGCTGCCTAAGTGGGTCTGGCCGATGCAATGCGACTGATACAATGTAATACAATTGCGCGCTTGACGACTGGTCTTGCGGTATGGGATTGTTCGCCGTGGACGGGTATCGGTCGGGTGTCCCTTCCCTCTTTGGGCGGCCTGCTGTGCACATGAGATGGAATCCGCACAAAAGGTAGTGGTCGATAATGAGTCTCGAGAGCATGCATATGGAGGGCTGCGTATGAAGCGTCGCGTTGCGGCTCTTGTGGTTCTGGTCTGTGCGCTATGGGGCTTGGCGTGGCAGCCTGCGCAGGCCTACGTCGGCATATCGGTCAATGTGGGCGCCCCGGGATTTGCGTTCTCGTTTGGCGAAAACCTGAATGTCTTCTATGCGCCCCGCTACAGCGCCTATGTGTATGCGGACAACGGTCTTTACTATCGCTGGGTCGATGACGGCTGGGTCTATTCGCGGGTGATCGTCGGCCCATGGTGGCCATTGGCGCCCACGGTATTCCTACCGCCTTTGCTCGCCTATGGTCCGCCGCCTCCGGTCGTGGCGTATCGCCCCTACTTCGTGTGGTGGCGCATGCGAGTCGCGCCCTGGTATGCGCGGGCCCACCCTGTCTGGTGGGCACGGCATCACCTGTTTCTTGCGCGATATGCACTGTGGCGGACACGCGTCATCCCCTTCTATCGGGCTCATCCGGGCATCCTCTGGCGTCGGCCTGTCGGCCGCATGATCTTTACGCATCGTTTTGTACGACGTCGGATGTGGCGCTACACGCTCCATCATCCCGCATTCGCGGCACGTCATCCCTTGCTACGGCAGCGGGCCATGCGATATGCCCGGTTTCATCGCGGCTTCATCCGTCGCAGGCCACTCATGCCGCCCCGTTACCGGCGCTTCCGCCGGTGAGGTTTCCATGGGCGGGGGCGTGGCGTTTGCCGACACGAGTTTGTGAGCCGCTCAAAGCGGCTAGAGGGGGTCGCTCACGCGGCCCCGGTTCTTAGGGCGACCTGACGGTGGCAATCCACGCCACAGGTTCATTAGGTCCGAACGCCGGTATTCTGGCTCCTGGTTTCTGAAGAACTTCCGGATCATGGCCTCATTCCAGCCGAACGTGGAAACGAAATACCCCTGGGCCCAGAGGCGCAATCCTCCGGGAATTCGTTTCCATTCCCCGTACACCCGGACCCGATGAATGGCGCCCTGGCCATTAACCCGTGCGTCACAGGGGTTGCCGCCTCCATTGATCGTTAATCTGGGGCGAGGTGAGAGAACGACGGCCGTGCTCAACCCGGCCGCCGCCCCCGAGAGCGCGGCGTGGACAAGGTGGCCCAGGAGTTGCGGGTAGGAGTGGCCACGCTGGAACGCTGGCGGGCTAAGGCCTTGGGAGCCCCGAGAACGGCGGACCTGGACGGCCACTGCCCGTCTGGAGGCCGTAATGGCCATCGCGGCTTTGGCCACCCCGGCCGAGGTCCGGGCCAGACCCGAGGAGACCCGCAAGGATCGGCGGCGCATCCAGGAACGCGAGCGCGAGATGCGGCGTAAGGACAAGGCCTTGGCCGAGACCGCCGCCTTATTGGTGCTCTCAAAAACCTCTCGGCGATACCCGAGAGGGCGCGGACGAACGATTCCGCTGAAGGATCGCCAAACTTTCGCCCAGAATATCCGACAAGCGCAGGCTGCGGGTGCTTGCCTGCACGCCGCCTGTGCGCTCGCCGGCATCGATAGCCGCGCCCTGCTGGGGCGAGGCTTAGGCCTCCGCACGGGGATCGGCGTCCAGAGGCTGTGCGCACGACGCTAGTGGCGGCTCGGGATTAAAAGGATGGGCATAATCGCCGCCCGCGTTACGCCCTCGGCCACGCTACCCAGGACCAGATGTTGTATACCGCGACGCCCATGAGTGCCCACCACGACCAAATCGGCCGACCAGCCCTTGGCCTCTTCCGCGATGACGGTGGCGATCCGTTGGGTCAAGTTCTCGGGTAGCGCGGTCTCAACCTCAAGTCCTGCCGCTATGACCTTGGCCCGCGCCTCGTCTATGACGTCCTGCCCGGCCTTGAACAAGATCTCCTCGAGCTGTGCATTGTCCATCATGCCGGCATCCGCCGTGATGAACGGAAATTTATCGATCACATGCACCAGCCGCAAACGCGCCGACTGTTCCTGGGCCAGCTTGATCGCCTCTTGCAGGGCCAGGGAAGAGGTGTGGCTACCATCGATAGCAACTAGTATCTTTTTGTACACAGGAATTCCTCGTTGTTATTTAAGTGACCCCCTGTGTCCCGAAAACGAAGATCCATACCAGCTTTTCGGGGCCGCAGTTCCCTAAAATCGGTCACCAAACTGCCCCGTACGATCCTTAAATTGGGTACGGACGAGCCGTATCGGACACCCCTCAACACCCTACGACTTTCGATCGCCCTCCCCTCGCCGCGACTATCTGCCGTGGCGTCGTTCGTAAACCGGCATCGCCGATAAAAGCATTCCCAATGACACGCTCAAACATCTTCCTTACCGCAATCCTAGTACACCCAAAATCCCATCAGTCGCCGACCGTTCGTGTGTGCCGCCTACCCAGCCGGATCTCGTACTCCTATCCATAGAATAGGCGGATCAAAAGATGTTTGCTTGATCTATATCTATTCGACATATCTTTGTCAACATGATCTGAAAAATTGGTTGGCCTGACCGCATTCATTGTGCGCATGGGCCGCGGTGCGGGTCTTGTGGCGCTACCAGCGTCGACCGTCTTATCGGCAATATCCCACGGGTGCCCGTCTGGTATTCATTGGCGACAGCGATCTTGCAGACTGCGCGAAACCTGAGCTCTCCCATATACCGCGCTCATGCGTCGCGCGATGGGGCGCGGCGGCCGCAATGGGCGCAACCATAGGGCCGGCACACCCCACTTGCCGTAACTTGCGTTGGTCAAGGTCCTACGCGCCCGTTAACGGGCTCTAACACGGGCTTAGCGGGTGGCTCTTCCTATGCGATCGTCATGAATCCGTTTTTGTGAGGTGTCGCAACAGCGGCACCTTGATTTGATCGAGCAGCAATGTATACAGGATCGTGGCTACAAGCAGCCACAAGGTGATGGTCAGAGGCAGCCGTGCCATAAGAAGGCCCTGTTGCGCCAGCACGCTGACTATGGCGATGTCGGCGATACCGGCCCAGAGAAGAAGCGCGCCTGGACGCGAGTGCCACAAATGGCCGCGCTCGCGAACCAAGAGGACGTTCGCAAGGCCGGAGAATACCAGCCCCAAAAAATCCAAGGTTTGCAGGGCGTGTAATGGCAGGCCCATGGCCCATCCGCTCAGGTACACGGCAAAAATATAGACAAGCCATGCTATGGCCACGACGAGGGAAGAGAAGATGAGCGCGCGGACATCCCATCGGTCCGGGGTCGGCGAGGGCCGCACGCGATCACTGGCCAGAGACATTGTAATAAAGTCGTTGGCGAACAGGAGCAAAAGAACGAGAAGTGGGGTGATCACGAAGCTCCGGAAAGCCAGCAGTCCCAGGCTCAGAAAAAGCGCGATTTGAAAAGTCTTGACGATCTTATTGAGGGTGTAGGTCAACAAGCGTTGATAGACGCGGCGGCCGGTTTCTATCGCGTCGACGACCCCGGAGAGCCCCGGCGTCGTCAGAACGAGGCTTGCCGCGGCCTTCGCGACGTCGGTGGCGCTCTCCACCGCGACCCCCACCTCCGCCTGCTTGAGGGCGGGCGCATCGTTCACGCCGTCACCGGTCATGCCGACGATCCTGCGGTGCCGTTGCAAACCCTGCACCAGATGAAACTTGTCTTCGGGAAAAACGCCGGCATAGACCGCGCAATCCTTGCCAGTATCCACGCGATCGCAGATGGTGCCGGTCAAGCCCAGCGTCTGCGCGACGGTCTTCGCGGTGGCGACGTTATCGCCGGTCACCATCCGCACCCGCACCCCGAAATCGTGCAGGGCCTGCAAGACCCCCGGCGCGTCGGCGCGGATAGGGTCCGCCAGGGCCAGCAGCCCGAGAAAACGCGGCGCCCCCGTGGGGCCCGCTGCCACCGCCAGGACCCGTGCCCCCTGGGTCGCCAGTTCCGCGGCGATAGGCTCCCAGCCGGCCGCCTGGGTCAACTCGGCAATGACTTGGGGCGCCCCTTTCATGGCCTGCCACCGCCCTCCGCCGGCCTCAAAGGACGCCTCGGAACGTTTTGTGGCCGGGTCGAATGGCGTAAAGCTTGTACGTTGGGGTATCGCCGCATTGTTCGTGTGGGCGGCAGCCAGGATGGTCAGGTCGATAGGGTCTTGGGTGGCATCGTCGCTGGCCACGGCAGCCATGGATAAGAGCTGGGCCTGCGTCGTTTCACCCATAGGGCGGGCTGCCACCAGACTGAGCTGGTTTTGGGTCAGTGTGCCGGTCTTATCGCTGCAAAGGTCGCTCATCGCGGCCGCTTCCTCGATGGCCGCCAGGCGCGTCACGAGCACGCCGCGCTGCGCGAGCCCAAGGGAGGCCATGGCCGTCGCGAGGGTAAAGGTCGCCGGAAGGGCTACGGGCACCGAGGCCACAAATAGAATAAGGGCAAAGGGCAGGATTTCGGCCAGGGGCATATGTGTGACGGTGGCATAGACCAAGATGGCCACCACCAGAAAGCCGTCCATGATCACGAGGTAGCGGACGATCGCCAGCACGAGTTCCTCCAAATGGCTCTTGGAGCCCGCGCCGCGAACCAGCTCGGCTGTCTTGCCGAAATAACTGCGCGCGCCTGTCGCCGTTATCGTTCCGCTGGCTTCGCCACGCCGAACGACGGAGGCCGAGTAGACAGCCGCTGCCGCGCTGCGCTCGACCGGTATGGATTCACCCGTGAGCGCGGACTGGTCGACCAAGATCTGCCCATCCGTCAGGGTCATATCGGCCGGCACGATATCGCCGATACGCACATGGACCAGGTCGCCCGGCACGAGGTCACGGGCCGCGATGCTACGCCACTGCCCATCGCGAAAGACGCGTGCCATGATATGAAGGCGTCTTTTCAGCGCATCGAGGGCGCCCTGGGCCTTATGTTCTTGGCGAAAGCCCAGGATGGCGTTGAACACGAGCAGCAAGCCGATGATGATGGCCTCCGGCCACTTTCCAAGAACGAGTTCGAGAATCAGGGTGATCTCCAGCATCCACGGCACCGGATCCCAGAATTTTTTCAGGAATAGCACCCATGTGCGCGGCTTTATCTCGATAACGGAATTGGGTCCGTACTGCGCCAAGCGCCGTTGCGCCTCTTCGGTGCTCAGGCCCATATCAGCACTCATAACCCCCCCTCGTTCACGCTACCCTATTCCGCGACAATGCTGCGGCTAATAACCATGGGTCGCGTTGACGATTCGTCAACGGAGCGTATGGCCCTATTATCGGCCACGCCGTCTCGTAAAGACATGATCAGGCGCAAGCCCGGATCGTGCCGGTTTAGGGACGCTAAGGATGGGCTCATGCGGTGGATGCGCGATTCGACGATACGGCGGCGCCGGTCTGTCGTACAGGCCGGGACAAAGGTCTGTGCAGGTGCCGGAGAACTTCCGGTCGATGGATGAGTCTATCTATGCAAACGTCGATGTGCGACGGATTGTGCGGTAAAACGGTCTCATACTAAGGAGTGATCATGGAAATTCTTGAGAAGTCGGCATCCCGGGTCGTGCTCAAGTTCGACAAGGCTGAACTGGAGGGTTTCAGCGATCCTGTTATAAAAAACGCGGAGACCTTTGCCAGTGCGACCCTTGATATGGCCAATTTGCTAAAAGAGCAGGCCTATCGCATGAAAAACCATTTCGTACAGCCCCCGCACGCTTTCGGGGATTGAGGGGGACGTATGCACGTTAGAACGGAGGGATCGGATTTTGTCGTATTGGACGTCAGCCTCAAAGAGGCCGGTCGTATCGCCGCCGACATTCTCTCTCAGGAGGCAATTGCCGGGGACAAGGCGCTTGCCGTGGCCCGCAAACTCCGGGAGGCAGGGTTCTATCTGCAACCTGCCGTCTCCGGACGGTCGGAGTGGGCAGGTCCGGTTGAGTAAACGGGGTAACGACGAGGTCTGACTGGCCCGGATGGTCCCCGCGATGTGGGGCGCATTCTTTTTGGCGCCAAGGGCAACCTGTCGGTTAGCGGTGCCGTCAGGCTGCCGCCCCGGCCGGTTTGCGATGCGCGCGCCGCAACAGTCGGCCCACTTCGCTAAAAGGGCCTAGTCGACGCATGCGCTCCCCCGTCGCTACATCGCTTTTGTGATGGTAGCGGCGTTTCTCTGTTCACGGTGAGATTTGCTGGGTTTCTGCGTCTTCTGCGTGACACCGTTTCGGATAGCATGACTTACGCTGGACTCCTCAGGCGTGGATCCGGACCGCTCCAGCCCTAGTGCTCACCGGCCTTCTGCCGAAATATCCCGCAGCGCTTCCTCTCCTTGGGCTGATATCCACCGGAGAGCCGCAACCGCACACCCCGCCGCGCGATAACCTGCCCCATGTTGTGATCGGCGCTGCCGTGATGCCCGCAGGCCTCTAGACAACCGGATTGTGATTCCGGTCGTCGGCGTGGATGGGCCCGCGCCCGGCGCATGTCTGTGAGGCCTGATAAGGGGTGTTCGTGATCCAGCGTGTACCGGTCATCGACCGGCTCGCCCGCGCGGTCCGTGACGGGCCATGGGGACATTCTGCTGCGCTGCATCCTAAGGCGATCCCCTGCCCGGCGATGCCCTCCGCAGGACAGGCCGCCTGGGTGCGTAAGGTCAGCAAAAGAGAGGGCTATCATGGCGCGACTGGGACATGTCGCCGGCGGCCGCACGCGCCGGTTCGCGCCGCCCTGCCCCCGAAAAGGGCTTGGCCCTGTAACGGCCCTGCCCTGGGCCTGAGTCTATCCGGCCACAGCGGCCTTAAAGGGCTTCCTATGGTCTCAGGGCCGTGACGCCGGTCTGATAGGAAGGGGGTCTGTAAGGCACTGGGGCTATAAAGGCCTCGGGCGCATGTTCGCTTTCTTGATGGCAGCTGTCACAAAATCCGGTGACGACGGGCTACTGAAACACGGGGAGTCCAGGCATAAAGTGCAGGCTTCGAACTGGGGCGATCATCGGCCCAGTTGCCATGGATGCCTGGACATGGAAACCGGTGCCGCCGTAGACGGACCCGCGATTCACGAAGCGCAGGGGCTGCAGAGGCCGCGCGGGATTCTCCACAATCGCACGCACAACCTGCCGCGACCGATGACAAGATGCCGGGGTCAGATCCCGGTCCATAGGCCTGACGGCGGACTCCATTCATTCCATCATCGTATAGGCTACCGCCATCGCCAAACGACACAGCAAGATTACTGTCGTGCGCCAAAGATCCGCCCCTGATATTTTTTCAACACACAGAGATCACGCGAGACCTTGACGTGTCTTGGGCGAATAGGCGTCTCTCTGGTCATAATCCCCTGCGGACCACTGGTCGTGCGGCCTATGGCTACCCTTTGCGTTTAACCCTATGTTTTTGGCGGCCTGCAGGTGGCTGTCCGGCCCATGTCTATCCTGGCCACGGTCGGCATGACCCGCGATTTTGGCAAGGTGTCGTCGAATTGCCATCCGCTTAGGCTATCCTTATGTCAAAGCGGTGAGATAGCTAATCAGGCGACCCGGCGGGCTGATCGCGTTTTTATGGTTTTGGTAAGCAACCTCACGAAAAAGGATATGTATATGGTCCCGGAGCATTTCGACCTTCACAATGAACCATGGCTTGACGAGCGGACGCGTCGGCGCCTCGCTGGGGCGGGCCAGGGCATTGATGTCGCAAGCCAACGCGCGGATGATCTGGACGAGCGCTGCCTCGCCTTTCTCGATGCACGGTTTGCGCAAAACCCCACGACCCGCCCCTCCGCTTTGGATCTGGCCTGCGGAAGAGGCGGACAGACATTACGCATGGTGGCCTGCGGCGCCCTAGTTACCGCTGTAGACCGACATGACCACGGCGCGGACATCCAACGCGCCTTAAGCGGACGCCCCATTCCACGGCCACCACACTTCATCCAGGCGGACTTCCGGGCCTTACCCAAGACCCTGCCTGATGCGCCCTACGATGCCATTATCTGTCAGCGAGCCATTCATTACCTGCGCTACGCCGAGGCGATTGCGGCCGTGCGCGCCTGGACGCATTACCTCAAACCGGGCGGCCGGGTGTTTCTTTCAGCCTCGGGATTGAACTCGGAATTGGGGCACCGATATCCTCATAGGGACCGGCCGGTCGCGGAACGCTATGCCTACTTGGCGTCGGACATTGCACACCGGCATGCCATCCAGCAACCCGTGTGCCTCTACGAGGCCATGGACCTCGTAGATCTTTTGCATGCCGCCGAGCTTGGGGTCGCCGACATCTTCCTGTCTCCTTTTGGCAATGTCAAAGCCATGGGCTTCATCTAAGAGGGGCGGCCCACTCGCTTTTGAATGGAGTCCCCCTATTGCGACCCATTGCGTCTATCGGACATGCCTGTCCGCATTCTTGGCCTACAGATGCGCCCAAGCCGTCCTTATGCCGTCTGCTCTTTTGCGCATGCCATGGTTTCGCATAATGGTCGTTGGACGCAATCACATCATCATGACGTCCCCATTCTTCAATTGTGCCACCCTCAATAACCATTATTTTCAGTGTGGGACTCATGGGGTTTGGTACCAGAATTCGCGTTCCCCAATGAGACGGCCCGCAGAGTGGTCGAAATCTCCTACAAGCCCACTGGATCGAGTGCACTTCCGACACCAATTGCCGAATGTCGGTTTACCTGCCAGCGGGTGATCCAGGGCTATACCTCTTTACATAGAGAATTTCTGTTCGCGGGCATCGATCTCTTGATAGAAGACTTCGTCGCGGAGGCGGAACGATGGAACAGCGTACACTGATTGTTACCGTGCAACCGGACTGGCGGGGGCGCGACGTGAGGCGCGTACAGGAAGATGTGACGGCGCTTGCGGATCTCGGGCTCCTGGAACGGACCGACCGCGGCGGAGTTGTGTGCCCGTTTGCCGACATTCATGTCGACATGGACTTACGTGAGGTGGTTTGATCCGCACATAGCCAGTCTGCGGCTTTGGGGGCCACAACAGGGTCGCGTCAAACGTCGTCCTTGATCGGAGCGCGTTCCCCTCATTCGCCCGAGTTCCCGCATGCGAACGACTCAACAGATCAGCATCACTCTACCCAAGGAAATGGCCGACGCGGTGAAGGACAAGGTGCGCTCGGGTGAGTACGCCACCGAAAGCGAGCTCATCCGGGACGGCCTGCGGGCGCTACTCGCACGTGACCAAGTCGTGGAGAAGTGGCTGCGCGACACTGTGGTGCCAGCAGCGGAGGCGTTGCGAGCGGGCCCGGGCAGGCCCTTACTGCAGACCAGTGCGCGAGCATTTGGTGAAACGCAGGAAGGTGGTCGCCAAGACCCGGACATAAGCTACACGATCCCGTTTTCTCCCGCAGCCCGCGACCAGCTTGCAGAACTCGAGGATTACATCAGCAAGATCGCTTCGCCAGTCGTTACGTCGATGCCATTATCACGTATTGCGAAGCGCCACGTTCCCGATGCGTGGCCGCGGGCGTGACGACCTTCTAGCGGGCTTGCGCATCACAAACTACCGTCGTCGTGCTGTGATTGCGTTCCTCGTAGACACCGAGGCGCGGATTGTGTCGATCATCGGCGCCTACTACGGGGGCCGAGACTATGAAACGATCCTTTGGGGTAACTCCGAAGACGATCTGGCATCTTAGATGATTGCTGGTGGCGGCTCGCCTCAAAGGCCTTCCTGATTTGCGGCCTGTTGTGTCATGAGACACCCAACTGCGCGTTATAGAAGAGCGCGCGAATATCCATCCCTTTCGGGGGCTGGGGGTGAGAGCGTCGCCGCCGGGTGGACGGCTATGTTCCCAGGCACTGCGCACGGTATCGACGGATGACCCTCACGGAAACCGCGCCCGCCGTCCCCAGGCTATACGCCTGCGTCCAGGGCGGATCCCGGCCACAGAGAGGCGCTTGCGCTTCGGGAACTCCCGCCGCTTGCGGGAGGTGTAGCCCTTAAGGCCAACGGCCCTTGCAATCAACAAGGGCGTAAAACATTTCTCTACCGACTCTCGCCCTCCCCTCTCGTCAGTTCCGGCCACGCCGCCTTCAGATAGACGCCCATCGACCAGAGCGTGAGCAGGGCTGCAATATAAAGAAGGAGTTCGCCGGCCCGGAACGCCGAGACACCTATGACCGGCCGCTCGTAGAGCAATAGCAGGATCGCCACCATCTGCACGCCGGTCTTGAACTTGCCCACCACCGACACCGCGACACTCTTGCGCTTACCCACCTCCGCCATCCACTCGCGCAATGCCGAGACTGCGATCTCGCGACCGATGATGACCAACACCACGACGGAAAAGAGCGAGGTGCTGAGCAGTGGTGGATGCAATTTGGGATTGGCCACGATCATGATGAGCGCCGTGGCTACCATGAGTTTGTCCGCCACCGGATCGAGAAACGCCCCGAACGCCGACGACTGGTTCCATCGCCGCGCGAGATACCCATCCAGCCAGTCCGTGAGGGCCGCCAGCAAAAAGAATCCCGCGGTCCCGACATTGGCCCATGAGACCGGAAGGAAATACACGAGCACGAACACCGGAATGAGTGCGATCCGGAGTAGCGTCAGGATATTGGGTGCGTTCAGGGGCACGGTTCGCCTTTGGCATGAAAGATGTCGTAGATGCGCCGCGCCAGTCCCTTGCTGATGCCTGGGAGTCTCTCGAGATCGGCGAGTTCGGCCTGCGCCACGAAACGTGCGCCGCCCAAGGCCTTGATCAGGGTCTGGCGGCGCTTTGGCCCGACCCCGGGGATGGTGTCGAGTTCCGACACGAGCCGCGCCTTGGCGCGCCGCGCGCGGTGCCCAGTTATGGCGAACCGGTGGGCCTCATCGCGCACGGACGCCAGAAACACCAAGGCTGCGGGCGCGTGATCGAGAGTGAAAGGCTCGGCGCGCCCCGGTTCATGGAACTCTTCATCCCCGAATCGGCGCTCCGGCCCCTTGGCGATACCGAGCACGCGCGCCTGCCGTCCGAGCGCCCGCAAGGCCTCTTCGGCACGAGCCACCTGGCCCGCACCGCCGTCGATCAACACGAGATCGGGCAGCGGGGCCTTGGCGTAACGGCGCGCGACCGCCTGACCGATGGCCGCATAATCGTCACCAGCGCCCACGCCTTCGATATGAAAACGCCGATAGTCGCTCTTGATCGGCCCATCCGGACCGAACACCACGCACGAGGCTACAGGCAGCTCCCCTTGCGTATGGCTGATGTCGAAACACTCGACGCGCGTGGCTGCCGCCAGCCCAAGGGCCGCGATCATCGCCGCCCAGCGCGCACTGTGGCCGGCGCGCTCCGCCTGCCGACGGCGCAGGGCATCGGCGGCATTGGTCTTCGCCAAGGCCACCCATCGCCGGGGAATCCCGCGCGCGGGTACCGCGATCGTCACCGCATGCCCGGAGTCGGCACACAGGGCCTGGGCGATCCACTCGCGTCCCGGAACCGGGGTGCCGATATAAATATGCGTGGGCGGCGATTGCCCGAGATAATACTGCGGGAGAAACGCGGCCAGCGCCTCCCCGGCGGACATGGCCTCGGGGACACGCGGAAACAGCGTCTTGCACCCGAGCTGTCGCCCCCCGCGTATCGCCAGGATCGCGACCACCAGCACACCCCTGTCCTCGGCCACCGCCAGGACATCGGCATCACCCTTGTCGTTATCGACGTACTGGCGCTCCTGCGCGGCAGCCAAAAGCGCTACGCGGTCGCGTAGCCGCGCCGCCTGTTCGAAATCGAGCCGTGCGGCAGCCTCCGTCATCTGCCGCTTGAGGTCACCAAGCAGGGTCTTGTTGCGGCCCTCGAGAAACCACAGCGTGTGCAGAACATCCTGCGCATAACTTTCTTTGTCCACGAACCCCACGCACGGGCCTGAGCATCGATGAATCTGGTACTGCAGACAGGGGCGCGTGCGATTGCGGAATACGGAATCCTCGCACTGGCGGACCGGAAACACCCGCTGGAGGAGATTCAAGGTCTCGCGCACGGCCGTGGCGCTGGGATAGGGCCCGAAATACCGCCCGGGCTCGCGGCGCGCCCCGCGATGGAACCCCAGCCGGGGGAAGTCCGACGCCCCGCCCAAAAAGATCATGGGATAGCTTTTATCGTCTCGTAACAATACGTTATAGCGAGGTCTTAAAGTTTTTATGAGGTTATTTTCGAGCAACAGGGCCTCGGTCTCGGTATGCGTCACCGTGACCTCGATATGATGCACGGCGGCCATGAGCGAGGCGATCCGTGGGCTCTTCGCGGGCCTAAGGTAGCTGCTCACGCGCTTGCGTAGGCTCACGGCCTTGCCGACATAGAGCACCACCCCGCCCTCGTCTAGCATGCGATAGACCCCAGGGCAGTCCCCCAAACCCCGCACCAACTCGCGTAGATCACTCATGACACCTCGCGCACAGCGGCCGTAAAGACCTCCTCGAACATGGTCGCGGTCAGACGCCGTGTCTGCGTGTTATAGCGGCTGCAGTGATAAGAGTCCCACACGATCCGGCCCGCCACCTCATGACGCGCGCCGTGCGCGAAGCGGTGGCGCGCAAGCGGTGTGCCGAAGGCCCGCAGCACGGCCTCGTGGGCGATGCGGCCCAGGGCCATGATAACGCCACCCTCGGGTAACGCGGCAAGCTCCGCATTGAGATAGGGCGCGCAGGTTCGGATCTCTTCGGCAGTCGGGCGATTGGCCGGGGGCACGCATTTCACGGCATTAGTGATACGCGCGCCGGTCAGCGCCAGCCCATCGCCGACTGCCAGCGATTGCGCACGGTTGGCAAGCCCCAGGCGATGGAGGGTCTCATAGAGCAGGATGCCTGCGTAGTCGCCGGTAAACGGCCGGCCGGTGGCGTTGGCGCCATGGAGTCCCGGGGCCAGTCCCACGATCACGAGACGCGCGGACGCATCGCCGAACGCCGGCACCGGCCGGCAGCGATACTCCGGGTAGCGACCCTTGATCTCATCGCGAAACGTCGCGAGCCTGGGACACCGTCGGCAGCGCGACAGTGCCGTCGTCTGCGCCGGTGTGTCGGACAGAGCCGACTTCGGCGATACTCGAGGCCTCGCCCTCCCACTCATGGCGATTCGCTAAATAATGACTGTAAGAGCTGGCGAGATGCGCGATAGTCGGCGCTGGCGGGGAGTTCCTCTGCGGTCCACGCCGGACGCCCGTGCAGGCGTGTTATACGCGCCTGCGACAAGGGATTGACGTAGCCAGAGAGCGCCCCGAACAGGCCATCGAGACCGTCGGGGTCGTTGCAGGCGAGCACGACATCGCACCCCGCGGCCAGGGCCTTGCGGGCACGCGCACCGAGATCGCCGGCCCCATGGGCCCCCGCCATACTGAGATCGTCGCTGAAGATCGCTCCGCTAAAGCGCTGCGCCTTGCGCAATACCTCTTGCAGCCACACGCGCGAGAAACCGGCAGGCTGGGCATCCACCCGCGGATACAAGACGTGCGCGGGCATGATCGCCGCCAGCACCGTCGGACACAGGCGCGCGAACGGGATGAGATCGGCATTCTTCAACGCTGACAGCGGGCGCTCGTCAATTGGTAGCTCAGTATGCGAATCCCCCATCACCCCACCGTGGCCGGGAAAGTGCTTGCCACAGGCCGCCATCCCGGCCTGGGTCATGCCCAGCACATATTGCCGGGCAAGCTCGGTCACCACCAGCGGGTCTTCGGCAAACGCCCGATCACCGATCACGGTGCTTACGCCGTGCCCGAGATCGAGCACCGGCGCGAAGCTCATATCCACGCCATGGGCCAGCAGTTCGGCGGCCATAACATAACCGGCCGCATGGGCCAATTTGCGCCCGCGCGCACGATCGAGCGCATGGATCTCGCCGATGCGCGCGCCCGACGGAAGGTCTGTGAATCCCGCGCGGAAACGCTGGATACGTCCGCCTTCGTGATCGACTGTGATGATGAGCGGGGGATCGCGCAGGGCGTGGATCTCGGCGGTTAGCGCGCGCAATTGCGCCGGGCTCTCGTAATTCCGGCTAAAGAGAATCACGCCCCCGACCAGCGGGTGGCGCAGCCGCGCGCGCTCCTGCGGCGATAGCGTGGTTCCCACCAAATCCATCATGACCGGACCTAGGGACATGGCGTCTCCTTACGCAATGATACGCACGCGGGTGCCGGGTGGCACCCGATCAAAGAGTTCCATGACCTCGTCGTTACGCATCTTGATACAACCGTGCGACGAGGGTATACCCATCGGGTCCTCGTCCGGGGCCCCATGGATGTAGATGTAGCGGCGCATGGTGTCGACCGCACCCAAGCGGTTCTCGCCCACCGTAAGCCCGCTCAACCATAGGATGCGCGTCAATACCCAGTCCCTCTGGGGATGGAGCCGGCGCAACGCCGGACTATAGATCTCGCCGGTCGGGCGACGTCCGACGAACACCGTCCCGCGCGCGGCGCCATCGCCGATCTTGGCGCGTACGACGTGCAGACCTCGCGGCGTTTGATAGCTGCCGTAGCGCTCGCCCACGCCGTTTTTGGCAGTGGCCACCGCGCTTTCCCATATCACGCGTCCCCGTTCGCGCTCGTAGAGCCGCAACCACTGGGCGGCGACATCGACCTCGATATAGGGCATCTAGGCGTCCCTCGTGAACAAGGCCATGGCCTCGACGTGATGGGTCTGCGGGAACATATCCACGACCCCGGCGCGCCGCAAGCGGTACCCCCCCTTATGCACGAGCCATTGGGCATCGCGCGCGAGCGTCGCGGGATTGCATGATACGTAGACGAGGCGTGGCACGCCGCGCCCCGCCAGGGCCTTGACCGCCGCCATCGCCCCAGTGCGCGGGGGGTCGAGCAGCGCGGCGTCGAAGGGCCGTTCCGCGAGCACATCGCCCAAGGTGTCGGCGTCCAGATCCGCCACCGCAAACGTCGCGTTGTCGAGGTCGTTGGCGCGCGCATTGCGCCGCGCCTTGTCGACGAGTGCCGGCGCGCCCTCGATGCCGAATACCGAGGCCGCATGGCGGGCTATGGGTAACGTGAAGTTCCCAAGACCGCAAAATAGGTCCAGCACACGGCTGCTGGTCTCAAGCCCCAGCCAGTCTACCGCCTGCGCCACCATGGCCTTGTTGGTCTCACCATTCACTTGGATGAAATCCGTGGGCCCGAAGGTCAGGTCGACGGCGAACTCCGGCAGGGCATAGTGCAAGACCAGGCTGGGTCCACCCACGTGTTGCACGGTCTCGGGCCCACCGGCCTGGACATGCATGGCCAATCCCTGTGTCTCCCCGAAGGCGGAAAGCGCCCGCAGGTCTGCTGCCGTCAGGTCGCGCAGATGGCGCACCACCAGCGCCGCGGCGTCATCGCCGGCCGCAAACTCGACCTGCGGGATGGCCTCGGGACAAGACAGGCCCGCTATGAGCGCCTTCACGTCGGCGAGATGCGCGCCGAGCCGCGCATCGAGCGTATGACAGTAGGATAAGGGTGCGATATAGGAGTGCCGGCGTTCACGAAATCCGAGCAAAAGCCCGCCTTTCTTGTCGACCACCCGTGCCCCGAGCCGGGCCTTGCGCCGATACGCGAATACCGGACCCGTCACGGGAGGCGCCCAGTCCGCGCAGTCCACCTGCGCGATATGGGCGAAGGCTTCGCGCACGATACCCTCTTTGGCGGCAAGCTGGGCGGTCGGCTCTAGGTGCTGGAGCTGGCAGCCGCCGCACACCCCGAAATGCGCACATCGCGCCTCCACGCGCTTGGCGGAGCGCACCAGAATCTCTCGTACCGCGCCGGTGTCATAGCGGCGCCTGCGGCCGACATAACGAAATCGCACCTCCTCACCGGGCAATGCCCCATCCACGAACACCACCTTGCCGTCGCAATGTCCAACGCCGGAACCATCGTGATTCAAGGAGGCGATGACACAGGTCGCGTCCTCCGGCAGATGCCGGGTCCTCATGCGCCCGCCGTCTCCCACGCCTGCAAAAAGGCCGACAGATGGGGCCTGCCGGCGGCTGCCAGGACAGTCTTCAGCCGCTCCTCTTCCTGCCTGTGGGCCTCGGGCGCCAGGTGCCCGCGCATGAGCTCTAACCGCAAGTAGACAAGATAGGTATTCAAGACATCGGTCTCGCAGTAGTCGCGGATGCCGGCGATCTCGCCACGCCGATACCGGTCCCAGACCTCGGCGCCGTCATGGCCTTGCTTGCCGGGAAAGCCGAGAAACGCCGATATCTCGTCTAAGGGCGCCGTGGCGCGCGCCTGGTAGCCCGCGAGCACGTCCATCACATCCGTATGCCGGGCATGATAGCGACTCAGATAATTGTTCCAGCGAAACGCGCTGTCCTCATCGCCGGTCTCCCAATAGCGACCACAGGGGATCTTGTGCAACAGGGCGCGGTAATGCAGCACCGGCAGGTCGAAGCCGCCGCCATTCCACGACACGAGCGTCGGCGAAAATCGCTCGATGCCCTCAAAGAAGCGCGCGAGGATCTCGGCCTCGGAGGCCGCGGGGTCGCCGAGCGACCACACACGGCACTCGTCGTTGCGGCGCAAGAGTACCGAGATCGCCACGACCTTGTGCAGATAGTGGCGCAGAAACTCCTGGCCGGACTCCTCACGCCGCCTGTGGACCATGACCCGCGCGACGTCCTCGTCTGCCAGGTCGAGGTGGTAGAGACGGCGCCCCGCGGCCACGTCCGGCACGGTCTCGATATCGAACACGAGGACATTCATGACGCCGGAAACACACCCGTGGACAGGTAGCGGTCGCCACGGTCGCAGACGATGCTGACGATGGTGGCATTCTCGAGCGTGGCGCAGAGCATCAGCGCCGCGGCCACTGCCCCGCCCGAGGACACCCCGCAAAAGACCCCCTCCTCGCGCGCCAGCCGGCGTGTCATGTCCTCGGCCTCCTGCTGTCCGATGTCGATGATGCGGTCCACGCGTGTGGCCTCATAGATTGCCGGGAGATAGCTCGCCGGCCACCGCCGTATGCCGGGGATCGATGACCCGGCGGTGGGCTGCACGCCGACCACGACGATCCCCGGATTGCGTTCCTTCAGATAGCGCGAGGTCCCCATGATGGTCCCGGTGGTCCCCATGGCGCTCACGAAATGGGTCAGGGTGCCGTCGGTATCGCGCCAGATCTCCGGGCCTGTGGTCCGGTAGTGGGCGTCCGGGTTGTCGGGATTCGAGAACTGGTCAAGGATGTAGCCCTCGCCACGCGCCTCCATGGCACGCGCCGTGTCGATGGCCTCCTCCATGCTGCCGGCCTTCGAGGTGAGGATCAGCCGCGCGCCAAAAGCGCGCATGAGCCCCTGGCGTTCGACACTCATGTGCTCGGGCATGACCAGCACCATGCGATAACCCTTGATCGCAGCGGCCATGGCCAACGCGATCCCGGTATTGCCGCTCGTGGCCTCGATCAGGGTGTCGCCCGGATGTATGGTCCCGCGGCGCTCGGCGGCCTCGATCATGTTGAGCGCCGGCCGGTCCTTGACCGAGCCCGCCGGGTTATTGCCCTCGAGCTTTAGGAGCAGACGGTTCCCCCGCTCCGTACCCAGGCGCTGAAGGGCTACGAGCGGTGTATTGCCGACGCACTCGGCAAGCGATTTTATGTTCACGCGATCGGTCCAATGAGTCTGTTCGTGCAGTCATCCGCGTCCGCCCCGCAGGCGGTCCTGCATGTCGCCCGCCAACGGTCAAGACGAGCGCGAATACTGGTGTCGAGTGTAACGCACTTAAGGCCCCGGCGACACGGCGGACCATTCTGCAACGTACAGGCACAGGGTCTCGCGGCCGCCGAAGTCATCGACCCCGAGGTAGTAGCGCACGGCAATAGAACTGCCGATAGGCGGCGCCTGCTTGCAACGGAATGCCACGGCCTTCAGGGGTTCGTCACGACCGTCCATGGCGAGCCGCAGGCGCAGATGTGCCTCCTTCACCACCGCCGCCTCCACCACCCCAAAAACCCCCTCGAAGAGCGGTTCAGGGAAACCATTGCCCCACGGACCACCGGCACGGATTGCCGATGCCAGCGCCAGCGTCAATTCCTCCACCTGCAATACGCCATCGCCGCGCGCGTCGACGAACGGGCCGCGCCCTATGCGCCGCTCGACCTCGTCTGCGAACGCCGCGGCAAAGCGCGGGTAATCGTCTTCGGCGACCGTAAGGCCGGCGGCCGCGGCGTGTCCACCGAACTGGCGGATCAGACCCGCATGGCGTTCGCCGATGGCCGCCAGCGTATCGCGCAGGTTGAGCGTCGGCACACTGCGGCCAGAGCCTCGCAGAGAACCGTCATCGGCGGGCGCGAATACGATCGCTGGCCGCTTGTAGGCGTCTTTCAGGCGCCCGGCGAGAATCCCGACGACACCCGGGTGCCAGTGCGGCTCCATGAGACAAATCCCGGCACTCAAGGTGTCGGCCTCGACTGCCACCGCCAGATGCGCGCTGGCCTCGGCCTGCATCTGCGCTTCGCGCTCGCGCCGTTCGCGGTTCAGGGCATCGAGTTCGCGCGCCAGCGCCAAGGCCTCGGCGCGATCATCCGTGAGCAGGCAGCGCACACCCACACTCATGTCGGCCAACCGCCCGGCGGCGTTCAACCGCGGCCCGATCTGGAAACCGAGGTCCTGGGCATAGATCCGCCCGGGCCGTCTGCCGCTTACAAGCAGCAAGGCCTCGATACCGGCACAGGCGCGTCCGGCGTTCATGCGCCGCAGCCCCTCGCGCACCAGCACGCGATTATTGGCATCGAGCGGGACGCAATCGGCGATGGTGCCGAGCGCCACGAGGTCCAGGAGATCGGCAAGCGACACATGGTCGGCGGCCAGTCGCCGACGCAGCGCGATCAGGACATAGAGCACCACACCGACCCCGGCCAGGGCCTTACTCGGAAAGCGATCCGCGGGCTGGTTGGGATTGACGATGGCGACCGCCTCGGGCAGCGTCGGGCCGGGCAGATGGTGGTCGGTGATGATAAGACGCAAACCGCGATCGCACGCCGCGCGTGCCCCCTCCAGGCTGTTGATGCCGTTGTCGACCGTCAGGATCCACTGTGGCTCCAGGGTTGCGGCGCGCGCCACTATGGCGGCACTCAAACCATAACCCTCGCGCGCCCGGTCCGGGATCAGATAATGGACATCGCGCGCGCCCAGGCGCCGTAACCCGCGCACCGCAAGGGCGGTGCCGGTGGCGCCATCGGCATCATAGTCACCGATGACGAGGATGCGTTCACCCCGCGCTATGGCCTCTGCCAAGGCACCGGTGGCCTGCTCGAGTCCGCTCAAGGTATCGGGCACGGCAAGTGCCGCAAGCCCACGGGTCTCCGCGGCGCGATCTCCGACCCCGCGGGCCGCATAGAGACGATCGAGGACCGCCTCTACGATAGCCGTCGGCGCCGATCGCGCGGTCATCGACGCCTCCACCCGGCGAACGCGCGCCACCAGCCCGGCTCCAGGACATGACACGGTCCGCGGTCGCCGATCAACGACAATCGTGCCAGCCGCCGGGCGCGCACAGCGGCGGCAAGCGGTTGCCACCAGGCAGTGACAAAGGCCTCCAGGAAGGACGACCACGCGTCGGTATCCCCATACTGCACAGCACCCTGCGCCCCGCGTAATACGATCAAGGTCGCGCCTGCGTAATCGAGATCCGGAACCCCTGCCGGCAGTCCCGCCACCATAGCCCCGGTGGCCTGCGCCATGCCGCTCACGAGGGCATCGTCGGTGAACACGCGCCCAAAGGCCAAAGCGGCGCGCATGGACGGCGTGGCGCGCCCCGGACCCCACAGCCAGATGCTATTGGCCTCACCGCGTGCCGCCTCACCCCCATGGCCGGCGCTCAGGGCCTCATGCAATACCATCTGTGCCTCGTTCAAACGGGTCCGCCAATAGCGCGCGTGGCCTTCGGGCAGGTAATCATGGATATTGCGGCCGGCGACCTCGGCCATGGCCGTGGTATGCAAGGGCTCGGGGTCCGGCAGGCTCAGATACCAGCGCGTCGGCGCGAGCGCCTCGATCACCCCGCCGTCGGCGGCAAATACCTCCGCCACGCGCGCACAGAGGCGTTGTGCCTCGTGGGCGTCTAGTGTCAGGGTGTCGTTATCCAAAAGCAGCAAGCGGTCGCCATCCACCGCCAGGTGCACGGGGTCGCAGCGCACCCACCAGCGATCATCGCGCGCCCGTCCTTCGCCGAGGCGCGCCAGGGCCGCGAGCCCGGCCGAGGGCGGCAGGTCGAAGAGCGTAAGGGCCCGAGCCGCATAACCTTCGTCACCCCCCGCCACGCGCCGGGTGCGCGCCAGGGCCCGCGCAAACGCCGCGGGTGGGGGCTTCGGCCATCCTGCACCCCCGTGGAGCCCGGGCACATAGAGCGTGATCGCAGGGGCCGCGGGCGCCGGCGGCACAGTCAAGGCCCCGACAAAACGGCGCGGTGGCGGTCGGTGCGCACGCGCGCGTGATACATCCTAGGACGAACGATCGAGAATCACGGAGCGCACCGCCGCGAGCGTCGGAGGGATGGTCACGAGTTCACTCGCCCCCCCTTGACGGATGGCAACGTCGGGGTCCTTCAGGCCGTGGCCGGTGACCGTGCACACCACGGTCGTGCCCTCCTCGATGCGTCCGGCGCGCAAATCGCGCAAGGCCCCCGCCACCGACACCGCCGAGGCCGGCTCGCAGAATATCCCCTCCTCGCGCGCCATGAGTTTCTGCGTCGCGAGGATCTCGGCATCGTCGATCGCCCCGAACCAGCCGCCCGTGGCCTCGCGCGCCGATTGCGCGAGCGCCCACGATTGTGGATGGCCGATCCGGATGGCGGTGGCCACGGTCTCCGGTTCATCGACCATGCGACCCGCGACGAACGGCGCGGCGCCCGCCGCCTGATAGCCCACGAGTTTTGGGATCGCGCAACGCCCTTCCCGGGCATAGTCCCGGTATCCCAGCCAATGGGCGCTGATATTGCCGGCATTGCCGACCGGCAGATAATGGTAGTGCGGCGCAAATCCCAGGGCATCGACGACCTCGAAGGCCGCGGTCTTCTGCCCCTGCAGCCGGTAAGGATTCACGGAATTCACGAGCGTGATGGGTGTCGCCTCGGCGATCTCCTTCACAAGCCGCATACCGGCGTCGAAATTTCCCTGGATCTGCACCACCACCGCGCCATGGATCATGGCCTGACTTAGCTTGCCAAGCGCGATCTTGCCCTCCGGGATCAGAACAAAGGCGCTGATCCCGGCGCGCGCCGCATAGGCCGCGGCCGATGCCGAGGTATTGCCGGTGGAGGCGCAGATCACGGCGCGCGAGCCGGCTTCGCAGGCCTTGGTCACGGCAAAACACATGCCACGGTCCTTGAAGGATCCGGTGGGGTTCAGGCCCTCGAACTTCACATACAGGGCCGCGGTCCGTCCCGTGGTGCGCGTCAGTCGATCCAGCCGGATGAGCGGTGTATCGCCTTCGCCCAGGGTAATGATGCGGCTGTCGTCTGCGATCGGAAGCCAGTCACGGTAACGCGCGATGATACCGGTATAACGACTCATGGAAATTCTTGCTCCTATGCGAATGATTCGACGCGCAGGCGCCGGATCTTGCCGGTGACCGCAGACAATGCCGCAATGCGCGCAATGGCCTCGTCGATCTGGGCTTCGCGTACACCGTGAGTCAGGAGGATCACCGGCACGGTATGGGCGCCAGGCTCAGGGGGCTTTTGCAGGATCGCCTCGATGCTGATGCCAAGATCGGCCAGTATGCGCGTGATGTCGGCAAGCACACCGGGCCGATCCTCGGCCTCGCAACGCAAATAGCAGGCGGTGGTCACATCCGCCATGCCCAATATCGGGCCATCCGACAACGCGTCGGGCTGAAAGGCAAGATGCGGTACGCGCAGCTCGGGATCGGTCGTGAGCGTGCGCACCACATCAATGATATCGGCGACCACCGCCGATCCCGTCGGTTCGGCGCCGGCCCCCGGGCCGTAGAATAGAGTCGAGCCCACGGCATCGCCGGACACCAGGATGGCATTCATGACCCCGTCGACGTTGGCGATGAGCCGCTTGTGAGGGATCAATACCGGATGAACGCGCAGCTCTATGCCGTCTGACACGCGCCGCGCGATCCCGATATGTTTGACGCGATACCCGAGCTCGGCGGCATAGGCGATGTCCGCGGATTCGAGATCGCGTATGCCTTCGATATGCACCTGCGCAAACGCAAGCGGTATACCAAAAGCGATGGCAGCGAGGATGGTAAGCTTATGCGCGGCATCGATTCCGTCGACATCGAAATGAGGATCAGCCTCCGCGTAACCGAGCTCCTGGGCCTGCGCCAGTGCTGTGGCGAATTCGGTGCCATGTTCGCGCATCTCGGTCAGGATATAGTTGCAGGTCCCGTTGATGATGCCGGCGACCCCGCGGATACGGTTGCCGGCGAGCCCCTCGCGGATCGCCTTTATGATCGGGATCCCACCGGCCACCGCTGCCTCAAAGGCCACCACCACACCCCGTGCGCGCGCGGCCGCGAAGATCTCGTTGCCGGCGGTGGCAATCAAGGCCTTGTTGGCGGTGACGACATGCTTACCCTTGGCAATGGCCGCCAGGATGTAGGAACGGGCCGGCTCGATGCCGCCCATGGTCTCGACCACGACCTCTATGGTCGGGTCGTCCAGGATCATGGCGGCATCCGTGGTGATGAGCCCCTCGGGCACCGCCTGCGCGCGGCGCTTGCCCGGGTCGCGCGTCAGGATCTTCACGATCTCTATGCCGCGCCCAGCACGGCGCGCGATCTCATGGGCGTTGCGCGTCAATACCGCGACCGTGCCGCCGCCCACGACCCCGAACCCCAAAAGGCCGACACGGACCGCCTTCACAACGCTTCCTTCGCCGGCATGCCGGCACGCCGCAAAAGGTCGCGGATGCTGCGCACCGCCTGACGCGTGCGATGCTCGTTCTCAATGAGACCGAAGCGCACATAATCGTCGCCATATTCGCCAAAGCCAATACCGGGCGACACCGCCACCTTGGCCTCGAGCAGGAGCTTTTTCGCGAACTCCAGCGACTTCATCTCCCGGAACGGCTCAGGGATCCTGGCCCATACGAACATCGTCGCCTTGGGTACGTCCACCTCCCAGCCGGCGGCCTTCAGGCCGTCGCACAGGACATCGCGACGGCTCTGGTACCGGTCGCGGATCTCGCCTACACACTCCTGTGGCCCCTCGAGCGCGAGAATCGCGGCGATCTGGATGGGCGTGAACATGCCGTAATCGAGATACGACTTCATACGCGCCAGCGCCGCCACCAGCTCGCGGTTACCGCACATGAAGCCCACCCGCCATCCCGGCATGTCATAGCTCTTTGACAGCGTGAAGAACTCGACGGCGACCTCCATGGCCCCAGGTACCTGCAGGATCGATGGGGCCTTGTAGCCGTCGAACACGATATCGGCATAGGCAAGATCGTGGATCACGTATATGCCATGATCCCGCGCCACTGCGATCACTTTCTCGAAGAAGTCGAGATCGACGCATTGCGCGGTGGGGTTGCTGGGAAAGTTCAAGACCAGCATCTTGGGCTTGGGCCAGCAGTTGCGGATCGCGCTTTCGAGCTCGGCGAAGAAATCGCCGCCGGGCACGAGCGGCACGTGCCGGATGTCGGCACCGGCGATCACAAAGCCATAGGGATGGATCGGGTAGCTCGGGTTAGGCACCAGGATCACATCCCCGGGCCCTGTGGTCGCGAGCGCGAGATGCGCCAGGCCCTCTTTTGAGCCGATGGTCACGATCGCCTCGCGATCCATGTCGAGCGTGACGCCATAACGGGTCTCGTACCAGTGGCAGATCGCGCGCCTCAAGCGCGGTATCCCCCGGGATACCGAATACCGGTGCGTATCACCCCGTTGCGCGGCCTCGCACAACTTGTCTACGATGTGCTGGGGCGTGGCGTGATCGGGATTGCCCATCCCGAAGTCGATGATGTCCTCGCCGCGCCGTCTGGCCTCGGCTTTCAGGTCGTTTACAATGTTGAAGACGTACGGCGGTAATCTCTTTATGCGGGGAAACTGATCCATACTCCACCTGGGGTGCCCGGACGGGCCGGCGGCGCGTCCGGCCGGTCCAGATGCCGTGAGAAGAGCGGCGCGCCAACCACGGCCGTTTGAACCGCGAACATACGGGCGAACCGCCGCCCTGTCAATGTCGATCGGAGGACTTTCGTGAAGATTCACCTGGATACCGGCGACGGGCGGCGTCTCATTCGGGGTTACGACCCGGGCCGACTGCGCATCGACGACCTCGTCTACGAACACAGCGTCATTCTCATGCCAGACGAGGTGGTCCCGGATTGGCGTCCCCGGCATTTCGGGGAGCTCAATGCCGCGAGTCTCGCGGAACTCGCTGCAGGCGCTCCCGAGATCATCCTGCTCGGCACCGGCGGCGTGCTGCGTTTCCCGCCTCCGGCATGGCTCGCCCCGTTTATGCAAGCCCGGATCGGTGTCGAATGCATGGACACCGCCGCCGCCTGCCGGACCTACAATCTCCTCATGAGCGAGGGGCGCCGGGTGGCTGCCGGCCTGCTGCTCGCAGACCCCCCGCCCAAACCGGCGCTATCGCCAGGACCGCGATGAGCGCCTAAAAAAGCGCGTCCATCGAGTAACCGCCCCGTTCGAGCATGCCGCGCAGGCGCCGCAAGGCCTCCACCTGGATCTGGCGGACGCGTTCGCGCGTCACGCCGATATCCGCGCCCACCTGCTCCAAGGTCGAGACATCGCGACCGTTCAGGCCGAAGCGCCGCTCCACCACCTCGCGCTGCTTCTCGTTCAACTCCGAGAGCCAGGCCGCGATCTGACCATGGAGGTCCTCGTCTTGCAGGATCTTCTCCGGGTTCGCGGTCTTGTCATCGGCGATGGCATCGAGCAGTGAGCGGTCGGGGTCGATGTCGAGGGGCGCGTCGACCGAGGCGATGCGCTCGTTCAAACCCATCATGGCGCGGACATCGGCGATCGGCTTGTCGAGCAGGAGCGCCACTTCCTCAGGCGTGGGTTCGTGGTCGAGCTTCTGGGCCAGATGGCGGGCGGCCCGCATGTAGATGTTGATCTCCTTCAGGATATGGACCGGCAGGCGTATCGTGCGCGTCTGGTTCATGATCCCGCGCTCGATCGTTTGCCGAATCCACCATGTGGCATAGGTCGAAAATCGGAAGCCGCGCTCGGGATCGAATTTCTCGACGGCGCGTATGAGCCCAAGATTGCCTTCCTCGATCAGGTCGAGCAGGGCCAGCCCGCGATTCATGTAGCGGCGCGCGATCTTCACCACGAGCCGCAGGTTGCATTCGATCATGTGATGGCGCGCCGACGTGTCGCCTTGCAAGGCCTTGCGCGCGTAATAGACCTCTTCCTCGGCCGTGAGCAACGGCGAAAACCCGATCTCGCGCAGGTAGAGCTGTGTGGCATCGGCCTGCGGACCGGCCGTGTCCTCGCTTTCACGCTCCGGGGCGCCCTCGGCCATCGCCGCCCCGTCACCGGCCCCCTCCAAGGCCTCCTCTGTGTCCGTCCCCTCAAGAGCAGTCCTTTCCAATTCAGAAATGAGCCTGAAGGAAGGCGGTAGGTGAGCCCCCTCAGGCGGCCGGGTTTTGGGCCTTGTTGATGGAACGAAAGAGTTCAGCCCTGGCCTGGTTGAGGCGTTGGGCGGCCTCATTATCGCTGATGGCATAGGCGATTGCATCCAGCTGTTTGAAGGTGATGCCGGGCTTCAGGTACTGGTGGGCCTCGGGCAGGGACTTGAGCTTGTCGTAGGGGGTCATCATGTCCTCATAGCGGTAGCGCTTGCGGACCCGACCCTTGTCATCGACCGCCTCGGTGGGAAAGAAGCAGGGCCGGTGGAAGTTGAGATAGGGCGAGAGCACACCCTGGGTGAAGGCGTTGACCTGGCTTGCGAAGCGCCCGGGGATGTGGGCGTAGCCGAGGTGCTTGCGCACCACCGAGCCGTTTTTGGACTCGACCAGGGCGTTGTCATTGGTCCTGCGGGCGCGGGACTTGGTGAACTGCTCGATGCGCAGCTTCTCCAGCAAGGCGACGACGCGCGTGTTGATGTACTCCGAGCCGTTGTCGGCGTGAAAGCCGAGGACAACGAAGGGGAAGGCCTCGATGAGGGCCTCCAGGACCGGGAGCAGGAAGTGTTCCGAGATGCGCTCGACGGAGCCAACGAACTGGAACTGGGAGACCTCGTCGACGAGGTTGATGTGGTAGAGCCCCTTGATGCCGTCGAGGTCGCCCTGATGGACGGAATCGACCCGCAGGAAGCCGGGGCGCCCCTCGGGGCGTGGCTTTCGCCGCTCGCCGATGTTGACCTTGACCGGGTGGGTTTTGTCCACGGCGCCGCGCACCCGCCGGTAGGTCTGTGACTGTCTGAGGTTGTAGAGGTGGCCGTTGGAGATGCGGGCCAGGCGCTCGTAGCGCGCATCGTCGAACACCTCGTAGGCGCGCTCGCAGAGCTTGCGGGTGGCCGGTCCCGAGAGGGCACCGTGCAGGGCATCGAGCTCGGCGAGCAGGCGCACATCGGCCGGGGTGTAGCGGCGGGCGAAGGGCTTGGCGGGCGGGCCGCGGCGGTCGCGGATGCGGCCGGTATCGCGGAACTGCTGGATGAGCCGGGTCATTTGCGCCCGAGACAGGCCGGAGACCTTCTCCAGATAGCGCCGCACCAAGCCCTTGTCAGCCTTGCCCTGGCGGGTGTACCGGAGGCGGCGCAGCTCGGCGACAATCCACTCGTAGGTCACCTCGCGGGCCGGGGCCTCGAAACCGAGGGGTTGGGTACCTTCGAGGAAGGCACGGATGTGCTCCAGCGTCTGGAGCCCTTGGGTCTTGAGGGTCACGATCATCATCCTCCGATGATGCCCAACCCCGGCCCCTTCAGGCTCACCTCACGTTGGAATCACACCCCTCCTTCAGGCTCATGTGTCATTGGACAAGGCTAGAGCTTCCGGCTCCGGTGCCTCTACTGTATTCTCGTCCAGTTCCGATTCGACCATGAGCGGTTGCACCTCTTTTTCTCGCTAGTGGTGTCTTACGGGCAGATAGCGCAGGGGGTTCACCGGAATTCCGCGCCGGCGGATCTCGAACTCGAGCTCCACACGGTTGGTACCGCTGTCCCCCATAATGGCGATCACCTCGCCTTGCCGCACCATCGCCCCCTCCTCGACCTTAATGCGCGCGTTATGCGCATACGCACTTAGGTACTCATTATTTTCTTTAATGATAATAAGCTTACCGTAACCAGGAAGTCTACTGCCGCGATAGACGACTCGCCCGGCGGCAGCGGCGCGTACCGGCTCCCCAGGGCGCCCGAGGATATCGATGCCGCGATTGCCCGGGCGACCGCTCAATGGGCCGCGCCCGAAGGTCTCTTTGACAACCCCGCGCGCCGGCCAAATCCAGCGCACCGCAGACACACGCATCCGCGGTTGCGCCGGCCGGCTTGGCACGCGCTGCGCGAGCGGCATCGAAAGAGGTCTTGAAGGGGGCCTGACAGGCCTTCCTGCAGGCGGCGGTGCGACCCTGGCACGCCGCGGCGCGCTTAACCTCAATCGTTCCCCGACTTCTATGCGGTAGGGTGCCGGGATATGGTTCCAGCGGGCCAGGGTCCGGTAGTCGTGGCCGGTCTCGAAGGCGATACTATAGAGGGTGTCCCCCGGCAGGACCCGGTAATAGCCGCGACCCCCGGCCAGTGCCATGCCGTCGTTATGGATAGGCGCGGGGATGCGGGCCACGCACCCGGCGAGCAGCGCAAGCATGCACCCAACGAGCAGGGCGCGGCGCATCCTTACACGATTCCGCCAGGGAGCAGTGGCACGAAATTGACCGCTTCGAGGCGCTCAAAGGACACGGCCGTGCCGCGCCGGCGATACAATAAGAGTTCCTGCCCGTCCCCACCCACCGGTACCACAAGACGCCCACCCTCCTTTAGCTGACTAAAGAGCGTGGTCGGGACCGTACGCGCCGCAGCGGTCACGATGATGGCATCGAACGGCGCCTCTTCCGGCCAGCCCTCGCAACCATCGGCGTGACGGACGCTGATATTGGCGAGCCGCAGCATCTGGAAGCGCTGACGCGCGGCGCGCACCAGGCCTGCTATGCGCTCCACCGTATAGAGATGACCGGCAAGCCGCGCCAGCACCGCGGCCTGGTATCCGGAACCGGTCCCGATCTCCAACACCCTCTCGAGCGGTCCTGAGGCGCGCAGTGCCGCGGTCATGCGCGCCACGATGTAGGGCTGGGAAATGGTCTGACCGTGCCCTATCGGCAGGGCCGTATCCTCATAGGCGCGGCTTGCCAAGGCCTCGTCGACAAAGAGGTGCCTGGGGATCGCCGACAGCGCCGCAAGGGTCTGCTCATCGCGTATGCCCTGTTCGCGCAGCCGCCCTATGAGGCGCTCGCGGGTACGCGCCGAGGTCATGCCGGCGCCGGCGCGCGATTCCGCGCTCACAATGTCTCCCGGCACCAGGCCTTCAGGGCCTCAAGGGTGTTGTGGCGGGTGAGATCGGCATGCAGGGGCGTGATCGAGACATAGCCCGCGGCGATGGCATGAAAATCGGTGCCCGAGCCGGCGTCATCGGCGCTGCCCGGCGGCCCCACCCAATAGATCGGGCGCCCCCGCGGATCATGCGCGGCAATCACCGGCTCTGCCTTATGGCGATGCCCGAGACGGGTCGCCTCGAAGCCGCGCAGATCGCCATAGGCGACATCGGGCACGTTTACGTTCAGGACCGTGTCTGCGGGCAAGGTCTCGGGCGTCAATGACGCAAGCAGGCGTTCGATGACCGCCGCCGCGGTCGGGAAATGCACGGGATTGGGCGAGGCCAGCGACACGGCAACGGACGGCAAGCCGAGAAACCGCCCCTCCATGGCCGCCGCCACCGTTCCGGAATACAAGACGTCATCGCCGAGATTGCCACCGTGATTGATGCCGGCGATGACGATATCAGGCTCGTGCTCAAGGAGCCCTGTGATAGCGACATGCACGCAGTCGGTGGGCGTGCCATCGACAAAGAAAAACCCGTTGGCGGCGCGCGCCACGCGCAACGGCCGCAACAGGGTGAGCGAATTGCTCGCCCCGCTGCGGTCACGATCCGGTGCCACCACGGTGACCTCGGCGGTGCGTGCGAGATGCACAGCGAGGCATCCGAGGCCGGCGGCCATATATCCGTCATCGTTGCTGATCAATATCCGCTTCACGGCTCACTGCACATGCGGCAAGGGGGATAACCACTGGGCCACGAACGTCTGGCTCATGGTCGCACCCAGATGCTGGGCAAAACGGGTCACAAGCCCCTCCTTCGGTGAAAAGTCCACGATACGAGGTGCGTTGAAGAGATGCCGGGCCACCTGCCCGACAGTCCCGAATCCATCGATCAGACCCAATTGGCGGGCCCGATAACCTGTCCATATCAAACCACTGAAGAGTCCGGGATGCGGACGCAGGCGTGCCCCCCGGCCCTTTTTCACGGCCTGAATGAATTGCGCGTGGATCTGCGCCAGCATCTTCTCGGCAAACGCCTTGTGGGCCTTGGTGAGCGGCGAGAACGGGTCCAGGAAGTCCTTGTTGGCGCCGGCCACCAAAAGCCGCCGCGTGACACCGATCTTATGCATGAGTCGCGTGTAGCCGAACCCGTCCATAAGCACGCCGACCGAGCCGACCAGGCTTGCGGGGTTGGCATAAATCCGGTCGGTGGCCACCGCCACGTAATAACAACCGGAGGCGCACAAGTCTTGGACCACAGCATACACCGGGGTGTGCGGATAGCGCCCCCGCAACCGCCAGATCTCGGCGTTGATGTCGCTTGCCTGTACCGGACTGCCGCCGGGGCTGTCGACATCGAGGATCACGCCCGCCGGATGCGCGGCGAAGGCATGGCGCAAGGCGGCGTCGATCGGGCGGGCGCTGGCCGGACCGCCCTCCTGAATGGTGCCGTCCATGCGTACCAATGCGGTAAACCGCCCGGCAAGCCCGGTGGCGCGCATCTGCGCCCCCTCGTAGCTCAAAAACAGTGCCACGATCAAGGTGATGACCAGAAAACGGAAGGCCAGCGTCCAGCGGCGACTGCGCCGCTGTTCGTGCAAGGCCGCAAACGCAAGTTTCTCGAGCGTCGCGCGCGCCCAGTCTTCGCTAAGCCCCGAGCGATCGTCCCGATCCGATCGCCCGTCGCGCCCCCCATCGTGCTTCGCATCGTTATTATCGCTCATCGCCCCCCTCCTCCACGACCACCATCCCCTCTTGTTCCCGGCAGGTCAGGGCCGCGAGGCCCCGATTCCGGCACGGCCCACCCAGGCAGCGGCCGTCGGCCGGATCATAGCGCGCCCCGTGCACGGAACACACCAGGACCTCCCCTCCGGAATCAAAGAATCGGCCTTCCTGCCAATCGAGCTCCAGGCCACGGTGCGGGCAGTGATTGCGATAGGCATGCACCACCCCGTGATGGCGTATGACGAAGGCCTCATCCCCGGACTCCAGGGCAAACCGCCGCCCGGGACCGCCGTCCTCCAGGCCATCGCTCCGGCACACGACTAGGACAGCCACGCGCACAGTTCCGGAAAGGTCTGGACGCACAACCGCGGTTTATGAATGCGCAATTCCACGGAATCGTGGACCCCATAGGTCACCGCCACACTGTCAATGCCGGCGCGCGCGGCCATCTCGATATCGTAGCTCGTATCGCCGATCATGAGCGCCTCCGCGGCCTCTACCCCAGTCTCCGCCAATATCTCGTGGAGCATGAGCGGATCAGGCTTGGAGCGCGTCTCGTCGGCTGAGCGTGTCGTGCAAAACAGCGCACGCGTCCGGCTTTCCTCAAGGGCCGCATCCAGGCCGATCCGTGACTTGCCGGTAGCCACCGCCATCCGATAGCCACGCGCGCGCAGGTCCTTGAGCCCGGCTGCGACCCCCGGAAAAAGCGGCGTGGGCGTGTCATTCAAACGCAGAAAATGCTCGCGATAACGGCTGGCGATCGCCTGGCGCCGAGCGATCGCCTCCCCGGGCAAGAGCCGCGCCAGGGCCTCCGCGACCCCAAGGCCTATGGTCTTGCGGATGGCCTCGTCGGTCAGCGTGCGCCACCCGCAGTCGTGCGCCGCGGCCTGAAAGCAGCGCACGATACGCTCCGCGGAATCCATGAGGGTCCCGTCCCAATCAAAGATCAGAAGTTCGTACGCCTTACCCATCAAGCGACTCCAGTACCCGCACGAGATCCTTTGGCAGCGGCGATTCGATATCCACGGTCTGACCCGTGGCCGGATGCGGGAATGACAGACGCGCGGCATGCAAAAACAGGCGCGCAAGACCCCTCTGCTTCCATGCGCCCGCGGCCTTGGGGTCCCCGTAGCGCTCGTCGCCGGCCACCGGGTTCCCGAGATAAGCGGCGTGCACGCGGACCTGATGCGTGCGTCCGGTGCCTAGGCGGACGTCGGTCAAGGTGGCATCGCGGAAACGTCGGCGCGGCGTAAAGTGCGTCTGCGCGGGCTTGCCGGCGGCATCCACGACCACCCGCCGCTCGCCCGTCTCGCGGCGCAAGAGCGGCGCGTCCACGGTGCGTGCGCCGCCCACCCACACGCCCTGCAGGAGCGCGACGTAGTGTTTGCCAAAGTGTCCGGAGCGCAAAGACTCGTGCAGACCCCGCAGCGCCGAGCGCCGCTTGGCGATCAAGAGGCAGCCGGATGTCGCGCGATCGAGCCGGTGCACGAGTTCCAGACCGCGAGCCGCCGGACGTAGCGCGCGCAATGCCTCGATGACCCCGAAAGACAGGCCGGACCCGCCATGCACCGCCATCCCGGAGGGCTTATCCAGCACCAGCAGCCAGTCGTCCTCGAACAGAATGAGATCGGCGAGCCACGCGAGATCCGGGGCCGGTGGCGGCGGCGCCTTGACGTCTATCGGGGGGATACGCACGACATCACCGACCTGCAGGCGATAATCCGCCTTACGCCGACCCTTATTGATGCGGATCTCGCCTTTGCGGACAATCCGATAGATATGCGTTCGGGGAACGCCCTTTAGGACCGCCAGAAGAAAATTATCCAGGCGTTGCCCGGATCGCTCGGCATCTATCGTCACCAAGCGAACCGCCGACGCCGCCTTGTCGTGCCAAGACATCAGGGGAAGCCAAAGATTGCCGGGGCGCAACCCGGCTGCTATAGTGCGCCTTCGTATGCGTCCGATATTAGCAAGCTTTCCGGCTGCATACAAAACGATTTTCGAAGGTCGACCTGCCGGTCGCCTTCACAAGGGTATCGCACCCCTCGCCCAACCGGAGAGGTGCTCGGATGTACGCCCCCTGGCCCGGGAGGCGGAAAGTCTACAGCGACGGGTTTCAAAGCGGATTCATGCCCTTAATCCGGGCCCTTTCTTCGCCGCCCACACTCGCGTGGACTGCCGACCTCCCTCAAGGCCGGGGTCGTGCGCCGCAACGCGGCGGAGTCAGGATTCATGAAAAGAATGCTTTTTAATGCCACCCACTCGGAAGAACTGCGAGTGGCGATCGTCGACGGCCAGAAATTGATCGACCTGGACATCGAATCGGCCAACTATCAACAAAAGAAAGGCAATATCTACAAGGCGCGTGTGACACGCGTGGAACCTAGTCTCGAGGCGGCATTCGTCGACTATGGAGCCGAACGGCAGGGCTTCCTGCCCCTAAAGGAGATCTCGCGCAGCTATTTCAACGGGGCCGAGAACAAGGGCACGCAGGGTCCGGTACGCATCAAGGACGTCATCCGCGAAGGCCAGGAGATCGTCGTCCAGATCGAGAAGGAGGAGCGCGGCAACAAGGGCGCGGCCCTCACCTCATTCATCAGCCTCGCCGGTCGCTATCTGGTCCTGATGCCGAACAATCCCAAGGGCGGCGGTATCTCGCGTCGCATCGAGGGGGAGGAGCGGGCCGAACTGCGCGACACCATGGCCCAGCTGAGGCTGCCGGACGACTACTCCGTAATCATCCGCACGGCGGGCATCGGCAAGAGCGTCGAAGAGCTCCAGTGGGACCTCGATTATCTGGTGCAGTTGTGGGATGCCATCACGCGCGCGAGCGAAGACCAGCCGGCGGCGTTCCTGATCTATCAGGAAAGCAGCCTCGTCATTCGCGCAATCCGCGATTATCTGCGCAGCGACATCGGCGAAATCCTGATCGACAACCAGGATATCTACGAACGCGCCCTGAAATTCATGCAGCAGGTCATGCCGCAGAACGTCGGCAAGCTCAAGCTCTACGAAGATGAGATCCCGCTGTTTTCTCGTTACCAGATCGAACATCAGATCGAGTCGGCATTTTCCCGCGAGGTCCATCTGGAATCCGGCGGCGCGGTGGTATTCGACCACACCGAGGCGCTAGTCACGATCGACGTCAACTCGGCGCGCGCTACGCGCGGGAGCGACATCGAGGAAACCGCGCTCAATACCAACCTCGAGGCCGCCGAAGAGATTGCCCGGCAGCTGCGTATCCGTGATCTTGGGGGCTTGATCGTCATCGATTTCATCGATATGACGCCGACGCGCAACCAGCGTGCCGTGGAAACTCGCCTGAGCGAGGCGCTCAAGGCCGACCGCGCGCGCGTACAAGTCGGACGGATCTCCCGTTTCGGGCTCCTCGAGATGTCGCGCCAACGGTTGCGGCCGTCGCTCGGCGAGTCCAACAGCCTGACTTGTCCGCGCTGCGAGGGTACCGGTCATATCCGGAGCGTGCCCTCATCCGCACTGCAGATCCTACGCTTCATCCAGGAAGAGGCAATGAAGGAGAATACAGCGGCACTGCATGTGCACCTGCCGCTCGCCACCGCAACCTTTCTCCTGAACGAGAAACGCCATGAGATCAGCGGCATCGAATCGCGTCTGGGTACGCCTATCACGATTGTTCCGAGCATCGATCTCGAAACCCCGCACTACCGAATCAAACGTCTGAAGGCCGAGGAGATCGAGGCCGAGCGTATCGCGCCAAGCTATTTGATCCCGCTCGAGGTCGAGCCCGAAGAACCCTCGCGCCCCTCGAACCCGATCATGGAGCGGCCGGCCGTGGGCCAACTGGCGCCGATTGCGCCGCCCCGACCGGAGGCTGCGAACCCGCCGCCCCCCGCCCCCGCCAACGGACTGATACGATCTTTCTTGCATCGCCTCCTGGGCGGCAGCAATACGCCCGCACCCACGCAAGCCCCGGCCGCTGCCGAGTCCGCCCCGACGGCCCCCACGGCACGGCCCGCGCGTCCGCCCCGGCGCGCCGCAACCGGCCGCAATCGGCCACCGGCCAAGGCCCCCGCGGAAACACGTGAGCGGCCGCGTGAGGTCGCGCCCGAGAAAGGGGAACGCAGTGAGCGCGCCGGAGACCGCCCAGCAGATAAGGGAGACCGCCCAGCACGGCCTCGAGGTCACCGGGCTCGGCGCGGCGGCCGTGGCCGCCATGGCAGCGAGCGCGGGGATACCACAGCGGCCAGCCCGGAGAGCGCGAGCGGAAACCAGATGACGGCAACGGCAGACACCCCGGCCCCCTCCGGCGAGCCCATGCGCGACACCGCGCCGGTCCAGGATCGGGGCGCATATCCGCTCCCGGCCACGCCGGAACCGGCTGTGCACCAGGAACCGGCTGTGCGACGGCCGGAGGAACCCGAGGCGCGGCCCGTGCGCGAGACCGAACGACAGGAGGCACCGAGCGACGAGTGATACCGTCCCGGCCCACCCCACCGGCCTTGGCCGGTGGGCTTCTTGCCCCTAGCCCGGACGGGAACCGATTGGCACAGCAAACCGGCACCGGCCTTCAATGGGGCGGTGAATATCCGCCTTCTACACCAAAGCCGTCGGCACCTCTTTGGTCTGCCATCTGCACACCAACCGAGAGACCCCTTCCCTTCAGCGGTCGGTGGTGGTGTCTGGGAGACGATCCTGCGGGCTACGGGACCGATCTGGCCCTGGGATTTCTAGGCGCGAGTAAGCCGAGTCCCGATATCCGCAAGTAGGCCCTGGGCGGCCTCTTCGAGCAGCGCATAGACCCGCTCGAATCCCTCGGGCCCACCATAATATGGGTCTGGAACGTCGCGAACCCGCGTGTTGCGGGCAAAATCCAGGAACAGTCGCACCGAGGCCCGCGGGCCGCCGCCGAGGGCCTCCAGGTGTGCCAGGTTGTCGCGGTCCATGGCCAGCACATAATCGAAATCGCGAAGATCGGCCGCAGTAACCTTGCGTCCGACGAGCCCCTCAATGTCGATACCGTGGCCTGCCATGGTGCGACGGGCGCGCTCGTCCGGGGGTTCGCCGATGTGATAGCCGTGGGTACCTGCGGAATGGATCTCGATGAGCCCATCGAGCCCCTTGCGGGTCACGAGTTCGCGGAACAGACCCTCGGCCATGGGTGACCGGCAGATGTTACCGAGGCATACAAACAACACGCGTATCATAAAGGTGCCTGGGGCGTCCGTTGCGCGGGCCACCGGATCCCCGACTCGGTCAGCGCCAACAAAAACACGAGAGCCACGGGTGCAAAAAATATCGCCGGCCATACCACGGGCATGAACACCATACCGCTTGGCTTGGCAAGCTGCGCACCAACCGCATACACTGCCAGCAGCCCCTGAAAGGTGCTCATACCGATCACGAGCGGCGCGCGCTGCCAGGCGCATGCGACGCCCTGGACGATGACCTCGCGAATCCGGCGCGCCGGATCCACCACCGCTCGCGCATAGGCGATCATGGACATGCCGCCCCATAACAATGCCGCACCGGCAGCCATGACCAACACCGCCGCAAGCAGGCCGATCCCGGCCACGACGCCCGCGTATCCGGCATAGCGGCCCCAAAAGGCGAGTACCTCGGGAAGGTGCCCGACCATCCACGCCAACGCGACGAACAGCAAAACGATCATGGTGCCGGCCAGCGCCAACCAGGCCGTCACACCGTACGCGCGGCGCACGAGGTCGTGCCATGCGATAGGCGCGGTGGTATGCAGCTTCTGGAGATAGAGATAACGAACCACCGGCGCACACCCGAGCCACGCTAAAAGCGGCCACAGGCTCGTGGTTCGCGAATGGTGTCCGACCAGGATCGCGCCGATCAGCTCGAAGGCGATGAGGCCCGCGGTCCATCGGCTACTATAGGCGCGGATCGCCGCCGCACGGATTTGGATCACGCAGGCCTCCATAGGGCATTGGCGCGCGTCAGATCCTCTTCGGTGTCGACGCCAGGACCGGGATCGGCATCCGTCACGACGACCCCGATCGCCGCGCCGTGATCCAGGGCCCGCAGCTGCTCGAGACCCTCGCGTTGCTCCAGCGCGCTCGGACCCCAGCCGGTGAACATCCGCACGAAGCCCGCGCGATAGGCATACAACCCGATATGTCCAAGAAACGCCGACGGCATCGCCGGATCGCGCGGCCATGGGATGGGCGCGCGGGAAAAGTACAGGGCGCGGCCGCTCGCCTCGCACACCACCTTCACGAGATGCGGGCTCGCAAAGGCCTGCGCGTCTTGCATGCGCCGCGCCGCCGTCGCTATGTGCCATTGCGGATTATCGCGCAAGGCACGCGCCACCGCGGTCACGAGCGCCGGCGGCATGAGCGGTTCATCACCCTGAAGATTGACAACAATGGCCTCATCGGGGAGCGCCAGCAACGCGATGGCCTCGGCGATCCGGTCGGTTCCGGAGGCCTGGGTGGCGGCGGTCATCACGACCTCGCCGCCGGCGTCCTTCACGACCGCGGCGATCCGCGCGTCATCGGTGGCGACGGTCACGCGCGCCGCGCCGCTTGCCATCGCCCTTTCCCGCACGCGCAGGATCAAGGGGCGTCCGGCGACCTCCCGTAACGGCTTGCCCGGCAGCCGTGTCGCACCGTAACGCGCAGGGATGATGACGTGCACTAGCCGAGGTCCTTCAGGTCCTCATCGTTCAAGGTGCGCCCCTCTTCCTCGAGCATGACCGGGATATCGTCGCGGATCGGATAGGCCAGACGGCAGGCGCGGCACGCCAATTCCCCGGCCTCGCGCCGATAGCGCAATGGCCCCTTGCAAACCGGGCATACCAATATCTCCAAAAGTCGCCTATCCATATCGTATCCTTCCCCTGTTTCAAGGCCACATTGTAGAACAGGAGGTGCGCGCCGGCTACGATCGAAGGCCGGGCACAGGCCCGGCCGCGATCATGATCGCGGCTTAAGGCGCGCGAGAATGCGACGTGCCAGTTCTTCGTCGACCACCGCCCGCACCGGCACATACCAGAGCCCGGAGCGTCCCAGGGATTCGCACTTTACCGCATCTTTTTCCGTCATGACTACCGGATCATCCGTGTCGAACTGGAGGTCTTCGGCAGAATATCGATGATGATCGGGAAACGGATGGGCAATGACCTCGAGCCCCCACCCCTCCAGGGCCCGAAAGAAGCGCTGCGGGTGGCCGATGCCTGCCACGGCATGCACGCGCCGCAGATCCGCAAGCCCCACCTCGGCGTGGCCGCCGACGGCATAGGCCCTATCGCCGGCAAGCCCCATGGCCCACTCGCCGGCCGCGGCCTGCCCCTGCGTCACGCGAAAATCCAGACGATCCCAGCGGGTGCGGGGTTCACGCAGCGGACCCCCCGGCAGGCACAACCCGTTTCCAAAGCGCCGCACCCCGTCGAGGATACCGATCTCCAGACACCGCCCCAGACGATAATGCTGCAGACCATCGTCCGCCACGATCACATCGCACCCGGCTTCCACCAAGGCCTGTGCGCCTGCCACCCGGTCGCGGGCGGCGATGACCGGCCCGGGGGCATGGCGCGCCAGCAGTACGGCCTCATCGCCGACGCACCCCGGATCGCTATGCGCGTCCACGCGCAGCACGCCGCGGTTGCGACCCCCGTAACCGCGCAATACGATGCCTGGGCGCAACCCGGCGGCCGAAAGCCGTGCGCATAGCCACAAGACGAAAGGCGTCTTTCCGGTCCCGCCCACGGTCACGTTACCGACCACGATGACTGGGACCGGAAGCCTTTGGACGGTGCACACGCCAACCGTATAAAGGCGCCGGCGCAAAATTGCCAGCGCACAATAGAGGACACTCATCGGCCATAACACCCGGCTCCAAAGACCGGTCGCAGCCCAATGCCGCCAAGGATCGCTCAGCACGCGCAGACCTGTGCCACCAGCGCTTCGGCGGCCTCCCCGGCGGCACGCCGCTCCTGCCAGAAATACCGTCGCAAGGCGTCGGCGGCCACGCGCGCCGCCCCGGGGTTCGCCAAAAGCCACGCCCAGTACGTGACGAGCTCGGTGCTCGCGACTTCGGCAAGTGGCGCCGCCCCCGGCAGGTCGAGACCCGCCACATGCGCCGCGCTCACCACGCGCCCTCCCGCGAGCGCCGCCCATAACAAGGGTTCCGGCGGCATCATGAGATGGATAGCCGTGCAGCTCGCCGCGAGCGCCGGCCAAAACCGCTCCTCATCCACCCATACCACGCTGCCTGGCGCGAGCGGGCGACGATCCTCGTTCCAGGCGCTCAACCGCTTCGCGCCCGCAGTCGGGCAGCCGAGAAACAGGATGTCCTGGGTACCCCCCGGGGACGCCTGCCAGGCCTGCGCAAGGCGCGCGGCGATCGCCGGCGAGGCATCGGTCACCCAGAACAAGGCGCGCGCATGGGCCCCGGCCAACCCCTGAAAGACCGGCTCCACCTGCGCCACGGCAAGCCGTGCGTAAAAGGGCGCCGCGCAATGCGCCCGACCGCGCCAGGCCTGCTGCTCGCTCGCGGTCTGCGGAAAGCCCATACACCCCTCGGCCGCCGCCCCAGGCCGCCCATGCACGATACAGCAAGGCACGCCGGCGGCCTTCAGTCCGGCCGCGAGATGCGGTCGCATGGCCTCGCCGAGCGCCACCACATAGGCCGGGCGCAGCCGTTCCAGAATGCGTCGCGTGGCGGCGCGCCGATCCGCGGGCCCATAGGCAAAGCCGAGGTTGGCGATGGCCCTGAGCCGCGCCAGCATCGCTTGGTGCTCGTATTCGAATGTCACGACGATCGGCCGGTCCGCACTGCGTTCGCGCACCGTGCCCGCGATCTCCGCGGCCAGCCGCCCGTTCACCTCGCGCGCATCAGACTTGATCCATATCAGCCGCGCGCGCGCCGGCGGCGGCCGCAGCAAACCAAGACGGGCGTTGGCGCGCGCGGTATTGCCGCTCAAGCGGTCGCGAACGTCCGCCACAACCCCTGCAAGCAGCTGTCCTTCATAGACACGATCAGCCATGAAACTGCATCTGGTGCAGTCGCGCATACATCTTGTTCTGCGCCATAAGTTCGGCATGCGTCCCGCGCTCCACGACCCGACCCTTGCTCATGACGAGGATGCAGTCGGCATGCTCTATCGTCGATAAACGGTGCGCAATGACGATCGTCGTGCGATTTTGCATGAGCCGGATCATGGCGGCTTGCACGTGCCGCTCGGACTCGGTGTCGAGCGCCGCGGTCGCCTCATCGAGGATCAGGACCGGGGCATTCTTCAGCAACGCGCGGGCAATGGCGATGCGTTGACGCTGTCCGCCTGATAGCCTTACCCCGCGCTCCCCCACCAACGTATCCAGGCCGCGCGGGAGATCCTTCAAAAACTCCGCGACATGGGCCGCCTCGACGATCTCCATGAGCCGCGCATCGTCGGTCACGCCCTTGTGCCCGTAGAGGATGTTCTCGCGGATCGTCGAATCGAACAGCACCGTCTCCTGGCTTACGAGCGCGATATGCGAGCGCAGGTCGGCAAGCGTGATCTCGCGCGTATCCACGCCGTCTAGGGTGATATAGCCGGACTCTGCGTTATAAAAGCGCGGCAGAAGATTGGCTATGGTGGTCTTGCCGCTCCCCGAGGTGCCGACCAACGCCACCGTCTGCCCGGCGGGCACGGTAAAAGACACCTCGTTGACCGCCTTCCGACCTTCCGGACTATATCGAAATGAGACATTGTGATAGGCCACATCCCCGCGCACATCGGTCAACACGCGCTGCCCGGTCTCGGTCTCGGGCGGCTGATCGATGAACGAAAACACGCTCTGCGACGCGGCCATGCCGGTCTGCAAGGTCTCATTGACCTGCGTCAGCCGCTTGATGGGCGCAAGCAGCATCATCATCGCCGCCACGTACGACATGAAGCCGCCGACAGTCGCGTGCGGCTCGCGCATCGCCGCGTACACCACCCATGCGAGCGCCGATGCGGCCATCAGCTGCACCACCGGCACCCCCGAGGCCGCGACGCGCGTGCGCCGCATGTTCTCGCGCCGATTGGCCTCATTGGCCTGCGTGAAGCCGCGCAAGGCCTCGTCCTGGCCGGCAAAGGTCTTTATGACCCGGTGTCCGTCCGCGGCCTCCTGAACGACATGCGAGATCGCTCCCATGGAGTCTTGAATCGAACGGCTGGTGCGCCGGAAACGTTTGCCCATGCGGCGATTCACCCATGTGATCACCGGCGCCGCCACCAGGATGGCGATGGTCAGCTTCCAGTTCAGATAGAACATCCATCCGAGCAGACCAAGGACGGTGGCGTTGTCCTTTACAAGCGTCGACAAGGCACGCGTGGCGGCACTTGCCACCTGTTCGACGTCATAGATGAGTTTGGCTATGAGAACCCCGGAGGAATGGGCGT